>JANLXT010000310.1:0-1719 GCA_031365225.1 candidate division FCPU426 bacterium
CCTCCTCCGCCCGCGCTAATGCTACTTCCACCACCACCAAGGCCCATCCCAGCCATGTTAGACATACCACCGCCACCGATCATGCCGTCGCCAGTCACCACGCCACCGCTGTCAACAATAAAGTCGCCCGCCACATAGATCGTGACAGCGCCGTTGATGGTGAGCGTGCCCCCGCCAAAGACATGCACCTGGCAGTAGTTGTAGGTGCCGCTGGTGAGAGTCTGTGAGCCCATCACATTCAGCACGCAGGGCGTCGGTGTGGCACTGGGTGTCGGCGTAGGCGAGGGCGTCTTAGTAGGGGACGCGCTAGATGTGACACTGACCGTCGGTGTCGGCGTGCTGCCAGGTCCGATGTATCTAAGTCGCACGCCGCTGTCTTCTTCGGGATAGTTGGTCCAGGTCAGGCCATTGTTGCTGCTGTACTGGTCACGGCCGTTCTGGTCGCCCCAAGTGCAGTCCATCGCCTCGGGCAGGGTGTTGTCGGTGAACGACGCGAGCACCCAGTAGGCGTTTGCGAGCGCGACACTGGGGGCATAGAAGATGACCCGGTAGGGCACGGCCGCGTCAAGATTTATTGGCGCAAAGCTGGCTTCGGCCCAGCGCGTGACGCCCAAGGCCACACCAGCCGGCAAAAGCACACCCGAGGCATAAGTCACCGATCGCGCCATGTCGGTGATCGCGTAGTTGAGAGGAAAAGTCGCGTTGACAAGAGGCGCTCGTATCCACGCGGCCACCCGATCCACTTGAGCCGAATAGGTCAATCGGACGATCTGGGCGCTGATGCGATCGTCCGCGTCCGGAAGGGGGCCCGTTCCGTTGCCGTGAATGGTGTTAGCGATCGAATTAAAATAGGGCTGACCGTAACGACTCAGGTCCAAGTGCTCGATCATAAACACGGGCATGGTGTCGTCATCATTCCAATTGGTACCATTAAAGCTAAGGTATTCCAGCGCTGGGTCGACCTGCTCGTTATCTGGCATGGCCCGCCACGTTGGGCCGACACTCGCCGGGCTCATGCGATTGGCGCCGCTGATGGTCCCGCTCTCGTATTGGATTACCAGGTGATAGGTCTGGCCAGCGCTAAGCCCGGCGGAAAGATTGACCGCGTTCCACGAGTTCGTCACGGGGATGATGGTACCGCTTCCCAACCAAGTTCCGCTTGGCAAGCCGCCAACGTCATCTTGAATGCCCACGCGATAAGTGGGCGGGGCCAGCGCGGTCGTCGTCCTAAAATAGACGCGGCTCACGGTCTTGGTAGCGCGAGCGGTAAACCTAAAAGACGACTTTTCTGTCGCAGCCTGTATAAAGCGGCCCGCGCTACGGCCCGTCGCGGCGCGATTTCCGAGCCAATTATCGGCGGGGCAGTATTCGGCGTAGATAGACCACATTTTAGTATCGGCCACACCCGCCGGGAAGCTGGCCGGGAAGCTGCCGAAAGCCTGCGCGGCAGAATAGCCCACCCCCAGCGTGGCGTTGTACTCAGGAAAGACCCCGCCCCCGGCGGCGGTCTGAACAACTAGGTAATAGTCCCCTTTGGTCAGGGCATAGCCTCCAATCGTCACACTGTTCCATCCAACGCTAGTCGTGAAGGCACCCGTCTGATAGAGCAAGCTACCAGGCACGGCTCCGCTGCGCGTGTAGACCGCCAAGCGAGCTTGGCCACCGCTCGTGGTGTTGATCTTGACGTTAAGCGAGCGCAGAGTGCCATCCTCGGGCATC
>JANLXT010000341.1:0-1217 GCA_031365225.1 candidate division FCPU426 bacterium
TCGCGCTCGCCCACGGCGCGATCTACACCACACCGGGCGAGGTCCGAGCCGTGGTGGGCGGTCGGTCGTATCCGATGTCTCAATTCAATCGAGCGACGATGGGCGGTCGTCAGGTCGGCTCGCTCGTAAAACCGTACGACTATCTCGCAGCTTTCGAGCGTGCGGGCGAAGAAGGCGTTGCGGTCTCACCGGATAGCACCGTTGCGGATGTGCCAACCGTCTTTCGATTTGGTGGTACGCCGTGGACCCCTCGCAACTACGGCGGTCAGTACGGCGGCACTATCACTTGGCGTAACGCACTAGCGCAATCGAAGAATGTTGCTGCAGTCAAGGTGTCGGCTTGGGCAGGTTTTCAACGGGTAGCTGCACTGTGGGGGAGGGGAACGGGCCGCCCCGTAAACGACGTTTATCCATCGCTAGCCCTTGGCGCGACCGAGGCGACGCCTGCTCAAGTGGCGCAGGCGTACACGATTTTCGTGAACGACGGGGTCGCCAAGCCGCTCAGGTTTGTCGGAGACACGGTTCACGACGGTCGGATCATGCCAGCGCAGCAATCGCCCGCGCATCGGATCGCCAGCGCGGAAAGCGCCCGGAGCGTTGCCGAGATGATGAGCTCGGTCTTCGATATCGGAACAGCGCATGCGGCCAGGCAAATGGGGTTCAAGGCACTAGCGGCTGGAAAAACTGGCACAACCGATGATCAACGCGACGCTTGGTTCGCCGGCTTCTCAGGTGACCTGCTGGTGGTGGTGTGGGTTGGACGGGACGACAATTCCCCGCTCGGTTTGACCGGCGCCGAGGCCGCCTTGCCGATCTGGACTGACTTCATGATGGCGGCGACCGCAACATCTGTCCGGCGCTGAAGCGAAGCAACTGAGGCGCGGTGTGTAGTCGCCCATGATTGAGCTCAGTTTCGATGAGTGGCCCTTAAATAAGTTCACGGAGCGAGGGCTTGCGATTGACTCGAGTATTTCCGGCAGCCGCGCGGAGTGTTACTTCCCCTCGATGAAGACGTCCTTAAATACCTTCTCAAACATCGCCACGTCGGCAATGCCGGAGCGCAGCTCAGTTACGTAAGATTCGAACGCTTGAACAAAATCGTCGAACAGGGCCGCAGGATTCACGAGAAGATCGCCGGCTGTGTTCACTCCGAAGTACGGATTGCCGCGATTGCCGTTGAACCCGCCGTGACACACCGCGAAGCCGTGCGTCAGTCC
>JANLXT010000344.1:0-2518 GCA_031365225.1 candidate division FCPU426 bacterium
TGTTGGCATTAGCGTTGTTAGCTGGCTTTAAAGAAAAACGTGTGTGGGTTCGGTGGATTGCCTGGATCGCGCTCATTGCCGTTATCGCGCAGGCATTGTTGGGGGCCTTCACAGTCTTGGTCGCCACCCAATTTGGTTGGAGCAGGACCTCGCCACTGTTGTCGACCTTGCACGGTGTCTTGGGCCAGCTCTTGTTTGGGCTCTTAGTCAGCTTTGCCACGGTCACGGCCAGTTCTTGGTTTGCGAGTCCGGTTCGTAGCGCTAGCGACAAAGCGCTCGCCAGGCAGGCGGCATGGATCTGCGCGCTTGTTTACACGCAGATCATGGTGGGCGCCGTCATGAGGCATCACGAAGCGGGCCTCATCATCTCGGATTTTCCGACCAGCTTTGGAAAGTTGGTCCCAGAATTTTTGAATTGGATGGTGGCCATCAATTACGCGCATCGCGTTGGTGCGTTGATCACGTTGACAGCTATCTTGGTGCTTGGGTCAAAGATCTTGTTGCGTCATCAACTGAGCCTTTGGATCCGACAGCCCGCGGGGGTCTTGGTGGGCGCTGTTTTGGCCCAATTCACTCTCGGCGCTTTTACAGTTTGGACAGGTTTAAATCCCTGGGTGACTAGTTTTCACGTGATCGGTGGGGCGGTGGTCTTTACCAGCAGTATCGTGCTCAGTCTGCGCCTGTATAAAAATGTGAAAGTCTAGGGTTCGCGAAAGCGATGGCGATTGTGGCAAAAGTACCACTAGCAAACCCGCGCTACTCGGTCGCCAGAGACTGGCTACAGTTATTTAAGCCGCGCCTCAATACCGAGGTCATCCTTTCTGCCCTCGCAGGCTTGTATCTAGGGCGCGGTGCGGCAGGTTTGGGCTGGCCCCTGGTGGTCAACTTTGGCGTAGCTGTCTCTTTGCTCGCCGCCTCAGCTGCGGCGCTTAATATGTGGCTTGAGCGGGACACCGATGCCTTGATGGAGCGGACCCGCACACGCCCGGTGGCCGCTGGCAGGCTCAGCCCCCATGCGGCCATGTTCGCTGGCGGGGCCTTGGCCCTCCTTTCTTTCAGTTGGTTGGCTTTGGGTGTGGGCCTGCTGACCTTTGGTCTGGGGCTTTTGACGTGGGCCAGTTACTTGTTGGTCTACACGCCACTCAAGCGACAGAGTCCCGTCGCGGTGTTGGTGGGTGCGATTCCTGGCGCATTGCCACCCGTCATGGGTTGGGTTGCCGCGGGACAGAGCTTAGACAAGGTCGCGGCCGCCCTCTTTTTGATCATGTTCCTGTGGCAGGTGCCGCACTTCTTGGCCATCGCTTGGATGTATCAAAGCGATTATAAAAAGGCGGGCATCAAGACCTTGGCCGTAGAAAAAGGCGATGCCGCGGCTGCTCGTCAGATCCTGCTCTACACAGTGGCTCTCTTGCCCGTGAGCCTTTGGCCCAGTGTGATCGGCCTGACGGGGCAGCTTTATTTTTGGATCGCGGGTGGACTCGGACTGCTGTTCTTGGGCGTGGCCATCTGGACTGTCCAGCAGCCCAAGCGCTCTCGGGCGCGGGTGCTCTTGCTGGCGTCAGTCACCTATCTTCCTCTGCTTTTCGCGGCAATGCTTTTGGACCGCGTACCCAGGGTCTAAAGATTTTTTTCTCTTAACAAAAGGACGCGGACGGATGAGACATTTCGCGAGATTGACTTTGCTGACCCTGACCACGTTGCTGGCCACCGTCGCGATGGCGGCCCCCACGGATGGCGTTTCTATCTGGATACCGCAGGTCATCACCCAATCGGGTCGTCAGATCGACGCGCTTTACATGTTTATCATGTGGGTGGTCATCATTATCTTTGTGATCACGCAAGGGCTCTTGCTGTATAGCGTCATCGCTTTCCGCGCCCGCCCTGGGCACAAAGCCAAATTCTTTCATGGTAGCACGGCCGTCGAGCTGGGCTTGACCGTGGTCCCCACCTTGATCTTGCTCTGGATCACCTTCTATTCGGGTGTGCTATGGCGCGACCTAAAGATGGCGACGCCCAAAGACAAAGACACGATCCATATTCAAGTGTTTGCCGAGCAGTATGCGTGGAACTTCCGCTACACTGGGGCCGATGGTGTTTTTGGTACAGCGGATGACATCATGAGTTTTAATGAAGTTGCCATACCCGCTAACAAAAACGTGGTATTTGATTTTTCGGCCAAAGATGTCATCCACAGCTTCTTTATTCCCGAGGCGCGCCTCAAGCAGGATTGCGTACCGGGTCTCCATACGCGCGCATGGCTCAATGTCGATGCCTTGCCAGTGTGGGATTTAAAGACGCAAAAACGGGTGCTTTTGACCGAGGCGGAATACAGCGCTCGCGAAGTGGCCGTCAGCGGTTTTCGTTTTAACAGCAAGCCAGCAGAAAAAAAAGCGGGCTGGTATCAAGCCTCGAGTAGCGACAAAATTGGTTATTTGCAATACGCGTATGGCAGAGAAGCGAGCGAACCCTTGGTCGTCGTCAAAGATGGTCTAGAATCCAAAAGTGGCTCAGCGGAGTG
>JANLXT010000346.1:0-15800 GCA_031365225.1 candidate division FCPU426 bacterium
ATTCGATCTACCTTTATAACTTTGATATCTTTCACTATTTTAGGGGCAAGGGTTTTAGCCCGCTGTGGGTCAGCCTGTCGTTCGCGGTTTGTATCGCGGTTGGCGCGCTCGGGTATCTTCTCGTCGAGCGCCCCGCCATGCGCGCCCGGCGCCCCGCATAAGGCCCATTTATGCGTCTTTTTCGATGTTCCTTCCAGCCCTTCGGAGTCGTTGACAAGGTGGGCCCGCCCTTTCTATAATCCTGTTCCTTGCGGGTACGTAGCTCAGTTGGTAGAGCAGATGACTCTTAATCATCGGGTCGTAGGTTCGATCCCTACCGTACCCAAAGTTTAACACCCGATTCTGCAAGAGTCGGTCCGCGGGCATAGCTCAGTGGTAGAGCACTTCGTTGCCAACGAAGATGTCGTGGGTTCAAGCCCCACTGCCCGCTCCATTTAAAATAAGGCCTAACCGAGAGATCGGTTGGGCCTTATTTTTTATCGCCTGTTTTATTGCGGTCTAAGATTTGTAAGAATAGGTGCGAAAGCAATCCCTCACGTGGAGCCTGTTATGAGCGCACAAAATTCTATCGTCATCGATGGCGTTAGCAAGACCTACCGGGGCAGCAAAGCTCCGGCGCTTGAGTCCGCTACGTGGAGCGCGAGCGCTGGACAGGTGCTTGCCCTGATCGGTCCCAATGGGGCTGGCAAAACGACCATGATGGGCTGCTTGCTGGGCCTCTTGAGCCCCGACACGGGCAGCGTTCGCTTTGACGGTTTGGACCCGGATGATCTGCGGGTCAAGCGGCAACTGGGGTATCTGCCTGAACGGCTCACCTTCAGCCGTTGGGTCACTGGGCTGCGCTTTATGCGTGACCAATGCGCCTTGGCTGGGGTGCCGGCAGATCAGCGTGTGGCCCAGAGCGAGGCGTTGCTCGCGAGCGTGGGCCTAGAAAAAGACCGTTGGGGCCAGGCCATCAAAAAGTATTCTTACGGCATGCTGCGGCGCTTGGGGTTGGCCCAGGCCATGATCGGCAAGCCGCGCTATCTGCTGCTGGATGAGCCCGTGTCTGGTTTGGATCCCGCCGGAGTGGCGACCTTTAGAAAGCTCTTCTTGGACGTCAAAGCCTGGGGCGGCACCGTTATCTTTACTTCGCACCAGTTGGATCAGGTGGTCAAGGTCAGCGATCGCATCCTCTTTATCAAGGGGGGTCACGTGCAAGAAATCGAGAGCCGTGACGTCGAAGAGCTAGAAAAGCTTTTCTTGCCGGAGGGCGGGGCATGAGAACCCTTTATCGCATTCATCTGCGCGAGATCCTTTTTAATCCCAGCAAGCTTTTTACAGCGTTGTTACTGACAGGTCTTTATTCTTCATTGGACGTACTGCGGTTGGGTCTATCCATGGGCACCTTTAGTAGCGTGATGTGCATCGTCATTCTGGGCGGGGGCACCCTCTCTCAAGAATATGGCTCTAGCATGTTGCATCTAGTGTTGGCCCGGCCAATCAAACGTTGGCAATACATCTGTTCAAAATGGTTGGCCCTTGGTTCGGCCGCAACTTTGATTCTGGGACTCTTTGCACTGCTCGCCGCGGGCCAGATCTATCGGAGCAGTGGTGTGTTCTCAGGGGTAGACTTGCTCAAGCAACTGGCGGTCGATGGTCTGATCGCTTTTCAGGGAGGGGCGCTGCTGATCTTTTTATCGGCATGGGTGCCTTGGCGCCTCGAGGGTCTAGTTTATATGGTTCTGGCATTTCCGCAGTTCATCGGGATTGTTGGTATGATTTTCGGCTTTAGCGGTACGACCTTCGAGCGGATGGCAGGCTGGTTTTATCCAGGCATTGAGTTGGCCAATCGAATCGTTTCGAATGAATTGCGCTGGGTAGATCTTAGTCTTTATGCCGTAACCACCCTAGTTTGTATAGCTGGGGCTTGCTGGGTGATGAATCGAAGGGAGTTCAGCTATGCAAAATAACCCTGACGCGACGCAGTATGCCACGCGACGCCTGCCACACTGGCTACTTTGGTCGCTGCTCGTCTCGGCCCTAAGCCTGCTGGCCAGCCAGGTCTATGAGAGCCAACGTAGCCCCGCTGCAGTGATCATCCAGTGGCGCCAACCTCAAGAGGCCCTGCCCACGGGCCCTGGCGCGTCCAAGTGGGTGCTTTATGATTTCACTGCCGAGTGGTGCGGCCCTTGCAAGCTCTTAGAGCGCCAGGTCTTTGCGGACGCCAAGTCTGCCGCCTGGATAAGCGCTACGTTCGTTCCTGTGCGCGTCATGGACCGCATGCGCGAAGAAGGAAAGAACAACCTCCAAGTGAGCGCGTTGCAAGCCAAGTATAAAGTCGAAGGCTTCCCGACCTTGGTGGTGGATCAGATTCCTAGCCAGGGCAATGGCAAAGCTTTGATCGGTTTCCGAGGTAAAGAGGACACGCTCAAATTTCTTAGAGAGAGCATTGTTTTGACGGGGCCGTATCATTGGAAAGGACAGCCAGCGACGATCTTGTTGTTGCCACGCGGGCAGTCGATGCGATTGGACGCGGGGGCCTTTAAAAACGTTCCCGCAATCCACGTTGGTCCAGAAAATAGCCGAAAAGTCGTGGTGGGCAAAATCGCTAGCCCCCAAGAACTATCAGGCGATCTTAAAGTTGTGATAACGGATAAAGATCTTTTTGTCATGGCGAAGGTCTTGCAAGGGCGTCCGCCATTGAATGAAGAAGCGAACGACCGCCTTTACGTGGGGGATTCGATTGAGTTTTGGATCTGTGGGATCCCCGAAGATGGCACGCGCAGGCCGTCCGCGCTCGGGCCCCATGATTATTACTTTGCGATGGCACCTACTTCGCAAGACGGCCGGCCGGCATTCTATTCGCCAAAAAATGCGGGTGCTAAAGTTATCGCGAGCGCGACCGCCGAAGGCTATAGCGTGGCCGCATCGATCCCGCTCAGCAATATCCTGGGACATTCTTTTAAAGCCGGCAAATCGTATCGCTTTGACTTTGCTCTCAACAAGGGCCTTAAGAAAGGCTCGCGGAGCGCCAAGCTATTTTGGAATTCAGAAGATGACATGGCCTACGAGTCGCCGGATTTGTGGGGCCAAGCGGTGGTCAGGGCGGGGCGATGAAGGTGGGATGCTGGCTGGTCCTAGTTCTTTTATCGTTAGCGCCTTTGACGCTGGCGGGTGTTGAGCCTGCGGGTGTGCAGTGGCTTTCGCCAGACCAAGCAGCAGAGCTTAAAGGCAATACCAAGCTGTATCTTTATGATTTTACGGCCGCCTGGTGCGGGCCCTGCAAGATGCTAGAAAAAGAAGTTTTCATGGATCCGGCGATCGCGCTTGGAATAAGTCAAGCTTTTGTGCCGGTGCGGGTCATGGACCGCATGCGCGAGGCCCGCTTCAATCCACCCAAGGTCAGTGCTTTGCAGCGTCTTTACGCAATTAAAGGTTTTCCGACCCTCTTGGTGGATAAGTATCCCAGTGTGGGCAAGGGAAGGTCCTTGGTTGGTTACCACGGCAAAGAAGAGACCAGACGTTTCTTGCAGACGGCGTTGCAGGATTTAGGAGGCAGCTCGCAGCAGTTGAAAGCCTTGGAACGACATTATCAAAGCCAAGGTAAGCCTGCTCTGCTACGGCGCTTGGCCACTGGTCAGGTTCTTGATTTAGATGAAAAAGAGTTTTACAAGGGCCCCCGAATTTACTTAGGACCTGAGGATAAGCGAAAAGTGGTGCAGGGAGCGTTGCGAGGCCCCCAAGAGCTGTCTGGAGAGATATTCTTGGTATTGGGCGATCAGGCACTCTATGTCATGGCAAAAATCTTTCAGGGCCGTCCGCCCTTTAACGAAGAGATGACGGACCGACTCTATCTGGGCGATTCGGTGGAGGTTTGGATCAGCAGCGTCCCTGACGATGGGAAGCTGCGCTCGGCCGTGGGTCCTCAAGACTATTACTTTACGTTCGCGCCTAAATCCGAGAATGGACAGCCTGTCTTTTATTCGGCACGTAAGACGGGAGTGTCGCTGCGGGCAAGCACTCGAGAGCAAGGCTATAGCATCGCGGCGTCTATTCCTTTGAGCAATCTGCCAGGGCATGATTGGCAAGTTGGTAAGTCGTATCGCTTCGACTGCGCGATCAACAAGGGTGGAACTAAGGGGCACAGAACCGCCAAACTCTTTTGGCATTCGGAATCAGACATGGCCTACGAGTCGCCGGACCTATGGGGCCAAGCCGTGCTGCAGGTTGCGCGTTGAGAAAAAATCCACGCTTTGGCTCAAAGATCATGGCGTTAGTTTTTGTCTTTTTTGCCATCCTGCAGCTCAATGACCCTGATCCGGTGCTTTGGTGCGGCCTGTACTTGGTGCCAGCGCTCATGAGTTGGATCAAGATCGATCGGCGCCTGATCTTGAGCGCTGGCGCGTTGTATGGCGCTCTGGCGATCTGGTGGTGGAATTACGCGGCGACGGGAGCGAGCTGTGGCGAGATGTTTGGAAAAATTAATTGGCCTGATTTCTTCGCTCACGAGACGGTGCGCGAGAGCGCTGGATTAGGCATTGTGAGTGTTTGGCTTTTGGTCTTAGCCTTGAAAACGCCCAACCCAACGCGGGCAGCTGAAGCGGCTTCTATTTCGTAGTTTTTGCGGACGGAGAGCCCTAGAATAGCCTTACTCTAAGTCTTCTCTTATGGATGGTTCCTATGTCGAAAAGCCTTTTCGGTACAGTCGGTGCCTTGTTGTTTATGCTGTTGGCCAGCCTGTCGAACGCAGCGCCTGCCAAAGAAGTTTTGGATGCCGCGGCCATCAATGCTGGCATGTCACCGGGTATCAATTACGGCAACATCCTTGAGGCCGATCCGCCCGAGGGTTGGGGACTGACGGCCAAAGAGGGCGACTTTAAGATCATCGCCGCGGCTGGATTCAAGGGCGTTCGTCTGCCAGTGCGTTTTAATGCCAAGGCGGCCACGGTCGCGCCGTACACGGTCGAGCCCGCGTTCTTTCAAAAAGTTGATCGCATGGTCAACGCGGCCATGAGCGCCGGACTGACCGTGGTCTTGGACTTTCATCATTACAACGAGATCTTTGAAAAGCCTGCCGCCCATCGTGAGCGCTTCTTGGCCATTTGGACCCAGGTGGCCCGGCGCTACAGCCGGCACTCTCGCAAGTTGCTCTTTGAGATCTTAAACGAGCCCCATGACAAGCTGACCCCCGAGCTTTGGAACGCGTACTACATGGACGCTCTTGCGATCATCCGCAAAGAGAACGCCGACCGAGTGATCGTGATCGGCCCGGCGGCCTGGGGTGGTGTCGAAGCGATGCAAAAGCTAAAGCTGCCCAAAGGAGACAGCAACGTCATCTTCAGCTTTCACGACTATTCACCCTTCCACTTTACCCACCAAGGTGCCGAGTGGGTGGGCAAAGAATCCAAGGCTTGGTTGGGCACCAAGTGGACTGGCACACCTAAAGAGCTAAAAGAGATGGAAGCTGATTTTGAAAAAGTCAAAAAATACGCGGCCGCCCATCGCCTGCCTGTGATCCTGGGTGAGTTTGGCGCGATCTCAAAAGGGGACATGCCTTCGCGCGTGCGCTGGACCACCGCCATGTCAAGCATGGCTAAAAAATACAGCTACAGCCGTTTTTACTGGGAATTTAAGGCCGACGGATTTGGCGCTTATGACGAGGCCAAAGGCAAGTGGCGGGACGAATTAAAAGACGCGATCGTCAAGTGACCCGGCGGTCCCAGAGCTAGAATAAAAATAAACGGCGCGACCTTCGGGCGCGCTGTTTATTTTTTGCGGCTCTGGCCCTGCCCGACCCGTTTGCCACCCGCGACGCGCTTGCCACGCCGACGGTCTTTTTGGCCGAGCGAGGGATCAAAGCGCGCGGCCTGCACCCGGCCCGCTTTTTTGGCCAAATCTTTGGACACCGGGCGTGGCGCGGGGACCAGCTTGCTGTATTGCTCGTGAAAATCAGCCACGGCTTTGCCAAAAGGCCGGTGCTCGTCAAGATCGGCGATCAACGCCTTTTTAAAGTCGGCGGCGTCGTCAAAACCCGTGGCCCGGCTGGCGCTCTCTAAGAGCACCTCTTCGGCTCGGGCCAGCAAGCTCAAAGCGTTCAGTTTTAGGATCTTCGCGGACGGTCGTTTGATGCTACCCATGGCAATCTCTCCGAGTGTTTGGAATGCTTAAGTTTAGCGCGGTCCGCCTTTGCTTAACAATGATTTGTGTCATGTTTGTCCAGCCAGCCTCGGCTTCGCGATTGGTGGATTGGGCGCTGGTGCACGAGCGCCTGCTGGTGCTGCATGCGGTGGATGGGCAGGCCGTCGTCTCAAGCAACCGACACCCGGTGAATGAGCATAGCGAGCAGCTGCCGCTTGACCTGAAGCGCGCGCTGAAGGCTGACCAGTGGAGGGTGACAAGCAAAGGAGATAGCGCTTACGCCAAGGGCCTTCAACCGCTTAGGGTGGGTCGCAAGAGCAAGGGCCGTGACTACGTGGTTTCTACCCAGCCTGCCTTTCACATTGAGAACACCCTCGAGCATTGGATCTACCTTGAGCTGCCGCGCGCGTTGCGCCAGGGGCAAGACTACACGCTTGATCTGCCCGCGATCTTTGAAGGCCATCCAAGCGTCAAGATACACGCCAACACCCGTTTGCTGCGTAGTGACGCTTTGCATCTGAATCAAGTGGGCTGGGCGCCAGAGAGCCTTAAGCGCTGCTATTTGTCGCAATGGGCGGGCACGCTGGGCGCGGTGGATTTTTCGGCCTGGGAGGGGAAGGCATTTTTGGTGTTGGATCAAAGATCAGCCAAAGAAGTTTTTCGAGGCAAGGTCGTCTCGCGTAAGCGTTTGGACGAGGGAGCGGACAGTGGTCAGGACGGGGAAGGCAATCACCTGCGAACAGGTTTGTGGGAGTGTGACCTAAGCGGATTAAAGACACCGGGTCGTTACGTGGTGTCGGTAGCGGGTGTGGGCGTCTCGTATCCGTTTGAGATCGCCGCCGATATCAATCAAAGAGCTTTTAAGACCGCCATGCGGGGCCTTTATCATCAGCGTTGCGGCACGACTTTGGTCAAGCCGTGGGGCGCTTATGAGCGCGAAGCTTGCCATCTTGGGTCCGCGACCAAGCCAATCCATCAGTCGCGCATACGGCGCATGGACCGCCAATGCGACGCCTGCAAGGATGTCGAGGACACGGGCGAGGTCCGCAATATCGCGGGCGGTTGGCATGACGCGGGCGACTGGGATCGCGAGGACTGGCATTTTCAAGTGCCCATGATCTTGGGCTTGGCCTACCAACTTAACCCCAGCGCGCATCACGATGGCGATCTGCTCATCCCCGAATCGTCCAATGGCTTGCCCGATATCTTGGATGAGGCCCGCTGGGGCTTGGATTACTGGCGGCGCTTGCAACGGCCTAACGGCGGTGTCAGCGTAGGCCTCTTTTTAGATAGTTTCCCTGACCCTGGCGAGGCGCCTGAAGATTGCAACGGGCACTGGTATCTTTACGCTGAAGATCCGCAGGCCAGTTATCGCTACGCCGCCGCGGCCTGCCACTTTATCTTCGCGCTAGAGAAAGCTGGCAAGACCCAAGAGCGGGCGCTGTGGCTGGATTCGGCTCGCCGAGCCTGGGATTGGGCCCAAAAAAACCAACACGCGGGCGACGAGCCCAAGATTCGGGATGATCGCCACCACGCTGCCGCCTGTCTTTATCGCGTGACGGGTGAGGCCGCTTTTCACGATGTGTTTAAACGCGACTTGATGATCAAAACCGCGACCAGCCGCGTGAATGTTTGGGATAGCTATGATCAGGCCTGGGCCGCGTGGACCTATGTGCTGGCGGCGCGGGGGCAGGACGCTGATCTAAAGACGCGCCTGACGCAGGCCATATTATTCACCAGCCAAGACGAGAAGCTTACGCCAGCAAAAAAACGTGGTCTGCGTTTCGCGATGGACTGGTTCAGACCCCTGACGTGGGGTGGGGGCACTCAGCCCGAGGCTTTGCCCATGGCGGTGGCGCTTGCTGTGGGTCCGCAGGCGGACGCGCGCGACGCGATCCAAGCCAATGTGGACGTCTTGCTGGGTGGCAACCCGCTTAATGCCAGCTTTGTGAGCGGGCTGGGTTCAAAAAACTCTCCGGGCACATTCCATCCCGATTCATGGATGCATTTGGGCCCCGGCAAGATCGCGCCTGGCATCCCGGCGATGGGCCCGTATCGATTTGAGGGCAAGGGGGGCACGGGCCCTTGGGACGCGCGTTACGTGCATCAAAGTTTTTATCCTGATGCAAGCATCTGGCCCCCGCTTGAGCTCTATGCGGACGCTCGGATCTGTTATCCAATGAATGAGTTCACCGTTGTTCAGATCGCTCAGATCGCCGCGGCGCTCTCTGGGCTTTGCCCGAACTAGGCAAAGGCCAACTTTCATCGCATTTAGAAGGACCTGCGTATGCCTATCAAACGTTGGATCGTCCTCACCCTGTTCTTGTTGAGCGCTTGGGCTCACGCGGCAGCCAAAGATCTACCCGGCGTGCCGTGGATGGATGGCAAGCCTTACTTTCCGCTGGGGGTCAATTACGCGTGGAAAGACTGGGGCAAGGATTTCGCGACCCAGGGCTGGCCCACGCGATTCAAGGCCATTCAAGCTGATCTTGATCTGATGCGCGCGCGTGGCGTGCGTTCGTTGCGTTGGTGGGTCTACACCGATTTTGTGGCGGCCCCGCTCTGGCAAAAACAGGGGCAAAGCTGGGTCTGCGTTGGCATGCCCAAAGGTTGGGTCAAGAATTTTGTCGCGGTCTGCGACGCGGCCCACGCCCGTGGCATCAAGCTGTATCCAACGTTTTCGTCGTTTGATATGGGGTTGAGCGGTATGGACGGGGTCTTGCGCGACCCGCGCACCCGCAAGAGCTTCATCGACGCGGCGGTGGTCCCGCTCTTAAAGGCGACCAGCAAGCATCCCGGTATTTTCGCGTGGGACGTGATCAATGAGCCGGAATGGCTGATACGCAAAGAGGATGGCGGCGACCCCAACAAAGACCTGAAGCACGGACCTTTCACGTTGGCCGAATTACGATCGTATGTCCGGGACGTGGCGCGGGCGGTGCATCTGCACGCCAAACAACCCGTGAGCGTCGGGTCTGCGTCCATGAAATGGTGCGGGGTGCAGTATGATTTTTGGAGCGGGCTCGATCTTGATTTTTTTGATATCCATTATTATGACTGGCAGACTCCCTATTTTAATATCACGACGATGGGCCCCGACAAATTGCGCCGCGGGGTCGACCAGGCCAAACCCGTGATCATCGGCGAGACCATCTCGATCCCCGAGACGCAGTACAGCGGCCCCGGCAAACCTAAGAACCATCAACGCTTTGCCGAAGACGTGCTCAAGCTTGGATACGCGGGCTATCTGGCCTGGGCCTGGAACGAAAAACCCGACCTCAACTGCTCGACTAGCATCGAGCCATCGTTTAATCAATTTTTAACGGCGCATCCTCAAATTGAGGGGCGTCGACCATAGGCGCGTCAAAGCGATTGATTGATCAGCGCGCGGCTTTCGATTTTGTGCGCTATGGCAGCGTGTGGGAAGACGCGGACACTTTGTGTCGGGGCTTGGGTAAGCGTTGCCGGAGTAAACGCTTGCTGTCGATCGCCTCGGCGGGGGACAACGTGCTGGCGATGCTGACGCTGGACCCGAAGGCCATTGTGGCGGTGGATCTTAATCCCACGCAATTGGCTTGTTTAGAATTGCGCATCGCTGCGTTTCAGGCGTTGGACTATCAGGCGCTCTTGGGCTTTATGGGGGTGCTGCCCGACGCGGGACGTTTAGGCACCTATGCTGGATTGCGTAAACGGCTCGGTAAAAACGCGCGGGATTTTTGGGATCAACAAAGTCCAGCGGTCAGCGAAGGGCTGATTCACGCGGGCAAGTTAGAGCGCTTTGTGCGACGGGTGCGGGGCCTGATGGATCGCTGGGTGCATGGACCTGAGCGGGTGGCGGAGTTGCTGGGCCCCAAATCAGATCTTGAGCGGGCGGACTATTTTAATAAGACCTGGGACACTTGGGCTTGGCGCGTTCTTAATCGTGTGATGTTCAGTGAGCGAGTCGTGGGCTCGCAGGGAAGGGATCCGCAGTTTTTCAAGCACGCGGACAAGGACGTCACCAGTGGGCCTATTCAACGTTTGGGGCTGGCCTTGCGCGCCGCGTCCGCGCCCGGCAACCCCTATCTGCGCTATCACCTGACGGGCAACTACGCGGCAGGCGCTTTGCCTATGTATCTGCGCCCGCGCATGCACGCGCTCATTCGCCGTCGCAGTGGGCGCGTCACGCTGTACTTGGGGCAGGCCGAAAACGCGCCAGGGACTTATTTTGGTTTTAATCTATCGAATATTTTTGAGTATATGGATACAGACCAACACGCGCGCGTTTACAAAAAATTGGTGGACAAAGCTCAGGGTGGCGGGCGTTTAGCTTATTGGAATCTGCATGTGGATCGGGCTCGACCAATTTCTGAAGGGGCTCGCGTCACACGTCTAGGCGTCTTGGCCCAACGCTTGCACCAAAAAGACATGGCCTGGGTCTATCGGTCTTTTCATGTCGATCAAGTGCGCGCGCAGAGAAACCAATAGTTGACTAACTTGAAGGCGCCCAGTCCCAAGGTTTGACGTATAAAGTATTCGGGGTAGAGCAAAAGCAGGCGTGCTCGATAGATCCAGGTGGCCGCTAGCTCGGCACGTATGGCAGACTGGCGCAGGCGACCGCCCAAGACCCAGTCAAAGCGTCGCAGCCAATCTTCGCTTAGGTCGCTGAGCTTGTAATGGGCGTTGGGATGGCGCGACTTTAGCGTGAATCCAGCATTCGCCAGCGCCAGCGTCAAGGCCTGGGGGCTGCGATAGATCGCGACGTAATCAAGCGCTTGGCGTTGGCGCGCGTTGGCCAAAAGCCCTGGGCGCAGGGGGCTGTTTTTCCGTAGCCAGGTCGGGCCAGCGAGAGTTGATTCACGCAGCAAGAGACGGCCGTTGGGTTTAAGCAGGCGTGTTAAGCTCTTAAGCAATGGGATCAGCTTAGCCTGGGGGGTGTACATCAAGACCCCGCCTACAAAAATAAAGTCAAAGACCGCGCGACCGGGGCGGCGTTCAATACGGCCGCAACGCAGAGTCACGTTGCGTATTCCCGCCATTGCCAAGTGACGGCGGCTAGCCTTGATCATGGCCGGCGCATAGTCCCAGGCTTCGACAGATTTAAAGCGGCCCGCGAGCGCTTGGGCCCACAGGCCTGTTCCGCAGCCCAGATCTAAACAACGGCCGGCCGGGGCTTTTTCGGTGTCCAACCAAGTCTGTGCCTGGCGCCATTCGCCCTTAAAACGCTGCCGACCGATGGCCGGAGGGGATTCGTCCAAAAGGTAGCCGGTCAGAGCTCCTGGGGCCGCCCGACGCTGACGTTGCTCCCAAAAAGCCTTGGCCAGGCGGGTCCAAGCGGTGGCGGAAAGCTTATTTTTTTTAGCACGTTGCATAAACATAGAATACCATTATTAAAGTCCTAGTACGATCCTCTCGGGAGCCATGCTCTGAAAAACAAGACCTACTTTGCGCTCGTCTTTTTTGCCACGCTGGCCTTAAGCTTGGACGCGGCGACACGCCTGGACGCGCGTAGTGAGATCGAGATCACGTTGGCCGATCTGCGCTCGACCGAGATCGCCAAGGTGCTGATGACCTTGAAAGGGATCCCCAAGCTCAAGGGCTACCCCGAGACGGCGCAAGCCTTGCTGCCCGCGTTGGTCTGGATCAAAGAGAGCGGCGTCCCAGATCTGGCGCAAGAAGCTGATGTGCAGGCGCGTGGCTTGGGTTGGCCCGAGCGTTATTGCTTGAGCTGTCTGCGTAAATTCGCGTCGCGGCAGGACAAGATTTATAAATTGATGGGATTGAGCGCTTTAGCCAAGATTGTTTGGCGCGACCCCGAGGCCATGCTTGCGCTCGTTGAGATCAGCAAGAATACGCGCGCAGAAGTCAACACCATGGCGCGCGGGATCGCGAGTGAGGTGGGCCATACTGCTTGTGGCGGCTTGCGCGCGATGACCGAGTGGAACAAGAAGCTGGAACCTTTGATGGGGCGCATGCAGACTGCGTTTGGGTCGGGCGATTGGCGCTTGCGGCCGCTGGCCGAGGCGATGCTCAAGTGTGGCTACTTAGCGCCCGACTTACAAACCATGCTACGGGCGTTCATCGCCAAGCGGCCACGCCCAGAAGGCCTGCCCACTCCCGAAGGGAACGGTGCCCAGCGATGAGAAAAAATGAGGGTGGGTCAGAGGGCTTTAAGCGTCTGTCTTAATTTTTCGGCTTTTTCTGGCTCGCCGAGCTTGTCGTACGAAGTGATCGCTAATTGTAGAAAGTCTTCGTAATTTGAGAGCAGGCCCAAGCGTTGGTTGCATTTTGCCAGCATCTCATAGATATGCGGATCGCTCTCATTGGCGATCTGCTGTAGCTCTTTGATAGCCTTGGCCCATTCGGCGTTGTTGTAATGCAGCATCGCGCACTTGTAATTGATGCCACGAAACATAGAGCCTTTGATCATTGTTTTTGACCACGCAGCATACGGTGTACCAAAGAAGGGCTAGCGTTCAGCAGTTACCAATATGAGACTGTTTGGGCCGTATTTCAAGCTTGGTCTGATGGCTTGGGTGCTTTGGGGGCCTTTGGGGCCCAGCCGGTGGCATTGGCGCGGATCAAGATCTGGGCGCAGGCATTGGCGTCCGAGAGCGCTTCGTGGTGTTGCAAAGGGATGCCTAGATGTTTGCAGACCAAGTTCAACTTGGTTGGAAAAATGTTCCAGACTTGGCGTGCGATAATGACGGTGTCTAAAAAAGGCTCGGTCGGAGGCGCGATGGCGTGGTCGTGACAGATCGCCCGAAGCACGCCTCGATCAAAAGGCGCGTTGTGGGCCGCCATAAAGTTGGCGCCTTCTATCAGTGGCGTGACCTCGGGCCACAAAGCCCCAAAGTCTGGGCTGTCGCGCACATGGTCCCAGGTCAGCCCGTGAATGTCCGTGAACATGAATTCATCACTAGGTGGTCGTATCAACCAGGCTTTGGCCGCGACCACTTGCCAATTTTCGACACGCACCAGACCAAGTTGACAGGCGCTATTCTGCGCTTGGTTAGCGGTTTCAAAATCGATGGCAATAATAGTGGGTCCGGGCATGCTGGGCTCCAAGGCTGGTCGCCTAAGGGTAGGGACGACCATTCTAGAAGCGGATCGCTATCCAGAGAAAGGGTAAACTTGAACATGCCTAAAAATAAACTCACGCTCGGTGCTTGGACCCTCTTATTTTTGGCTTTAGTCACGGTCGCGAGAGCCGGTGTGCCCGAGGCCAAGGCGGCTTACACGCGTGGTCTCGCGCTTGAAAAAAGCAAACAGTACGCGCAGGCCATTCAAGAATACGAGGCCGCCTTGGCGGCGGAGCCGCGCTATGTTTACGCCAATAAGCAGCTAGGTAACTGCTATTACTTTCAAGGCGACAAAGCTGCCGCGTTAAAGCAATACGATACTTATTTGGCGGCGGTACCCGGCGATCTGGCGGTTAAGGGCGTGGCCGATGGTTTGCGCGCGGCAGGGGGGGCGAGCGCTAACTCGGCTAAGGTTGGTGAGACAGCTAGCGCTGAGGATCATAAAAAGAACAACGCGCTCTACACCAACATCGCTTTTCTAGGTTT
Organism: candidate division FCPU426 bacterium; assembly: GCA_031365225.1. Classification (GTDB taxonomy): domain Bacteria; phylum Oederibacteriota; class JAJYGY01; order JAJYGY01; family DAIDJD01; genus JANLXT01. Next base: position 13,668 of record JANLXT010000346.1, read on the forward strand.
GGGCATTTACAACCTAGGTTACTCACGTGCCTTTGGCGACCATAACTCTTTGCGCGTCGAAGGCGTCATATGGGGTCAGAACATTGGCACGATCAAGACTTCACTGACAGGACTGGGCGTTGGCTGGCACTTCACGACCAAGCGCTTGGCGGGTTGGTACATCGGACCAAAACTGAATTACTACGCACTCACCGCGACCGATTCGCTGGTGAGCTCTACCCTCACACCCTACACCGTAGAGGCGAAAGGTTCTGTGATGGCGATCGGTGGCGAGTTTGGCTATCAATGGCTTTGGGACAGTGGCTTCTTAATCAATTTTGGTCTCGGCGCTCAGCAGGCTTCGGCAAACGCGACCGTCACTGTTTCTGATCCGACCATCAAATCGACGAGCACCGCGGGCACTTTCAGCGGGCTCTTGCCGATCCTTAATCTAAATGTGGGATGGGCGTTCTAAGCCCAACTAGCTCAGCTCGCCTCGCGCTGCCCGCCTTTCTTTCTGGCGCGGCAGCGTTGATTTATCAGACGCTTTGGTTGCGCTCTTTTGCCTTGATCTTTGGCGGCACGACCCAGGCGATGGGCCTGGTGCTGGCTGTCTTTATGGGCGGTTTGGCTTTAGGCAGCCTCGCGAGCAAGCGTTTTAAGGGCCAACCCAGCTTGCGGACTTATGTTCGCTTAGAACTGGGCATCGCTGGCGCGGCCCTGCTAAGCGCCCTGCTCTTAAAGGCTCTGCCAAGTTTGTACGGCCAATTCTTGCGTGCCATTCCCTTGCCTCCCTCGATCGAATTAGCTTTGAAGGTGACCTTGGCGGCCTTGATCGTCCTGCCCGCGGCGACCTTGGCGGGGGCGACTCTGCCCGTGCTGACAGGCGTCGCGGCGCGCGGGCAGGGTGACTTGCGCACGCTGTTTGCTAGGCTCTATCGTTTTAACACCTTGGGCGCGGCCACGGGTGTCTTGGTCTCGACCTATTGGTTGCTGCCGCGTTTTGGTGTGCTGATCGCTTTTTTTGTCGCGGCTGCCTCCAATTTAATTGCTGCGGCATTGGCCAAGGGGCAGATGCGCCCGCTTCCGTCTTTCGCGATGCCCGTATTGCCGTCGCAGGACGCGCCGTATTCCCTTAGTTTTTCTGTGGCCGCGTTGCTCTCGGGCCTAAGTGCTTTTGTCTTAGAGATCTTATGGATGCGGTCCTTTTCGTTGTCCTTGGGATCGTCCACCTATGCCTTTGATCTGACGTTGTTCGCGGTCTTGATCGGTTTGGTCGCGGGGACCTGGGGCTACGAGCGCTGGGGCAAAAGCCTGCGCGACCCCGCGCGCGTCTTGGCCTGGCTTTTTGCCGCTTTAGGCGCGGTCATTCTTTTGCAGGCTGCGGTGATAGGACGCATGCCTGACCTGGTATTTTATTACATTGAGCATTTTAACTTTGGTCTCTTAGGGTGGCAGGCTTGGGGGTTGGGACTGGCGCTCTTGGTGACGCTGCCAGTGACTTTGATCCAAGGTTTTACTTTTCCGCTCTTGCTCAGTTTAGCGGGCACCGAAGGTCGCCGCCCTCTCGCCGTCTCGGCCCAGCTCTACGCGCTTAATACCGTTGGGGCTATCGTTGGTTCGCTGGGCGCGGCATTTGTTCTGATTCCGCGCTGGGGCCTGCAAGCATGTTTTGTGTGGGCTGCCGGATCGCTCTTACTTTTAGCCCTGCATCTTTTTTTGCGGGCGCGTTTGGTGCGGGTTGGGATCCAGGCGCTTGTCTTGTTGCTTTGCTTGTTGCCCATGGTTTGGTTGCATGGCAATTATCAACCCTGGGATCGCCAGGCCATGAGCGCGGGCATCTATCTTTACGGGTTGGGTCTTAAGGGCCATGTGCCACCCGATCTGTCGATCGGCCAATTTATGGCGGGCAGTGGGCCCTTGCTCTACTATCGCGAAGGCCGTGAAGTCTTGGTCAGCGTGCGCCAGGGCAGCCGCGGCCTGTCGTTAGCGGTCAACGGCAAAGCGGACGCCAGCACCTGGATCGGGGACGTGGGTACCAGCCGCTTGATCGCGCATCAGGGTCTGGCGTTGCATCCCGATCCCCGCAAGGCCTGCATCATCGGCTGGGGCGCGGGCATGACGGCGGGTTCGGCGGCCATGTATCCGCTGGAG
>JANLXT010000058.1:0-11982 GCA_031365225.1 candidate division FCPU426 bacterium
CCCACCCAACAAACACCCCCGCCGCACACAAATATATTTTTGCTTGCCAAAAACACCATTAAAAAAAAAACACGCCGGTGGAGGGATCGCGCCCTCACCGGCGTGGCTCCCGAATGTTGCCCATTCGGGAGTTCTTTATACAGGACTTGAGGCTATCTGACAAGTCGCCTGACTTTGATCGCGTCGGCAGGCGTATCGATGGCCTGGCTGCATAGCTTGGTGAAAGCCACGGCAATGTCAAAACCATGCTCCAAGACCCGCAATTGCTCCAGTTTCTCGGCCTGCTCTAGCGGTGTGGGCTTGAGCCTGGCGACTTGTTGTAGGAATGGACCGCGGTAGGCGTAAAGCCCAACATGCAGGCCCGTCAAAGGCGCCTTGGGTAGGCCCCGTCCAGCCTTATCGCGCAGATACGGCAGGGCAGCCCGCGAAAAATAAAGCGCCTTCCCCGTTCTATCGCAGACGACCTTCACGCAATTGGGATCTCTAAACTGCTTCTCGTCGTCGAAGGGCCGAGCCAAAGTCGCCATGGGCGCCTTGCCAGCTTTAAGCGTCTTGACGAGCAGATCAATCATCGCTGGCGGAAGCAAAGGCTCGTCCCCCTGCACATTCACCACGATGCTGGGTTTAGGCCCCCGCCACTTGCGCGCCGCCACGGCGATGCGATCGGTACCCGTCGGACAGTTGGCGGGCGTCATCACCACATCCCCACCGAAAGCCCGCACGACCGTCGCGATGCGCGCGTCATCGGTAGCCACAATCACATGGTCCAAGCTCTTAGCCATGCAAGCCTGTTCCCACACACGCTGAATCATCGGCTTGCCCTTGAGATCGATTAAAGGCTTGCCGGGAAAACGGCTGCTGGCGAAGCGTGCGGGGATGATGCCGAGGATCATGGTTGGAGAGTGCTCCGCTTGGGGTGCGTGATCATCACTTTAGAGTGCGCGCTCTTACTTTTAAGTTCGAATCATCAAAGCGCTTGAGAGGCCCGGCTTTTTTACGCCTACCCTTCGAGGCCCGGGTTTCTTGGGCACCTATGCGCCGGGCACCTCAGGGCAGGCTTTCCATCAATAGGGGTCGAAATTACCAGAAAGCTGGGAAAGATCAGCCCAGCGTATACGTGCTCTGCACCAGTCCCGACTCAAAGCTCACCGAGTTCTTCAGCTTCCACTGTGTACGCGGACTTGATGGCGGAAAGAGTGGCAAACCGCCGCCTAAGATGACGGGGATGGTGCTCAAGGCGAGCGTGTCGACTAAATCGTTCTCTAGAAAAAGCTTGTTGGTCTCGCCACCGCCCAGCAACCACACGTGATCGGTCTTGGCCAGCTTGCGCCACTGGTCCGGATTGAATTCGCAAAAACGCTCATCCGCCATGGGCTTGAGGTCGTGCTGCCGCGTGAGCACCCACGTCTCTTTGCCTTTGTAGGGCCATTCGCCAAAGCTGCGGGCCAGATCCCACGTCTTACGACCCTGGACGATGATGTCCACGCTGGCGAAAAAAGCGTGGTACCCATAATCCTCTTTGCCCTCGGGATTGTTGACGCTGTCTAAAAAATCAATCTCGCCGTTGGGTCCCGCGATGTAGCTATCCAGCGAGGCGGCAATATAAAGGGTGGTGGGCATTCTATTCTTTAAAATCCGCGCCGAAGCGTTTGGCGATATCTTGCACGATGCTGGTCGTCGAACGTCCCTCGACGAAGGGCAGGCTCAAGACTTTGCCGCCAGCGGCTTCGACCGTGTCACGGCCTAAGATCTTGTCGATGGGCCAATCGCCACCCTTGACCAAGACGCTGGGCACGATGGCCTTGATCAACTCGCGCGGGTCGTCTTCTTCGAAGATACAGACGTAGTCCACACAGGCCAGGCCCGCCAGCAGCTCGGCCCGCTCGGCCTCGGGCAAGAGGGGGCGCTTGTCGCCCTTCAGGCGCTTGACGCTAGCATCGCTGTTGAGCCCGATGACCAAGGCGTCGCCCAGACCGCGCGCTTGCGCCAGATAACGCAGGTGACCGACATGCAAGATATCAAAGACACCGTTGGTAAAGACCAGCTTCTTGCCAGCAGCCTTTAGAGCGGCGGCTTGGCTGGCCATGGCAATGCGGTTAAGTAGCTTGGGCATAGAGTTCTCACTCGTTTCAGAATCTGTCGCAGACAAAGCCAGCACCGCTAAAGTCCAAGCTGGGAATAGCTCTAGGCCAGGGATAGCCTCGACGATCAAGACCGGCAAGAGTGCCCACCTAAAACCAAGCACCCCAAAGATGAGCGCCGCGGTCAGGCCATCAATGACCCAGATGAACGGAGGGATGCCTAGCACGCCGTAGCCTAAGGCGTCCGAGATCAAAGAGATGGCCAACGCCCAGCGCCAGCGGCGCTGTTGAATGGCAACGCGAAGGCGTTGAAAGGCTTGGATCATGCCAGCGCGGCGCTCAAGGCGGTGGGCGTGACAACGGCCACGCCGACCTCGCCGACCACGATGCCGGCCGCGACGTTGGCAAGGGCGCAGGCTTGGGGTAGGGACATGCCAGCGGCGAGGCCAAGCGTCAGTGTGGCGATGACCGTGTCGCCAGCGCCGGTCACGTCAAAAACTTCTTGCGCGCGGGTGGCGATGTGCGTCACTTCGCCTTGGGCGGGCACCAGGGTCATGCCATGCTCGCCACGCGTCACCAGCACCGCGTCACATTTAAGACGCTCTAAAAGCACACGGCCCGCGGCTTCGGCGCTGGCATTGTCAGTGATGCGCAGACCCGTGGCGGCTTCGGCCTCGCCAAGATTGGGGGTCACCACGCTGGCGCCAGCGAACCAGGCCATGTTGGCCGGTTTAGGATCCGCGGCCACGATCTTACCCAGCTGGCGCGCGGCTTTTGTCACCTGACTGACCAACGACGCCGACAAAGCGCCTTTGGCGTAATCGCTAAAGAGCACCGCGTCGCAACTTTGCACCGCGCGCAAACAAGCGCTTAAAAAAGATTCTTGCACCATGGCCGTCAGCGGAGCGTTGCTCTCGCGATCCACGCGCACCACCTGCTGCTGCAAAGCCATGACGCGGGATTTTTGAATGGTGGGCCTCTCGGGATCTTTGACCAAGCCGCTGGGATCAATGCCCTTTTCGCGCAAAAGATTGCGCAAGGTCTCGCCCATCACGTCCGAGCCGATGACACCCGCCAAACTGGCGCGCCCCCCCAGACCCGCGATGTTGCAAGCCACATTGGACGCGCCGCCGGGGCGCACTTCTTCTTTGCTGACATGCACCACGGGGATGGGCGCCTCGGGCGAGACGCGCTCAACTTTGCCCCAGACATAGTGATCGGCCATCACGTCGCCAATGACTAAGACGCGCTTACCCGCCAACTTGGCCACCCAAGGCAGCAAGCTTTGGTTGTTGTCGCTCATCGCCGCTTCCCTTCTTTGATAAATCCACGCCGAGTCAGCTCTTGCTCAACGATAAAGCAGATCAGATGCCCCAACGCGATCTGGGTCTCTTGCACATGCGGGGTCATGTCGGAGGGCACCGTCAAGCAAAGGTCCACGTACTTGGCTTTGGCTAATTCGCCACCACCCTTGCCACTAAAAGCCAGCGTCACGCAGCCCAGGCGCTTGGCCAGTTTAAGCGCGGCGGCCACGTTGGGGCTCTTGCCGCTGGTGCTGATGCCTAAGACCACGTCGCCCTTGCGGGCCAAAGCCTCAACCTGCCTCGAAAAGATCTGCTCAAACCCATAATCGTTGCCGATGCAAGTCAACGCCGAGCTGTCCGTGGTCAACGCGATCGCGGGCAAGCCACGGCGTTCCATCTTATGCAGGCGACCCGTCAACTCGGCCGCCAGATGCTGCGCGTCTGCCGCCGAACCACCATTGCCGCAAAGCAAAAACGTGCCGCCTTTGGCAATCCTTGCCACGACGAGCAGGCCCGCCTTGGTGATGGCAGGCGTCAAGGTCTCAAGGGTCCTGACTTTGGTTAAGATGGACTGCGAAAGATAGTCCCGGACAAAAGCTTCGGTTGACTGTGGCTTTGGCACGCGTGTCTCCTTTTATTCTGGCTGGACCCATTCGGCTTCTTGCAGGTTGATGTTGATCGAGCCGATCGCTATCTTGCTGCGGATCTTGACGGGGATGTGCCGCTCGTCGTCCGTCACCCACACAAAGACCTCGCCTTTTTGCTGAAACACACCTTCAAACTTAAGATGGGGCTGGACCTTGATGCAATCAAAGTCTCCCGCCAAGGTGCTGACTCTTTCGCGCTTGAGCACATCGACTTTCAGCTCGTAATTTTTCATGTCGTCCGCGGCGACCTTGATATAAAGGCTCTCACCCACCTTGAGATCCACCGTTCTAAACGCGTAAAAACACGAGATCACGTCCTGCGTGTCTGGTGGAATCAACGTCACGCGCTCTGGCCTGGCCGGCTCAAGCATCTTGCCCGCGCGCTGATCGTAGATGTACGAGCTGTCAGCCGAATAGCTTCCCTCACGCAGATGCTTCTCGTAGCGCCAAGGAAACAAGGTTTCGGCGTCAATAAAGCTCTCAATGCGGTCGCGCACCTTGAAGATGCCCTCAAAGGCGGGATGGGTGCGTGCCTCTGCCACAATGTGAATGCAGGGCCTGCCTTCGACATCGACCAGTTCGGCGGCGCTCAAAGTCGCGTACCCTGCGGTGATGCTAAAGTACTGCACCGCAAAGGTCAGTTTTTCGCCCACGGCATAGGCCTTGTTGGGCTTGCGAGTCCAACCGTACTTTTTAAGCTCGTCAACTTTCGGTTTTATCTTTTCTTTTGGCTTAGGCTTTTTTTTGGTTGCCTTGACAGTGCCCGAAACAGGGTTGAGCTCAGAGCCAAGCGCCCCCGCGGTCGGACTGAGAGCAAGAGCGGCGGTACGCGTCACGCTTTCGTAAGACACCAATTGCGGCTTGGGCCGCGTGGATACCTTAAAGTGCCCGCGCGAGGCGCAGGCCGACAAGCTGAGCGCCGCGATCAAACATAAAAAGATCTTCACTTGCTTGCCGCCACGCCGATGGCGATCGCCGCCAGTCCTGTCGCGAGCGCGGGCAGATACGGCCAGCGTAACGCCTGGTCCCACCATTGGGCGTTGCTCCCTTCGACCGTGCCTTTGCCGTCCAAAGCCTTGAGCTGGCGCCGCAGATCCACGATCTCTTCGTTGTTGGTGTTGAGGTCGCGACGCAACGCGCCAAGCAGATCCACCAAGTCCTCGAGCTTGTCCGAGCGCGCCTTGAGCTCGGTCTGGGTCGCCTGGGCCTGCTTGAGCGCGGTCGCAAGCTCGTCACGCGCGGTCTTTAGATTGACAGACAAGGCGCTCAGTTCTTTGGTGGCCAAGACCAGTGTTTCTTCATGCGTTTTTTGCCCGCGTTCAAGGCTGCCCAGGCGGATGTCCATGGCCCGTAGGTCGACCGTGCTTTGTTCTAAGGTTTGCCGCAAGGCGCGCAGGTCTTCGTCTTTCACCCGCGCCGCGCCGCTCAAGCGTTGATCCAGATCACGAACGCGTTTATCGATGGCGGCTTGCGCCTCGTCACTATGCTCGCGCAAACGCTTCAGATCTTCGGCGCGCACTTCGGGCGTGGGGCTAGGGATGGGGGTCGTCACCTGCCGACCGGGCGGTAGCAAGAGGGGCGTCTCGGCGCGCAGCTGCCCTAAAAGACAAAGCCCCGCCATCAGCAGGGCTTGCATCCGCGAACCACGCCGAAGTCGACGCATCACGCCTGGCTGTCCTGCGCTTGTTCGGCGTCGCCCTCAACCCGCGCGGCAAAAAACTCGTAAGCGGCGTCAAAAACGGTGACCAAAAGAAAGCCGCCCCCAAAGAGCAGCAGGATAAATTTAAAAGTCTCTTTCATCACGCCACGCACGGCGGGGTCATCGCCAGGCAGCGTGCAACTTTGCCAAACAGCCCAGGCCAGGGTAAAGACAAAAGCAAAAAAGATCAGGTTGGCCCAAAAATAGTCAGCCAATAGATTGGGCTTGTCAGCGACGGCTTGAGCCGCCTCGCGATTTTTCTTTGACATGGTCGCTCCCAGTGAAGGTACCTTTATAACACAATCAGGGCTGAGCTTCTAGGCGGCGTTGCAGGGCCTGGCGGCGGGCCTTGGGCAGGCTATCCAGCACCCAAACTCGTGTTTTTTTGCGGCGTCCCCACGCCCTGGCCTCACGGGTGCTGTTAAAACAAAGGTCCAAACGCGCGCCTTTGATCGCCCCGCCCCGGTCCGCGGCGATCGCGGGGCCATAGCCCTCGACATAGAGGCGCGTGCCAAACGCGATCACCTTGGTGTCGACCGCCACCACGCCAAACCTGGCGCGCGCGCCCGTCGCCGTGGTACCCACCCAGCCTCGGCTGTTGCTGACAGGGCCCGGGTCATAGGCGGTGGTCTCAAACAATCTGGCGGGGCGGGCCAACATCACGTCGCCCAACGTGATCGGCGCGGGCGTGTCGCTGATGCCCACGAGCGCCTGGCCCAAGTGCCCCCCACGCAATTTGCGCAAGCGCTTGATGACCGCGACACTCTCGCCGACGCCCGCTCCCTGAACTTTGACCAGCACACGCCACAGCTCGGCCTGCCCCTCGTCCAAGACGATCACGCTGCCTTTGGGCAGTCGCGCAACCCGGATCCGCTTGAGCGGCGCGGGTGCTTGGGCCACACGCACACGCCAACGGCTGGCTTGCGTCCAGCGCTCAGCCTTGTGCTGCGCGACCCACCCAAGACCTAAGAGCGCGCCCTGCGCCAACAATCCTAGCGACAGACCTAGCGCGAGGACCTGGCGCATCAGAGCGTGAAGCCTTTGCGCTTAACCACATAGGTCGCATGCAGGCCCGTCTTGCCCTTGACCGCCACGGGATCCTGCGCCGTGCCCGAAAAACCATCTTGCACGATCTCGAACGTGTCCTCGCTAACCACCACTTGCCCTGGTTTGGCCAGGCTGCAGAGACGACTGGCAAAATTGACCGTGTCCCCGATCGCGGTGTACTCGACGCGCTCGGCCGATCCTAGGTTGCCTAAGATGGCCTCGCCGTAATGCACCCCCACACCCAAGTTGCAGCTAAAGACCTGCGGGATCTTTTCTTGCCACTTGGGCAACGCTCTTTGAAAGGCTTCTTGCATGGCCAAAGCCGCGGTGATGGCGTTTTTGGCGGCGTGGGCGTTTTCTTTGTACGCGGCTGGAGCGTCAAAGATGGCCATGACGGCGTCGCCGATAAATTTATTGACCTTGCCGCCGTTTTTGTTGACGGCATCCGTGGCAAACGCAAAATATTCATTAAGGATCATCACCACTTGCTCGGGCTGCAGCACTTCGCTCATGGCGGTGAAGCCACGGATGTCGCTAAAGATCACGGCCACCGCGCGCCGCTCGCTCTTGATGTGGTGATCTTCGTCGGTGCTGTACCGCAGGCGCTGACCCACGGTGGGGTCGGCGTACTTGTCTAAAGCGCTGCGGTATTTTTCGCGCTCGACATGGGCCAGCTTTAATTGAATGACATAGCTGTCAAAGAGCTCGTCCATCCCTTCTTGGACCCCGCGCAGGCCCCGGCGTTTTTTGTTGGCCTCGATGTGATAGGGCAAGAGGTCTTGGTCACGCAAACGCTTGGTCAAGGCCTTCAACTGCAAGCGCGCGTAACCATTGAGCGCCAGGCGCACGATCAAAGCGCTGCCAAGCCCAAAAACGCCTAAACCCACCAACAGCTGGCTCAACTGGGGCTCGACGGCCATGAGCGCGCCAGCGATGTCCTCGCGCAGAGCAGGCAAAAGCATAAAGCTGGCATGCAGTTCTTCGGCCAAAGGCACAAAAAAAGCGCCACCCACCAAGCCTAGCAAAAGGCAGAGCAGGACAAAGGGGCCAGTGCTGACGGTGGTCGCTTTGGGTTTGTTTTTCTTTGCCATGAGCCACGTGAGTGAGGACGAAACTTACCAAATTAATTTACAACTCTTGATTGCCAAAAAAAAACCCTCCCCGAAGGGAGGGTTTTTATTTTTTTGGCCTATTCGGCTTCGACTTCGACGCTGCTGGAAGCCGAACCACCGCGCAACTTACGCTCTTCGCGCTTGTTGGTCATGTAGCCCTCGGCGGGTGGGTTTCTATCCCCTTGAAAACACAGGTACATAAAAAAGAACACGGCGCCAAGTCCCATCAGACCGCCAAAAGCGTCGCGAAAATCAACACCGGTCATGACGCCCGCAAAGGCTTGGCTGGCGCTAAAAAAGAGCAGGGTAAAAAGAGCACACTTGCGCATACGTTTCTCCTGTGACGACGAGCCTAAATGGCTGGACCCCTATGATATCCAAGACAGCCTTCTTCGCAAGCGCATTCTTCGCCCAACTGCACTCCCGCCAAATGACCCTGGGAGCGCAAGTCCCGCAATGCGGGAAGCAGGCGATCACGGACTTGCTCTGGAAAAAGTGGGTTTATATGGATCTGACTGGACCCCTCAAAACCCGCCGGGGTATTGACCCGCCATTTGATCATCACGTGAAAGGGGAAAGGCAGTTTCCATGCCCGTGGCCTAAAATACCACTCTTCGTTGCAAGGGATGCTGGGTCCCATGGCGCGATGCAGCGCCCACAAAAGTTGCGAAAAACCACTCAGCTCAGGTCCATCGAAAGCGCGCGGATCCGATTGCTTAGACTTGCTGTACACGGCCACGGTGGGATAGATGTGTCCCGGCTCGACGATGGCAACGGCGTGGGCATTTTCTGCCAAAACCAGACCTTGTCTTTTTGCCAAGCCCAAGAGCACATGATCAAAGTAAGCGGGATAGCGCCGCAGCAGCTCGAAGCGCCGCGCCATGCCGCCGCCTTCGGCATCGAGCCCCAAGACCTGTTTGTGCAGGTGATCAAAACTGGCGCCCGCGGGAGCCAACCAATTTTGATACACGGCCACGTGCTTGGCGTAGGGATTTTCGCGCAATTGTTCGTCAACCGCGCGCAACGTGAAGCTTAAAAAGACAGCGTGCTCTTCGGGGTCCAAGCCGCCCGACGACTGCAATTGCGAATCGTCCGTGGCGTCCTTGACATAATGCTGACCGCTGACGATCAGATCATGCGTGCCACCAAAAAAAGCGTCGGCCAAGCTCAGTTTTTGAGCTTGGCTCAACGCCGCGATCTCGGCAGGGCTTTGTCCCGCGGCAGCCAGCTTTTGTTCGATCACGCCCAGCACGTGCTCGCGCCCCAAAGCGCTAGCGAAGTACTGGTCGCGCCAACGCGCTTGCAAGGGGCTTAGGACCAAACCGTGATTGCGGGTCCAAAAATCCCAAGGCACGATCTCAAAAAGATTGGGCACACGCCTAAAGAGCGCGCGCTTGCCGAGAGTCTCTTCGGGCGCTTGTTTTTGAAGCACCCGAAAGCCGGCGCCTTCGCGTACCACGCGTGATTTTTCGGCGGGAGTGTGGCGCATCTTGGCGGGACAAAAATGGCAGACCGCGTCGAGGGCTTCGTTCGTGGAGAATTTGCGTGGCGCTTGCGCGCGATCATTGCTGATGGGACGGGCCGCGCGCCCTGGCACGGTCCAGACTTCGTCACCGACAACAGGGTTCAGCATCCTTAAGGTGCCGTCGGCGAGCGTATGATACGCGAAATGGGGTCGCACGAATTACGGTCGCACGACCACGCGCAGCCTGTCTTGGTCCAGGCGGGGCGTGTCGCAGGGATCCGTGGCCTGCGGGTGCTTCAATAAATGATACAGCGAGACGCGTAATTCATAATTGCCTTCGGGTAGCTCCGCCAGATCCCAATCGCAGCGCACCTTGCGCGCTTTGATCCGCGCGGGGCTGTCCCCAGGTAAAGCTTGTTGGCACAAGCATGCCCACGGAGCGACGCTCTCTAAAGCTTTACCCTTGGCGTCCGTGATCTGGCGATAGTCCATCTGCGCGCCCTCGATGGCGAACGCGCCCTCAAGCATGGGGGCCCAGACCCGTGCCAACAAGGCCACCTGGGGGGTAGCGGCCTTGCTAAAACTGGCGCTGATCTCGGAAGGCACGAACTCGCCCTGCCTGAATCCAAGGCTGTGTTTGCCGATCTCTTGATCCCCGAGCTTTATAAAATTGGGGTGGTCTTTGCTCTTGTAGACCACCACATCCCACGAGCGTCGCTCATCGGGAGCCAGCAAGAGGCGCACCTGAAACTGGTAAGCGCCATCCGGGAACGGTTGGCCGTCGTAAGCGCCGTCCCATTCGATGGACACGCTTTCTGCTTTGGGCACACCTTCGACGCGCATCCACGCGTCATCACCCGCGGCGGTGGCGCTTAGGCCCAGCGGACGGACCAAGGCGTAGGCCGCCAGCACCCGTTGTTGGGCGGGCGCGGCGATGGTCAAAGCATGGCGCAGGCCTTCGGCATCTTCGGGGTGAAAGAAAAGTCGATAACCTTTCAGGCTTTCCCAATCCAGCCTGGGGCGCGCGGGCGGGACCAAGGTGTCCCACGCGCCAGCCACGGGCCGGTCCGTCGGTACAGACGCGGCGGCATGGAGGCCAGTCAGGGGCAAAAGGCTGATAAGTAAGTAGCTCAAGATTCGCATGGCCCAGAGTCTAGCAGGTCTAGGCTTGGGGCGAAAGAGCGCAGGCAAGTGGCCCGGAAGGGGCGGGATAGTTTAAGATGGGGTCGTCTTTCACGGAGCCACCCATGCCCCTTAGCGCCCGAACCCGTCGCCTGATCGCCCACGACAAACGCGCCGTCTGGCACCCTTTCACCCAGATGCGCGATTGGTTGAGCGATCCCGAACCCTTGATCATCGAGCGAGCCCAAGGTTGCACCTTGTATGACAGTGAGGGCCGGGGCTACCTGGACGGGGTGGCGTCGCTGTGGGTCAACACGCACGGGCACGGGCATCCCGCGATCAAACAAGCGCTGCGCGTGCAGCTAGAAAAACTGGACCACAGTAGCCTCTTGGGCCTGTCCAACCCGCCCGCCATCGCCTTTGCCGAGGCGTTACTGAAGGTCGCGCCCAAAGGCCTGCGCAAAGTCTTTTATAGCGACAGCGGGTCCACCGCCATGGAAATCGCGCTGAAGCTGGCCTATCAATATTGGCAAAACCAAGGTGGCCAGGCGGCAAAGAAACAAGCCTTTGTCACTTTGAGCGAGGCTTATCATGGCGACACGATCGGCAGTGTCAGCTTGGGGGGCATAGATTTATTTCACAAGACATACCGGCCCCTGCTTTTTAAGACCCAGCAGATAAAAACGCCTTATGGGTCGGGAGACCCGCTGGAGGGTGAGCGCGCGCTCAAAACCTTGGCGGCTTTGTTAAAGACAAAGCGCGCCACGATCGCGGGAGTGGTCTTAGAGCCTTTGGTGCAAGGCGCGGCGGGTATGCTAAAAGCGCCCGCAGGGTTTTTGTCTAGCGTGCGCAAGCTCTGCGATAAATACGACGTCTTGCTGATCTGTGACGAGGTCGCCACTGGTTTTGGCCGCACCGGACGACTGTTTGCCTGTCAGCACGAGGGGGTGACTCCCGATCTGATGGCGCTGGCCAAAGGCATCAGCGGAGGGGTCTTGCCCTTGGCCGCGACGCTGGCCAGCGAACGGGTTTACAAGGGTTTTTTGTTTGATCATAAAGATCAGAAGACTTTTTTTCACGGCCACAGTTACACGGGCAATCCCTTGGCGTGCGCGGCGGCGCTGGCCAGCCTAAAGCTCTTTAGCTCTGAGCGTACCTTGGCCAAGCTCAGCCCTAAGATATTATATTTAGACCGCGAACTACCCCGGCTCTTAGAAATGCCACACGTCGGTGCCATACGCCAGACAGGGATGATGGTGGGGATTGAATTGATGAAAGACAAGGGCCGCCAAAAAGCCTATGCCTGGGAAGAAAAAATTGGCGCTCGCGTGTGCCGCCGCGCCCGTGACTACGGCGTGATCTTAAGGCCCTTGGGGTCGGTGATCGTCTTGATGCCACCCTTGAGCGTCAGCATGACCGAATTGAGATTTTTGTTAAGTGTGGTCGAGGCGTCTATCCGCGATATCACCGAAAAAGATTATTTAAATTAAATATCGCCGCCGTAG
>JANLXT010000101.1:0-1033 GCA_031365225.1 candidate division FCPU426 bacterium
GCACTTAAGCTCGTTGATCCAGGCAGGGAGCGCCATCGTCGGTGGGCATGGCCTTCAAGAAACCTTGCGCCGAATTTTGGGCGAAGCCGAGAGGCTCTTGGACGCGGAAGGGTCGGCCATTTTTTTAGCGCAAGACGATGGAAGCTTGGTCACCGAAGTGGCGACGGGCCGAGGCGGGGAAGCGTTGCAACAGGTGCGCCTCGCGCCAGGCGAGGGCATCGCGGGCTTGGTGGCGCAGTCGCAGCAGGGGCTTTTTATCGAGGACGCGAGCACGGATCCACGCGTGGCGCGACGGGTGGATCAGCGCACCCAGACACGCACGCGCAATTTGGTGGCGGTTCCTATCTTGATGGATAAACGCCTGCTGGGCGTGCTCGAGCTGATCAACAAGCGTGGTTTGGCGGTCTTTGGGGCCGAAGACCAGCGGCTCTTAGAAGCCTTGGCCGCGCTCGCCGCAGTGGCTCTCGAAAAAGGACGCATGGTCGACAGCCTTGAAGAGCGCGCGCGCCGGCTGAATTTGGCGCTTTCGGACGCAAGCCTTGAGACCAGTGAGGCGCGCAAAAGATTAGATTCGGTGCTCTTTGCCATGGAAGACGGGGTCTTGGCCGCGGATGAAAATGGGCGCGTCAACATGGTCAATCGCGCCGCGCAAGTTTTGGTCTATGGTTTATTAGGATCCGACCCCAAGGGGCGCTTTCTTGGCGAGATCTTTGAAGATCCCAGCTTTGATGAAAAGCTCAGGGATGTGCGCGCCACGGGCCAAGCGGTGACGCTAGAGCTTGATCTCTTAAAGCCAGAGCCAAGGGCCTGGGCCTGCATGATCACGCCGATCCGTGATCTTGAAGGATATCTTTCAGGCTTGGTGCTTGTCTTGCGTGACATCACGCGCTTTAGAGAGCTCGAGCGGATGAAATCGGCTTTTTTAAACACCGTTTCGCACGAGTTGCGCACCCCTATCACGTCGATACGCGCGTTCTCTGAGATGATGGCTCGGCCAGACGCGGCCTTGGATAAGACCCGCGAGTGGGCCACG
>JANLXT010000103.1:0-4108 GCA_031365225.1 candidate division FCPU426 bacterium
TCGACAACCTGCGCGCCGCGGTCGAATACGACCTGGGTCGCTATGTGGACCTGGCCAAGCGCATGGGTTATTACAGCGAGTACCGCTACGCGCTGGGCACCGACCGCGTCGGCGAGCTAGAAAAGCTCTGCTCGGCCATCGCCGATGATTTTGTTGATCCTGTCATCTTTGCCGGCAAGCTGGTCTTTGCCGAAGAGAACAACATCACCCGAGCCCTGCACAACGAGACCGCCATAGAAATTCAACGGCGCCTGATGTTCGCGGGCTTAAATATGATCGTGGTGCCGGTGCGGGTCTTGTAATATAAAAGACAAGGAGAGTTCAAGCGCCTTAAATCAGGTCGCTGAGGGGCTTTTCAAATAGTTCCGCCAACGATATCCCTTCCGCCCCGATGACCCGTGTGCGCGCTTTAGGAAAACGCCGCTTGAATTCGCTCAAGCCTTTGGCTGAGCGCAAGCCAGCTCTGCCACTCTTGACCTCCAAGCCACAGACGGCTCCCCCGGCCTGTAGGACGTAGTCGACCTCATAATTTCCCTCGCGCCACCAGTCCAGTCTTGCGCCCCAGGTTTGTGCCGTCTCGGCCGCCAAGTGGGTGCCGACCGCCGCTTCGACCAGGCGCCCCCACAGGTCAGGTCTCGCCCTCCAGGTTTTGAAAGGGAGTCCCCGCTGGGCTGTGATGAGCGCGGTGTTCATCGGTAACCATTTGGGACTCGATGCCCTGCGACTGACCGCGTTCCCAGTAAATTTTTGTAGCCCGCGCAAGAGACCCGCCGTATCGAGCAGTGCCTGATAATGTGCCAGCGTGCTGGCGTTGCCCGCCTCGGTCAGCTGACCCAGCATCTTGTTGTAGCTGAGCACTTCGGCCGCGTGCTCGCAGGCCATGCCAAAAAGGCGGCGCAAGAGCGCGGGTTTGGCGACGCTGTTCATGGCCAGCACGTCCCGACCGATGGCGCTCTCGATCAGGGTGCCGCCGACGTATTCAGCCCAGCGCCCCTCATCGTGTATGTACTGGGCGGCGCCAGGGTAGCCGCCAAAAAAAATATAGGTCTCGAGGTCCCAAGCAAAAGCCTGGCGCATCTCGGCATACTGCCAATGGCCCACGCTGTTGCGCTCAAAGCGGCCAGCCAAGCTCTCGGTCAGGCCTTGGTCCATCAGCATGGCGGATGAGCCGAGCAAGCAGACGGCCATCGGATCACCGGCTCGCTTATTGGCATCCCACAGTTTTTTGGCTTCTTCACTCCACGCATGCACTTTTTGTACTTCATCCAGCACCAGCAGCGCACGCTGACCGGCCTTTTGTGCTAGGGCGGCTTGCTCCCATTGCGCGCTCATCCACGGCCCGCGCGGGTCGCTCAAGGCGTCGGCACTCGCATAATGGCTAGGGCCAGGCCATGCCTTTAGTAGCTGCTGAACGCCCGTGGTTTTGCCGACCTGCCGCGGCCCCAAGAGCACCTGCATGCGCGAATCAGGCTCCAGCAAGCGCTTCAATAGCTTGGATACAAACGGTCTTTGATATGAATTCATGTGAAAACAATATAGTTTTAGTTTTATTCAGTCAATTGAATAGTTTTAAAATCAATATAGTTTTATAATATGAAACTATAAATCGAGTAGGTTATATAAATATGGTGAATCGCTCATAGGCCCAGTCTCTGAGCCTTGAGGGGATTGGCTTGGGCTGTGGGGGTGTTGCCATATTCTCGCTGTATCAAGGCTTGTTCCTATTTTCTGCATATTTTGCGGAGAATAGGATTGATTTTCAGCTCTAATCTCCGCATAATCTCCGCATATTTTGCGGAGATTAATATGTACATCTATGAACTGCCTGAATGGCCGAAGTTTCATTGGGACAAGGACCAGCTGGCTCCCCAGCTCGCCGAGCTGATCCAATTACAAGGCCGCCTCTTAGGCCGTAGGGAGAGCCTCGGTGCAGACCAGCATCAAGAGGCAACCTTGCAGGCGCTGACCGACGATGTCGTCAAAAGCAGCCAGATCGAAGGCGTGCGCCTCGACGCTAACCGCGTCAGCTCGTCACTTGCTAAACGCATGGGTATGAAGCTCCTCAGCTCGCCCGGGCTCCCCAAAAGCGAAGAAGGCATTGTAGAAGTGCTGCTCGATGCCACGGCCCACTATGAACTGCCCCTGACCCAGGAGCGCATGTTCAAATGGCATCGCTCTCTGTTCCCTGACGGCAAGAGCGGGATCCACACTATCAAAGTTGGCGCATGGCGCGACGAGGTAATGCAGGTCGTCTCAGGAGCCATGGGCAACGAGACCGTCCATTACAACGCGCCCCACCCCAAGCTCATGCAAACCGAGATGACAGCGTTCCTAAACTGGTTCAACCAGCCGCCAGGCGACGACGTCATGCGCTCGGCCATCGCCCACCTCTGGTTCGTCATGATCCACCCCTTCGACGACGGCAATGGCCGCATTGCCCGTGCCCTGGCTGACATGCTTTTGGCGCGCTCCGAAAAAAGCTCTCAGCGTTTTTATAGCATGTCATCCCAGATACTAAAGGATCGCATCACCTATTACCGGATCCTGCGCTCGACGGGCGAAGCCGACCTCGACATCACTGAATGGCTCACCTGGTATCTGGATTGCCTCAAAAAGAGCATCGAAGCGAGCTCAGAGGCGCTGTCAGGCATCCTGCTTAAATCCCAATTCTGGAAATCCCACGCCGGAACGCCCATCAACGAACGCCAAAGCGCCATGATCAACCGCCTGCTCGACGGCTTCCACGGAAAACTGACCTCAAGCAAATGGGCGCAGCTCACCAAATGCTCGCAAGATACCGCTGCAAGGGATATCGCAGGCATGATCGAGAAAAAGATATTGGAAAAAGACGAGGCGGGGGGACGGAGTACGAGTTATAGGCTTCGGAATTTTCCAAGCCGAATGAGACAAGCACCCGTGGTAATTTAGTGTTCACTCTGGGACCACTCGAAGAATTTTCGGCAGTGGCTGTCGCAGTCCTCGTGATCGTTGTAGTGGTCACGAAAGTCTGTCCGGTTTGACGTAGCTTTTTTTGAGTTCGCCCCGTGTTCTCAGGATCAGCCCGAACTGCTCGAGCCCTTCGGCCCTTCGGCAAGCTCAGGGCAGGCTCTCTGAAAATTGCTTCCCGTGTTTCCCGTCGTAAAGCTCTCTTGTTGTCAGCCTTGATGCCTTGAATCGCAGAGCACGCGGCCTTGTAGAAGGTGTTGCGCGTTGTTTTGGTGCGCCAGGAGGGCAGGGTCTGCTTGAGCTGGGCGGCCGTCAGGCCGCCTTTGCTGGTGCTGGCGACACCCCTTGACGAAACGAGCCTCTGTCTTTAAGATTTATTAAGAAATATTCTTATTGGAGGTTCCATGGCCAGCGCCAAAACGATCACTTTTTCATTGCCCAAAGACATGGTGCGCGAAGTCGAACAGGTCGCCAAAGCGGAACATCGCACCGTCAGCGATTTGTTGCGCGAGACTTTTCGGCAATACAAGGCGCGCCGAAATTTTGAAGAATTGGCGATGGAAGCGCGCAAGCAAGTTAAGAAAAAAGGTTTGTCTCCGAAGGACTTTGGCGGTCCATTTGAAAAATAGGGCCTTCGTTGTCTGCCTTGATACCAATGTCCTTGTATCCGCGAGGTTGTGTTACAAGAACGGGTGTAAGTTCTGTCCACTCCTGGTTCAGCCTTTGCAGGGATTGGTCCACAATCTGGGCGCCAGGGCCTTGTTTTCGAGCAGCACGCCCTTGCGTTGATGGGTCGTTTTGAGGGTAAAATGGGGCATGAAGCGCCTGCGCCTTTACCTCGACACGACCATCTGGAACTTTCGCCACCTTGCCAACGTGAGCCGGCGCGCCAAAGTGGCGGCTCTCAATCTAGAAGAAGGCTATCATTATCCCATGGTGATATACTCCCCACTGGAGCTGCTGTATGTCGAATGAACCGACGATCCACGAGCCCCAGAGCCTCTTGGAGGTTCGCGAGTGGAAGAGCAGCGTCTCTGCCGAGATCGAGCAGCTGGGTTATGCCGCCTTCCGAGAGAAATGTCGGACGGACGCAGACCTTAAGGCTATGCGGGACCGGGTCCTGCAGCACCAAAGGCCCCTCAAGGCCGCTTGATCGCCCACC
>JANLXT010000117.1:0-1233 GCA_031365225.1 candidate division FCPU426 bacterium
CAGACGGGGGGCGTGGAAGGCAGGGTGGCCGAGGCGGGTCTGAACGCTTTAAGCCAAGGCGCCGAGAGCGCCGAAGAGCTGATGGGCGTGCGTGTCATCCGCGAGCGGCAGGTCTTAGAAAAAAATCTTATTGTGCTGGGGACCCTTGGCAACAACGCACCTTTTGTGGGGCTCTTTGGCACGGTGCTGGGCATCATCAAGGCTTTCAATGATCTGGCCATGAGTGGCGCGGGTGGCGCGTCTGTCGTCATGGCGGGCATTTCGACGGCTTTAGTCGCCACCGCGTTTGGCATCTTGGTCGCTATCCCGGCAGTCATCGCCAACAACTACTTTTTGTCTAAGTTGCGAGGGGCCCTCGCCAACGCTGACGCAGTGACGCGGGTGGTGGTGGCGCACGCCAAGCATATCGGCAAACGAGCGCGCTGATGGCGGGCGGGGGCCGACAGCAAGAAGACCTTGAGATCGTTACCGGTATCAACGTGACGCCGTTGGTGGACGTGGTACTGGTGCTCTTGATCGTCTTTATGGTGACAGCAAATTTTATCAGTGAAGCAGGCTTGAAGGTGAATCTGCCCAAGGCCGCCAGCGGGGAAGCCCAAGCTACCAGCGCCCTCACGGTGACGCTGATGTTGAACGGCGAGATCCTTCTGATGAAGCAGGCTGTTGACCAAGCGGGTTTGCTAGAAAATCTTAAGCGCGAAGCGGGCCTGAATCCCGGCTTGCGCGTGACCCTGGCCGCCGACAAAGGCCTGCCGTATGGGCGCGTCGTTGAAGTGCTCGACGCGATCAAACGGGCCGGTGTAGTCAAAGTAGCCCTGGCGGCGGAACGCTAGATGAGCGTCGCGCTCACCATGGGCATGGATCGCGCCGCGCTACGAAATCTGGGCGCTTCGCTTGCCCTGCACCTGGTTCTTTTTGGCAGCTTGGCTCTGTGGCTGACTTGGCGCGAGCGCCAGACGGCCTTTGTCACGGATATCGAGCTGGCGCCCGCGCCCCTGATCTCGGTGCCGCAGCGGGATCGACCCGCGCGCTCTGCCCCCCAAGCCAAGCCGGACTGGGTCACAGCCAAGAGCGGCGCTCTGGCCCAGCCGCAGCAAGTCACCGAGACCGCGGTCGAGGTCGATAGCGAATTGAGCTGTCCAGCCCCTTGCGTGGCCCGCGACACAGATTGGGTCCCTGGCGGTAGCGCAGCCCGGGCCCCTCAATGGGTGGGAGGCTTGATTGATCCGGACG
>JANLXT010000119.1:0-1468 GCA_031365225.1 candidate division FCPU426 bacterium
ACTTGGCCGCCTATGGAACTGAAGATAGATTTCTCGCAAGCCGACCTGGCGCTCTTGGACTACATGGATTGGGTGGAAAGCGCCAAGGGCCCCATGCGGGTCAAGGCGCGGGTCACAGGCACGCCGGACGATCCTGAGTTGGATGCGAGCCTTGAGATGGAAGAGGGAACGCTCAAGCTGGCCTGGCTTTTGGCCCCGCTCGATAAAGTAAGAGCGCGCTTGCGGGTGGACAAAAACCAGTTGGCGGTACAAACACTTGAGGGCTGGCAAGCAGAGGGTCGGGGTGTGGTGATTGAGCATGCGGACGCGAAGCGGCCCGGCATGGTTTTGGATCGCTTTGTTCCGCGGCAGATGAATCTACGTTTGCGGGGCTCCAAAGCCGGCGTGCTCTTGACGCACAATCCACACTTGCGTTTTGCCAAAGGTCTCGCGCGCCCCGACATCGGGGTGACGGGCGATTGGGATGAGCCACGTCTTAACGGTACTTTTGCGTTGGAACAGGGTTCGGTGCAGTGGCCGCCGGTGTGGGGGCGTGGTAGCGCTCAAGCGCTTAGCCCAGACGCCGAGGCGCTGACCGAGCGTCTGCGCTGGGATCTTTTGCTCAAGCCCGCCCCAGGCACGCAGGTCGAGACCGACAACGCGCGGGTGCACATCGACGCGGGCGAGAAAGGCATTCGGCTCTTGGGCCGTGGCGCCGAGCGGGGCCTTGTAGGCAGGGTGAAGGTACAAAAGGGAAGCCTGCAGTTTTTGACCGCCAACTTTTTGGTGCCCAGTGAAAAGGTGAGCATCATCGATTTCCAAGCCGAGGCTCCGCCCTTTGTCGACATCTGGGGCCAGCGCACTTTGCGCAACGCGCAGGTCGCTGGCGAGAGTGCCGGGCGGGACCGCATCGTCTACATCCATGCTAAGGGTGAGCTAGGCCGCGTGAATGTGGACTTTAGCTCTAACGATAGTGGCTTGTCGCAGGCGCAGATGGCGTCGTTGGCAGGCTTAGGTGTTGATGTCACGGGCAACCAAGCCCAGGTCGGCGTCGGCAATCTTTTAGGCAAGGTCACCGCGGGGCTGCTCAGCAAAGGCCTGCGCCGCACAGGCTGGGTCGATGATGTCGGCATGAAATTGGGCGTGGTCGAAGACGCCTTGGCGCGCGGCACGCCCGAGCCAGGCAGCAACGCTCAAGGTGAGACCGGCTCCGCAAAATCCCGCTCACTGGTCGAAGTGAGCGCCGGCAAGTATGTGGGTGAGCGCTGGTGGGTCGGTCTGGGTGGCATCTTGCAAGAAGACAAAGCCAAAAAAGGCACCGAGCTCAACACGTCCGTGGGTGTCGAATACGACCTGGGCAAGCAATCCAAGCTAAGCTACGAGCGCCGGGCCGACACGGTCGGCGAGACTGAACAACGTGTCTTGATCCAAAAGCACAGCGACTTTGAGAATTACGACCCCCGCAAACGCCGCCAAAAATATCTCGATC
>JANLXT010000124.1:0-7324 GCA_031365225.1 candidate division FCPU426 bacterium
CATCACGGTGATCATGTCGACCATCGCCTCAATCACCGACACGTTCGACTCTTCGGTGAATCCCTGCCAAACTTCAGCGCTTTGTGGGATTTGTTCGTCCACCGCCACCGCCTCAATCAGATTTTCTTTGGCCAGAAAAAGATTTTCTCCCAACTTTTCAAAGCGGGCGGGCTCCCACCTGGCCAAAAGCAATCTACCGGCGTCTCGCCCGTCCACATGGACCACACCCGCGTGATCAACGACCACTTCGGATCCCTGAATCACAATCGGGCGGCCACCTTGAGCCAAGACAACGTCCCCCGCTTTTGTCACAAGTTGCGAACTTGCGTCCAAAGTGAACTGGCCATTGCGCGTATAAGCTCGGCTACCATCCCCGCGTTCAACAGTAAACAATGCGTCCCCGCGTAACGCCAAATCTAAGGGAGCATCCGTTCGCGTAGCGTTGCCATCTGAGAAGAAAGTCTGCACTCCAACCAAGCTCGTCCCGTGACCAACATTGCCAATTGGCTGAACGCCTTCATTTCGCAAGAACGGCCGCGACTCACCCCCGTGCAAGCGGTCATGAATACGGCTCAAAAGCCGATCAGGGAAAGCCGCAAAAATAGCTTTGTCCTTTTTAAAGCCAACCGTCCCAACGTTAGCAAGATTATTGGCAACCACATCTTGGCGTGTCATCTCGGCATTCATGCCTGATGCCGAAGTATAAAGACCGCGGATCATGGTGCCACCGAAGCTGGTGCCGCGCCTGGTGCTGGCGCTTGAACTGGAAGCTCAGCATCTGGCACTGAAATCTTGCTGAACTCACTCGAGGGACGGCTTTCCGTCGGAGGATTATCAATTGTGAGCGATGTTATGTAGAAGTAATAACGCTTGTTAGGTTCGAGGCCCTTCACTACAAAGTTCTGCTTAGTGATCGGGCCCTCGTTGACCTTTTTGTACCCACTTCCAGAAGTCTCGGACATGTAAAGGTTATATCCGACCAAATTCCCTGTCGGAATTGCCCACCCAGAAACATCGGAGACAAAGTTGTTCGCAGGCGCGTCATTGCTAACTTGGCCACCCATGACAGGCGCCCCTTGAATAATCGGAGCAGGAACCGCGGATACTTCTTGCGAATACGCGGACTCGACCGCGGGCCACGAATTGTTGAGGCAGGTCACGACAAAATAATAGCGAGTACCGTTGGTCAACCCATCCACAATGACGCGGTTCTCTTTGAGCCGTTTTTGCACAGGGACGAAACTGCCACCTGGCGAGCGGCTCATGTAAATGGTGTAGCCAGTCACATGCGGATCTTGGCTGGCGTCCCAAATTAAAGTGACCTGATTGTTGGCAGGCCGAGCACCCAGATTGGCGGGAGGGTTAACTAAAGCAACCACACGAGGGCGTTCGCCCCCTTCGCCAAACTTAACATTGCCAGAAAGCCGATGCGAATCTCCCAAATGTTCGGCATGACCCATGTAGGCGTAATCCACGCTAAAGCTGCTCTCTTTGTAGCTAACACCCGCGGTAAAGCGGTCGGCCGTCGTCGCAAAGCCAGTGTAACCAGTACGCAACCCTAGGTGGTCGTTAAAGAACCAACCCTCAATACCAACATGGGGACGGTGCTGTTGCGGCTCTAACGAAGTAATCGTGCGACCCGTCGCGGTATCCGTGAGCGTCGTCCCCAACGGCTTGCCACTGATGTTGCTGTCATTAAAGAAAGAATATTCCACATCAATCGCAAGGTTTTCTTCTATCCAATAGGCGCCACCAAAATCAATGAGCAGCGGTACCCGCTCTTCGACACCAGATTGCCAACGTAAAACCGTGTCAAGATCTTGGGCCAAAAATCCGAGGCTAACTTTTTTTCCGAACGCCGGCAACGGAATCTGGTACAAAACACCAAGATCCATACCCAGCGCACCCGCTTTGGCCTCAATCACTTGACCGCTGCTCAATCGAGCGGATGCCTGTGAATCGTACTGCAAGAATTTCATGTTGACGCCAAAACTCACAGTTTTTTCTACATTGAGCGGCGTCGCGATCGAAAGGTAATAGGTGTTCTCTGAAGCGCGCGTGGTGTCATTACCTGTGTCATGGTAAAGCGAAACAATTGAAAAACCCAATGCGGTTTGTTCTAAAAAGGGCATCACAAACGCGCCAGAGGTGTAGTACTCCTTGCCATTGAGCAAGGGGGCAAAATAAGCGGACAACTCCATACGGGGTAATTGCACCAAGCCGGCTGGATTCCATTGAATCGCAGTCGCGTCATCAGCAATGCCTACAAACGCGCCACCCATGCCCATGGCGCGAGCTCCCACACCGAGAACTCCGCCTTTATCAAAGGCCGCCTGCGCCTGCGCGGCAAAGGACATAAAGACCGCTACGGCCATTGATTGAATCAGCCTATTTTTAGAATACATTCAATACCTCTGGGCGATCAACGATACGCCGGGCTGAGTGGTGCGCCATCAAGCGTGATAGCGCTCGTCTCTAAAAATTGTTGTGAACTGATATGCCCCCGCTGCAAACTGAGCACAGAGCTGGCGGGTGCGATCAAACGAATCTGGCGACTGCCATACGTAGCCGTCACTTGATAGCGTGCTACCGCAAGCCCCGCGTCCTCTGCCGCCCGCTTTGCCAGATCTGCGATGTCTCTCAAAATAAAGCGCGGCTGTTCTTCGCGCGAAGTGTAGTCAATATTGAAGACTGGTTTTCCATCAAGACCATTTTGAATGCCACTCTTAACAAAGGGCGCGCTATCCACACGGGGGTAGCTAAAAGCCCCTGCGTCGGCCCTGGCTTCGGCCAAGGGCGTCAGCGCCACGGGTGCCACCGGTTCTATGGCGACATCCACCAAGCCTTGGTTCATGTCTTTTTTGGTAAGCACTGCAGTCAACGCTGTTTTTGCGTCTGCTTGAGCTAAATCATCCTGCGCCTCTTCTTTAACCTCTTGATCCTTAATCAACTTCATCAAAGCGTCCACGCTATCGCGCGCCACTTCGGGCTCGCGAGGTGTGTACATCTTGAGTGTTTGCACGGGTGTCGAAGATGAAGCCCCCTCGTTATCTGTCGCGGAGAAAAGATAGGTGTACTCGCCATCCGGCAAAGGACGATAAACCTTATCTTCACCACCCCAGATGATCTGCGAAGGTGGCTCGCCGCGATCCTGATAGACTTTTACGACCATGTTATTGCGATCAATAATAGTCACCGACCACCGTTCAACGCCGTTGGGCGCATCCGCTTTGAGAGTGAATGTGGCGAACTCGCCCCGGCGTGGCGCAAAAATCGGTGGGTCCACGGTTACGCTAACATCAGGGGTCGGGATCTGTTTACGAATACCACCCCAACGGTAATTGAGATTAAACCAATGGGTCGCCTCTTCATTTTCACCCGGAAACAAAAAAGCATAATCCAGTCCCACGAGATAGCGGAAGCTGATGCCCATGCTGGGACGCGAAAGCTGGCGATTAAACAACATGCTGTAGCCCATCCGCGGAGCGATGCGGTCTTTGAAAAACCACATTTCTCCGCCCAAATACAGGCGGCGATTTGCGTTATCATCAAAGGCAGGGTCGTTCACGTAGATAAAATCCATCGCAAGGTTGAGCTTGCTCTTGGAGAAGTATTCGTTTGTCTTCCACGCAGTTCCAAAGGTGGTGATGGGCGCCAAGGTCACTTCTCGCCCTGTGCCTAGTCCGCCGGTAAACCGCACTTGGCCCGCGATGTCACGCAGGTTTAGACCAAAGGACCACTCGCGCCCATACCGCCGCAAGGGGATACGGTACATGAGACCCATGTCCAAGCCCCAGCCACCAACCTCATTTAATAGAACTTTATCAGCTGCATACGCTTGATCTTGCACTAGGTACTTAACGTTAATTCCCATGGACAACATTTGGTCGGGCGATAAAGGCGTGGCATAGGTGAATACCATCGCGTTCTCTTGAAAGGCTGTATTTATATAGGCGCGGTAGGCCTTCTTTAGAAAATCTTGAATCGCGGTATCGGTGATATCACTAAAGCGGATACGTTGTCCAGGAACGCCCGGAATAGTCAACGTAGGCGAGCCACTGCCCGTCCATTTTGAGAAATTATTGTAGGTACCAGCGATCAAATCTGGAAACGCGCCTGTCGGATGAAAAGGCCGTTGATAGGAGAGAGCAAATACCATGTGGTTTTGAAGGATATAGCTTGCCGCAAAGAATCCGGTGAAGGGCACATCGACCAATCGATCTCCACCCATCCAATAAATTTCGTTCTTATCCATCTGTGTCAGACCAGCTGGATTGTACCAAATGCCCGAAAGCTCGTCCGACAGGGCTGTAAAGGCTTCACCCATGCCGATCGCGCGAGCACCCATGCCGATTGGAATTGGAAAATTGAAGTGATTTGCGGGAGGAGCAGGTGCCTGTCCCCAAGTCGCTGAATTACCCCACACAGAATTGGCACAGTCCCTGTCATCAAGACACGGGGCTGCCTGCACAGAATTGACACCCATGCATATAAATACAAGCAGGCTAAGTATTAGTGAGCGCGTCGGATTGCGTATGGGACTCAAAATGACTCCACATGCGAACAGCAGAGAAAAAAACAACGCGACTACAACGCATTGCTCTTCCCCCGTATGGATTTTTAGCGACTTTAAATTATGAAACAGTGTTGTAATTTCTTGGCTAAGAATAGCACAAGCTAGAAAATACTGTCAACAAACACTTTTTGGTGACCAAAGCTCTTTTTCGAAGGATTTTTAGCAAAATATGCACATCAAAGCATATAAAGTTTCATATTGTAAAATTAGTCGACCTGGTGAATTTTTAGCATATTGGTGCTTCCCGAGTGCCCAAGTGGCGTACCAGACACCAACACAACTGTGTCACCCTTTGCGACCCGTTTGCTACGTTTTAACTCATCACAGGCCAATCTAAAAAGAACATCAGAATTCCGCGCGCGTGGGGAGCGATGGCCTTCAACGCCCCAAAGAAGCGTCGAGCAATCCAATGTACCCTTGAGCGGACTGAACATATAGATCGGAACTTCGGGACGAGTCTTTGATAAGAGCCGCGCTGTATCGCCTGCCTGAGAAAAACATATAAGAGCGCGAATACGAAGGTCTTCGGTCGCTGCGCGCGCGGCAAAGCAGACCGCGTCCGAGATGCTGCGATAACCACTTGGGCGAGAGAGATCCGCCATGCCATTCAAGCGACGGTATTCGGCAGAGCTCTCGGTGGCCACACACAGACGCGCCATCGTCGAAGCGGCCTCCACCGGATACTTTCCCGCCGCCGTCTCGCCAGACAACATGACCGCATCTGTTCCATCTAAGATGGCGTTGGCAACATCGCTCGCCTCGGCGCGGGTCGGGCTTGCCACCTCTGTCATCGACTCTAACATTTGGGTGGCGGTGATGACGATGCATCCCTGTTGATTGGCCTGACTGATGATCTCTTTTTGGGCCATCGGCACTTGCTCTAGATCCAACTCAACCCCAAGATCGCCACGCGCGACCATGACCCCGTCGCTGATCCGTACAATTGCCCGAAGATGCTCTAACGCCTCAGGTTTTTCGATCTTGGCGATCACTGGAACATTGTACCCAGCGCGCGTGATCAATTTTTTCACTCGTGCGACGTCATCTGCGTGCCGAACAAAAGAGAGCGCCACATAATCAGCGCCGGCAGAAAGACCAAAACGCAGGTCCGCCAAATCCTTGGCAGTTACCGATGGTGTGCTCAGACTAACACCCGGAAGATTCATCCCCTTGTTGCTAGACAACCAACCACCTTGCTCGATCGTGGTGTAAACATCTCCGCCGCGCACACTGTCGACGCGCAGGCTCAGCTTGCCGTCGTCCAAGAGAACGCGGTCACCTGAACGAACATCTTTGGGTAAATCGCGATACTGTGTAAAAACTTTTTCGGCCGTCCCTTCGCAAAGCTTGTTGGATAGGATCAATGGCCTTCCACTCACTAAGGCAACTTTGCCGCCTTCGATACGACCCACCCTGATTTTAGGCCCCTGCAAATCTAAAAGAATCGCAACGCGCCGCCCTAAACTTGTGGCTGCCGCACGCAAGCGTTTAATCACGCGCGCGTGTCCCGCTTGGGTGCCGTGCGACATGTTGATACGCGCGACATCCATGCCCGCCTCGAGAAGCGCCATCATCATGGCGGAACTCTCGGATGCCGGTCCTAGGGTACAAACTATTTTTGTCTTACGCATGATCCCTCACTCTAAACGCGCAAGGGCGGATTCGCATCCGCCCTTGCGCGTGATCTAATTATGCAGGCGTGCTTACCGCTTAAAGATTTTTGATTATCTCGTTGGCGTATTCAGAGCACTTGATTTCTTTGGCGCCATCCATACCCCGCGCGATATCATAGGTCACCGTGCGTGCGTTGATGGTCTTATCAATTCCACTGACAATGCGTTGCGCGACTTCATCCCAGCCCATGTGCTCAAACATCATGACGCCAGATAAGATCACCGAGCTTGGATTCACTTTATCTAAACCAGCGTACTTAGGCGCGGTTCCGTGGGTCGCTTCAAAGATAGCCGCCTTGTCACCGATATTGGCTCCTGGCGCCATTCCTAAACCACCCACTTGAGCGGCGCTAGCATCCGACAAATAATCACCATTCAAGTTGAGCGTGGCGAGAACATCGTACTCATTGGGACGCAGCAATAGTTGCTGAAACATGCTATCCGCAATCACATCCTGCACCAAGAGCTTGCCAGCGGGCACCTTGCCACCATGATTCTTTTGCACTTGATCCCAGGTCACGATCTTGTCACCAAACTCTTCAACGGCGAGTTGATATCCCCAATCCCGGAACGCGCCTTCGGTGAATTTCATGATGTTGCCTTTGTGGACCAACGTCACATTGCGACGCCCTTTGTCTAAAGCAAATTGAATAGCGCGCCGCACCAAACGCTTGCTGCCAAACTCGGACACAGGTTTGACCCCAATCCCTGAATTGGCCCTAATTTTTTTTCCGAACTTCTTTTCAATCAGCTCAATAAGCTTGTTAGCCTCTTTGCTCCCGGCTTTCCATTCAATACCCGAATAGACATCTTCGGTATTCTCTCTAAAAATAACAATGTCAAGGAGCTCAGGCTGTTTGACGGGACATCCGATGCCCTTAAAATAACGCACCGGCCGAACGCACGCGTAAAGATCCAGCTCTTGGCGCAGCGCCACATTGAGTGACCGGATGCCGCCGCCCACCGGGGTGGTGAGCGGCCCCTTGATGGACACCACGAAGTCGCGCAAGACGGTGAGCGTCTCTTCGGGCAACCACACGTCGGGGCCATAGACCTGGGTCGACTTCTCGCCCGC
>JANLXT010000135.1:0-5900 GCA_031365225.1 candidate division FCPU426 bacterium
TTCTGAGCTAGAGCGCCCCGATGTGTCTGACATGCTGCTGCGCATGGTGGGCAATCTGATCTTGCGTTATAGCAATCAAGCGGACGCCACGATGTATTGGCGAGGCGTTTTGGTCCGCGCTAAAGAAGACATCACCCGGCAAGTTGCCCGCGACACCTTGGCAAAGCTGGCTTTGGGGCAGATGCCGGGGCGAAAGGTTGATAAGTGAGCCGAGGTTTTATCTCTATCAAAGGCGCTCGCGAGCACAATCTCAAGGACATCAGCCTAGAGATCCCGCGCGACAAATTGGTGGTGATCACCGGGCTGTCTGGGTCGGGCAAGTCATCGCTGGCTTTTGACACCATCTACGCCGAGGGCCAGCGGCGCTACGTCGAGAGTCTCTCGGCCTATGCGCGCCAGTTCTTGGGCCAGATGGACAAGCCCGATGTCGATTCGATCGAGGGTCTCTCACCCGCCATCGCCATCGAGCAAAAGACGCACGGACGCAACCCGCGCTCGACGGTCGGCACGGTCACCGAGATCTACGATTACCTGCGCTTGCTCTTTGCTCGCTGTGGCGACGCGCATTGCCACAATTGTAGCCGTCCGATCAAGGCGCAAAGCGTCAGCCAGATCTTAGACCAAGTCTTGGCGCTGCCCGAGGGCACCAAACTGCAATTGTTGGCGCCTTTAGCCCGCGCCCGCAAAGGCGAATTTAAGAAAGTGCTCGAAGAGGCCGCGCGCCAGGGTTTTGTGCGCGCGCGCGTGGATGGACAGGTCTATCCCATCGGCGAAGTCCCCGACCTTGCTAAAAATCAAAAGCACGATATCGAAGTGGTTGTGGATCGTCTGGTGGTCAAGGCGGACGCGGCCAAGCGCTTGGCCGACAGCCTCGAGACCGCGTTGCGCTTGGGCAAGGGCGTGGTCTTGGTCGATTGCGTGGATGGCCTGCCAGCGGGATTCAGCCATCCCTCGGCCGTGGTCGAGACGCATACTGAGGGCGGCGTACAAAAGACCGGCGTCAACAAGCGCCTGCTGCTCTTTAGCGAGCACTTGGCCTGCGCGCATTGCGGGCTCAGCTTTGAGGAGCTGACGCCGCGCAGCTTTTCTTTTAACAATCCTCATGGCGCTTGCCCGTCGTGCACGGGGCTTGGCTCGCGCATGGAAGTTGAGGCCGATCTTGTCATCGAGCCCGAGCGTTCTTTGCGCCAAGGCGCCATCGAGCCGTGGGCGGGGCCCAATCAGGTCTATCTGCAAGAGATGCTCGCGGCCGTGGCGCGGCATTTCAAGTTTTCGCTCGACACCCCTTGGAAACATCTCAAGCCAGAATTTGTCAAAGTGCTCTTGTACGGGGCGGGCGACCTGCGTTTTCCCATGAAGTTTTTAAAAGGGGACGCGGACTACGAGTACCAAGGTCGCTTTGAAGGGGTGGTTCCACGCCTGACGCGGGTCTACACCGAGAGTGAGAGCGACGCCGTGCGTGAGTCGATCGAGACCTACATGCGCGAAGTGTCCTGTCGCACCTGTGGGGGCAGGCGCCTGCGGCCCGAGAGCCTGGCCGTCAAGGTTGCCGGCAAAGATATCATTCAAGCGACCGAGCTGGGTGTCGGGCAGGCGCTGGCTTTCTTTGACGTGCTCAAGTTAGAGGGCCAACGCAAGACCATCGCCAAGCCTATCCTTAAAGAGATACGCGCGCGGCTAGGTTTTTTAAAGGATGTGGGGCTCGAGTATCTGACGCTGGATCGCGCCTCGGGCACGCTCTCGGGTGGCGAAGCGCAGCGCATTCATCTGGCGACCCAGATCGGTTCCACGTTGGTGGGGGTGCTCTATATCTTGGACGAGCCGTCCATCGGCTTGCACCAGCGGGACAACACGCGCTTGCTCAACACGCTGCGCAGTTTGCGGGATCAGGGCAACACGGTTTTGGTGGTCGAGCATGACCAAGAGACCATGCTCGAAGCCGATTGGCTGATTGACATTGGGCCGGGCGCGGGTGTGCATGGCGGGCGGGTGGTCGCGGCGGGCACGCCCAAAGATGTGATGCGCAATGCCAAGAGCTTGACGGGCCAATACCTAAGCGGCAAACGCAAGGTCGAGATACCCAAGGCGCGTCGGCCTGGCAACGGCAAAGCCTTAGAGCTAGCGGGCTGCAAGCTTAACAACTTAAAAGGCGTGGACTTGCGGGTGCCGCTGGGATGTTTTGTGGCGGTGACGGGAGTGTCGGGCTCTGGCAAGTCGACCTTGATCGAGGACAGCCTGGTCCCCGCGCTCAAGCATCAGCTCTTTCGGACGCGCTATCAGCCCCCGGGCTATGGTTCCCTCAAGGGGGCCGAGGCGATAGACAAGGTCATCAACATCGACCAGAGCGCCATCGGACGCACGCCACGCAGCAACGCTGTCACCTACACCGGTGTCTTTGACGAGATCCGCAAGCTCTTTGCCGCCACGCGTGAGGCCAAAGAGCGGGGCTATGAGCCGGGTCGTGTTAGCTTTAACGTCAAGGGCGGGGGCTGTGTGGGCTGTCAGGGCGATGGCATCAAAAAGATCGAGATGCATTTTTTGCCAGACGTCTATGTGCCCTGCGAGACGTGCCGAGGGCAACGCTACAATCGCGAGACCCTGCAGGTGACTTTCAAGGGCAAGAACATCGCCCAGGTCTTAGATATGATCGTCAGTGAGGCCTTGGTCTTTTTTGACGCGGTGCCCTTGGTGCAACGTATCTTGCAGACCTTGCGGGACGTGGGCCTGGATTACATCAAGCTGGGCCAATCGGCCACGACGCTGTCGGGGGGCGAGGCCCAGCGGGTCAAGCTCTCCACCGAGCTGGCCAAGCGTGCCACGGGACGCACGCTTTATATCTTGGACGAGCCTACCACCGGCTTGCATTTCGAGGACATCCGCGGTCTCTTGGGTGTTTTGCAGCGCTTGGTCGACACGGGCAACACCATGCTGGTCATCGAGCACAACTTAGATGTCATCAAGGCGGCGGATTGGGTCGTGGACTTAGGTCCCGAAGGTGGCGGTGGCGGCGGTCGCATCGTCGCGCAAGGCACGCCCGAAGCGGTGGCGAAGGTCAAAGAATCATATACAGGCCAATATCTAAAGAAGGTCTTGTCCAAAAACTAAGAACCATGCCGCAGGCATGGCGTGAGGCCATGGCCTGCCATGGCCCCTCTCGTCGCTCTCACACTCCGAGGTCCCAATGATCATCCTCACCGGCGGCGCCGGCTTCATCGGTAGCGGCGTTCTCGCCGCGCTCAACGCGCGCGGTCAGCATGACGTGATCGTGGTTGACCGTCTGGGTAATGGCGAAAAATGGAAGAACTTGGTAGGGAAGCGCTATCTCGACTTCGTCCACAAAGACGCCTTTTTAGAGCAACTGGTGGGCGGCGGGCTGGGCGACGGCAAAGAGGTCGAGGCGGTGATCCATCTGGGGGCCTGCTCTTCGACCACCGAGACCGACGCCGACTATCTCTATCGCAACAATTTTCAATACACCCGCGTGCTGGCCGAATGGTGCCTTGAGCGAGGGGTGCGCTTTATCTACGCGTCTTCGGCCGCGACCTATGGCGATGGCAAATTAGGATTTTTAGACGACGAGAATCTGCTGTCCAATTACAAACCCCTCAACATGTATGGCTACAGCAAGCACTTGATGGATCTGTGGGCGCTGGATGAGGGCGTCTTGGATCGCATCGCTGGGCTCAAGTTCTTTAATGTCTTCGGTCCTAATGAGGCGCACAAAGGCCCCATGCGATCGCTGGTGGACAAGGCGGTCTTGCAGATCCAAAGCACGGGCAAATTACAGCTCTTTAAGTCGGGCCGTTCAGATATCAAGGACGGCGAGCAGACGCGTGATTTTATCTATGTCAAGGACGCGGTGGCTGTGTTGATGAAGCTCTTGGATGACCGCAGCATCAATGGCATCTATAATCTTGGTTCGGGGCAGGAGCGCAGCTGGAATGATCTCGCCAAGGCGGTCTTTGCCGCGCTGGGAAAGCCACTCCAGGTCGACTACATCGACATGCCCGCCGAGCTGGCTGGCAAGTACCAGTACCACACTCGCGCCGAGATGGGCAAGCTAAGGCAGATTGTGGGTCTCTTGCCGATCCGCTCGCTCGAAGACGCGGTCGACGACTATGTAAAGCAGCACCTTTTAAACGACACTCGCTGGTAGGCCCAAATACCCATGGTCAAAACAATCGCGGAATTTTTATTTGGTAAGGGCAAAAACCCTCTCGACGCCAAGGTCTTTCAAGAGCTCAGCCTGGTCGCGTTTCTAGCCTGGGTCGGCCTGGGTGCGGACGGCCTTTCGTCGTCGGCCTATGGACCCGAAGAAGCCTTCAGGGCACTGGGGCATGGTCACGAGCATTTGGCGCTTTATCTGGCGGTGGCGACGGCAATCACCGTGCTTATCATCAGCTTTAGCTACAACCAGATCATCGAGCTTTTTCCCCACGGCGGCGGGGGTTACGCGGTGGTCAGCAAGCTCTTAGGCGCTCGCGCGGGGCTCATCTGTGGTTCGGCCTTGGTGGTGGATTATATCCTGACCATCTCGATCTCGATCGCCGCCGGCGTGGACGCGGTCTTTAGCTTTTTGCCCATCCGTTGGGCCGACAACAAGGTCGCGGTGGCCACCTTTTTCATCGCGCTGCTCATCTGGTTGAACATGCGCGGGGTCAAAGAGTCGATCAGGATCTTGACCCCGATCTTTTTGGTGTTCGTCGCCACTCATTTTCTACTCATCGTCTATGGCGTTTTCAGCCACGGGCACGAGCTGCCGGGTATCGTGCACGAGGCGGTTGTCGAGACGCGCGGCATGGTCGGTGGCCAAGAGGGCTGGTTCGGGCTCTTTTTGGTGTTGGTCACGGCTTACAGTTTGGGTGGCGGCACGTACACGGGCATCGAGGCCGTGGCCAATTGTATGAATACGTTGGCTGAGCCACGGGTCAAGACGGGCAAGCGCACCATGATCTACATGGCCCTGTCGCTAGCCTTTACGGCCGGCGGTGTTTTGCTCTGCTACATGTTGTGGGACGTGCGTCACATCGAAGGCAAGACCATGAACGCCGTGTTGACCGAAAATGTCTTTGGCACGTGGATGCTTTGGGGCGTCCCTGTCGGCAAGGGTTTGATCTATGTCACGCTTGTTTCGGAAGGCTTGCTGCTCTTTGTCGCGGCTCAAGCTGGGTTTATCGCTGGCCCGACGGTGCTGTCAAACATGGCGGCAGATTCGTGGATGCCCCACCGCTTTGCCAATCTTTCCGTGCGTCTGGTCCGCCAGAATGGCGTCTTGCTGATGGGTGGCGCGGCTTTGCTGACCCTGTGGTACACCAAGGGCAGGGTTTCGACCTTGGTGGTGCTTTATTCGATCAACGTGTTCATCACGTTTACACTGTCACAGTTTGCCATGGCCAAGCATTGGTGGGCTGTTCGCCACGATCGCAAAGATTGGCGTTATCGTTTCGCGATCAATGGCATCGGCACGGTGCTCACGACGGTGATCCTGGTGTCCACCACGGTGATCAAGTTTAGCCATGGGGGCTGGGCCACGTTGGTCATCACGGGCGCTTTTATCGCGGTCTGTCTCTTGATCCATCGGCATTACCGTGGGGTGGGCAAGGCGCTTAAGCGCCTTGACGACCTCTTGGTCAACCTGCCTTTTCCCGAAGTCGCGCCCGAAGAGCGCCCCGCGTCGCCGGAGGGCCCCACCGCCGTTTTACTGGTCAACAAGTACAGCGGTCTTGGCATTCACGCGATCTTCAGCATCCGCAAGCTGTTCAAGACGCAAGAGTTTAAGAACTTCATCTTTGTCAGCATGGGCCAGATCGACAGCAGCAAGTTTAAGGGCATCGAAGAGATCGACAACCTGCGCGCCGCGGTCGAATACGACCTGGGCCGTTATGTGGACCTGGCCAAGC
>JANLXT010000036.1:0-6831 GCA_031365225.1 candidate division FCPU426 bacterium
GCATCGCCAAGCTGAAAAAGACCAACGCCTTCGACCGCGCCACGGACCGCGACGCCGACGGCCCCCCCGGCAGCAAGGCCCTGCGCTCGCATCCCCTGCCCGGCGCCGACGGCAAGCCGCAGCTGCCTTGGACCGAAGAGGTCGAATGGGTCGATGGGCAGACGGGCTTGATCATGCAGAAGAAGCAGTATCTCTCCCCGGATGCCTGGCCCGGCGGCAAGGACAAGATCCCGGCGGATGCCAAGCGGTCCAAGTCGCAGGCTGGCAGCGACCAGGTCGAGTTCGGCAGCACGAAGGTGCTCAGCGTGGACACCAGCGGCCCGGTTCCGTTTGTGCGTGAGGCGGAGAGCCGCACGCAAGGGTTGGCGGCGAGGAGTCGGTGGAATACTGTGAAAGTTGATAGTGAAATTGAAAATGAATTATTTAAAAAATAAAAACCTATCGAGGAAGTTGTGATACAGGAGGCGATGTTATGAAATTGTTTTGGATCCTGTCCCTAGCATTTTCAATTTTGAGTGGCAGAACAAATGCTGCAGTCGTTGAGTATGATTTTTTTGATAGAGATGCAGCTACTTCAGATGTCAACAAATCAATTGTGAAAGATTTTGGATTTTTGAAGGATACGCACCTGATAGGTCGTGGTGGCACCTTTATGTTTGGGGCACAAAATGACGAAGATCTTTTTGAGGGCAAAACTCGCGATTATTTGAATCTTACTTCTCCAGTAAACGGGAAATATGAATACGATATGCCAAAGGGCAAGTGGCACATTTCTTACAGGCTTAACGATTACTATGATTTTGAATATCTCAAAATCACTGATTCAGACCAAAGAAAATACGGCGGCGATGATTTGAATATTCGTGGAATTACCCTTTCGGACAACGGGCTCTGGCTGACGCTGGCTGGAAGTAGTGTCTATCTTTATGGACCGAATGGCTTGACACGAAAATTGAAGTTAGATCGGAAAATCAAGGACCGCGGTTATTTGCGTGCGGTCAGAGTGTCGGACAATGGGGTTGTAATCCTAATGTTTGACAAAAATAAGGACGCATCGTCTGTGATAATTTGGCCGCCTGTAGGAGATAGTGTTTTTCGGCTTCGGAATGTTGACTATGCAACGGTTGCCGGAGATCGTGTACAACTCTATGCATTAGACAGGCATTCAATGGAATTAGTAGTGGGTGCATTTGATTTGAAGACAGGCGAAAAACCACGTAGGAGCCGAAAACTAAAATTGCCCTCAAAAATTGATGCAAACGTGCAAGACAGTTGGCTTCGAATTGGGGGGCTGCTTGAAGAGAGCGATGCCACCTATTTAGTGCTCGCGCGTACTGCGCGGTCTGTTGATGGCAAAAGCTTTCTCAACGGAATTGAAAATAGAAAAATATTTGATTCGGGTTATAAACAAATTATCAAGGAAGCAGAGCGTCTGGACGCCAACAAAAAATACGCAAAAGAAAATTCAAAATTTGATAACAATATTTCATATGGGTATTTGTTAGGAATGGGGAAAAAAGATGCTAGTGATTTTCTGTTGAGATGGCCTTTAGTAATAAAATTCTCGGGCGAATTGGGATGGGTTTACGGTGAGCCGTTACGCCGGACTAGGGACGGGAAACAGTTCATAGTAAATTCTGACAATGGCGTTTCTGTGGGTACTGCGCCCTGAACTTCAATTGTATACAACAAAAAGAGTTTCTCGGTCTGATTTTAAGATTCAAAAAAAATCTGCCGATGATGATTTTACTTTCTTACTCCTGTATCGCTAGGGCTGACTTTGCTTTGCCTTGGCCGATTGTTAGGGAGAACAGTTTTCCGTTAAATGTTTCCGACAATGATCCGCAGTATGCTCCGGGGAGAAAAGAGAGTAATGAATGGCACCGTGAAAATGCCTGGCCGATTACGCCAGTGGGCTTATTTAAATCGGGCCGTGAGGGCACAACTTGTGAAGTGCACAATGGGCTTGATATTTCCGCTTTTCTAAATACAACGGTGAAGCCATCGCTTATTCCTGTTGGTGCAAATGCTTCTGGCAGGGTTTTGCGAGTTGACAATAAAGCTACTGCAACAAGTGGATATGGTTCGCTTGTCATTATTGGGCAAGAACTACCTGATTCTACGGAAAATGAACCAAAAACTTTAGTTACCGTATACGCACACTTGAGCACAGTTCGAGTGAATGAAGGGGATGACGTTACGGTTGGGGCAGTCATAGGCTTTAGCGGTAAGTCAGGAAACGCAAGTCACTCGTTGGATGGATCTCATCTTCACTTTGAATGTCGAATTGAAAAGCAAAGTATTGAAGACTTAGATGGTATGCTTTTAGGATGTGAAAACACTTTCAATCCTTTGGATTTTTTATTTGATGAAACAAATCCAACTTTGACGGTACTGGGCTGGACTGATGCGCGAGGCAATGAGCACAAAGAACCACTTAATTTAAATTACGCCCCGGCATCTGGAGTTATCCAATTCCGGGTCTCAGCAAATGACGATACTCTTGTAAAGTCAATTGAGGGAAGTCTTGCCAGGATCGAAGTTGTTTCGCCAAATTCGACACCTGTTTTAGTCCCTGTGCGTTCTACAACACTGACTTTGGCACCGAATTGGTATGACGATACAATAGGGACATTTCGGTATTTTCCGGAATGGTTTGGTGTTTTTTTAGAATCCACAAGGATTGATGAGGGCTATCCCTTTAATCTTATTTCGCCAGCCCCTGGCACTTCAGGAACGACTAATCTGCTCGCTTTCCCGGGCTTACCTATCGACATGAATCGTTTGCCGGATGGGCGTTACTCATTTGTTATCCGCGCGCGTGATTTTAAAGATAACTTAAGTGATGCAAGAGTTTTTGAATTTGATCTTGATCGTACGCGTCCATTTTTGGTGTTGACCCAACTAAATAGTTCTGAAGAACAAGAAAATAAAGAAGGTTGGGAAGAAACAAATGATGGAACTGGTGATTTAGAGAAGAAAAAATACAAGAGCGGTTCTCCAGAACCTGGCGAACATGACCTGTCTGTAAAATTTTCCGAAGCCATGCAAAGCGCGAAGGCGCGCGTGAAGAATTCTATGGGGCTGGTCCTTATCGAAGAGGACATGGACCCGGTAGATGCTCTGAAGATCGATTGGGCTGTGCATCTTGAGATCGATGAGGACTGGGTAGGCGCGGATAACCTGCAATTTGAGGTTGAAGGGTTCGATCTGGCGGGGAATAAGACTGTTCAGATCGTCAAGGGCGTCGACCGTTTCTCTAAGAAGCAGCTCGATAACCAAGAGAACCCTGGGGGCGCGGATCAGAGCTATAGCTTTGCGTTCAGATTGCCCTTTGAGATGCCGGACCTGCCTAATCTGGTGAATACGAGCTGGAAACCGAATGGGGCTGATTTTAATTCGCCGGTCAATGCCTCGGATCTGAGCAGCAACTTCAGCTTCCCGCAGGGCTTGGGCGTCGGTGGCAAGCCGTTTGACTTGGGCAGCTTTGGCGACGTGATCGGCAAAGGGAAGGGCTACCTGCCGGATGTCGCGATGCTGCCGGACTTCAATATCAATATGGCCACTGCCTTCAGCAACCTGTCTGGCGGGGGCATCAACCTTAATATATGTAAGCTGACCAGCAATGTCGGCACAGAGGGCGATGCTGAGGCTGCGGCGGAGGCGAATAAGATCGATATCCAGCAGGCCCAGGCGGCAGGGTCGGCTGGTGGATCCACGGCGGGGATCAGGGCGGTCGGGTTCGGTGAGGGCGGCATGTCCACCTTGGCGGCGCTCAATCAGTACCCATCGCTGGGATTGAACAAGTTCATCGGCAACAACCTCAGCATGGGCCAGAGCCCGCTTGTGAGGGATTACGAGAAGCTGATGGCGAGCTTCCAGACCGCCGCCGAGGTCTATCATGCGGCGCTGGACATCCAGGCGATCGCGCAGGCCGTTGCGCTGGACCCGAGCTCGGCCATCACCTTCAGCCAGGCGCTCGGCTACCTTGGCGAAGCGGGCATGGATTACCTCAAGTGCCAGCTGCACCAGCTGGCGGACTCTGCGCTGACCTCTGCGCCCATCGTGGGCGGCTATGTGCGCCAGCAGATGGGTGGCGGCTCGCTCTGCGGCTTTGGCGCCGTCAATGCCGGCGGTTGCGACATCCTGCAGAGCTTGGCGAAAAATAACGCGAATGTGGGCCGGGTCCTGGACAGGGCCCGTCAGCTGCAGGACGACCTGGGGCGCTTGCGCACCCAGATCCAGGACTTGCAGGAGATCAAGTCGCACGTCGAGGGTTTGACCCTGAGCGATGGCGACCTGATCTTGAGGCCCCTGATCATCGCGGGCGCCCTCATCCCCATGGGCTACCTGGTTCAGGCGCCCCTATTTCTGACGTCGATCCTGGGCATGGGTGAGGGGAATGGGCTCGCGTCCGGGGGCGGCCTGAGCATCGGCGGGGCCCAGGGCAGCACGACGCTCAATTCTGACAACTTCAGCTCGTCCGCCACCAACCTGGGCGCCATTGCTGCGCCCTTGATGCCCTTCTTCGTGCAGATGGCGGGCATGGGCGGCCCCACGGGCGGCCGGGCGGCGGGCGCCACGGGGGCTATCTTGTCCGCGATGGATGACCCGACCAAGCTGAGCGTGGTCTATCCGCCCAAGGGCAAGGTCGTGGGCATCACCTCGGAGGGGACCAACGTCTAGGGGGCCGCCACGGCCAGCGACTGGCTGCCGCACCTGGTCAAGATCCAGGCCCAGGCCGACAACGGGGCCATTGTCAGCACGGCCCTGGACCTGCGCATCCTGCACACCGCCGGCGACAAGAACGGCGCGGCGCTCTGGCAGCTGAAGGTGCCCGTGCCCCACGGAGGCTTGAACGACCTGCATGTCTGGGCCACCAACGCGGCGGGCCATGTGACCCACTACCATCAGCCCATCTACATGGCTGGCACCCAGTTCCCGCAAGAGGGCAGCGTCGTGCGGGCAGTGACCTCGTTCAGCTGGCAGGCCGAGAGCAGCGGCTTCCTAGGTCTGGGCGGCTCGGTGGCGTCGCACGGCGTTGGACGCGTGACCTATCTGGACGCACAGCCGGGCCAGTCGCCGGTGGCGGGTCCCTTCACGTTCAGTTCGGCCTCACGTTTCCGTGTCACTTATCCCGACGGCTCGCCCAACCCAGATTTCACGGCCTTTGACCCGGCTAATTCGACAGTGCTAACCGAAAGTGAGCCTGGCGTCTTTGAGCTGCCCGGGGGAGCCACCCAGGTCAGCCTGCGGCTCAAGCCTGTTTATCGAGGCAAGACTTTCGTCAACATCGCGGGCAACGCCGATGCCACTGTCATGCAGCGCTTCAAGCTTCAATATGTCGATGGCTGGGCCAGCACCTGGACCGCCCATGTAGACCTGCCCCTGGCGGGGGATGACCAGTACGGCTTCGGTAACGCGCGCGCATCCCTGCCGGCTGACTTTGTGCGCCCCGATCGCCTGATCGTGGATTCGGTGCAGCCCATCAAAGGACCCATCTATCGCTACATGAATAGCTGGGATGCCTGGACCAAGCGTCTGACGGGCAGGTACACCGTGCGCACCGTGCTGACTGATGCCAATTCGGATGACCCCTTCCACTTGGACTCCCGCTATCAGTATTCCGAGGGCGCGGTCACCAGCATCCCCGACGAGATCAATCCTTCGGGCGAGAAAGACCGGGCGCATTTCACCATTGGCACGCCGCTAGACAACCTGACCGTGGATCGCGGCGACATCATCGTACCGGACGCCTATATACGCGCTGAGGTTCTCTTCCCAGCGGGCTTGGTGACGGCAGCGACCCAGGCTAACTTGTTTAGCGACGACGCGCCCTTGAGCGTGCCGCTGCCAGATCCTGCCTATCGCGGCTTCTCGCCGGCCTACGAGTTCTTCCCGCACTTGAAGCCGGGTGCTGACTTCCAAAAGATCCTGAGCCCCGATGACCCCGCCACCTTCGTGCGCCTGTCGGTCAAGTACGCACTGGAAGACCTAGGCTTCAACCCCTTCGGCCCCAACCCTGATTCCAGCCCCGCGGACGGTGAGTTCCGGCGCGGCATTATCGAGAAGAACCTCGGCATCTACCGCGACCACGACGGCAAGCTGGACCTGCTCGATACTCAGCAGCCCCTTGGTAGTTACAGCGTCTTCACCCGCACTCAAGACCTGCGCGGGCGCTTTGTGGTCTTGCCCAGCCGCTCGCCCGCCATCATCGACCCCATGCCCGCCGCCGCGCCTTTTATCTTCAGCCCCGAAGGGACCAGCGGCACGCAGGGAAGGCCCAAGACCACGCTCAAGTTCCAGGTCTTCAGCCCCACCAGCAACAAGGTGCGGGTCGAGGTCAAGGTCTACCCCGAATCCGACCCGCTCAACCCTGTGGCGGTGCTGAAGGACGGCATCGTCGGCTCGGAGAGCACGCCCCTGCTCTACGTGGGCGACCACCAGGACCCGCATCAGCAGATCGTGGGCGGCAGCCTGCAGGACTTCTGGTTCCATTCCGACGGCTACCTGAGCGCCGACTGGGACGGCAAGGTCGGCGTGGACGAAACGGCGCTGGGCGGCCTGCCCTTCAAGCGCGGCGAGTACGCCCCCGACGGCGTCTACCACTTCGTCATCCGCATCCAGGACGCCGTGGGCGCCATCCGGACCTTCAGGACCAGCACCATCAAGGGCAAGGTGCCCCCGGCTATCAGCGCCATCGGGCCCAAGGCCGTGATCTCGCGCAGCTGGGGCGGCGAGCCGGTCGCCCCCAGCGCTCTGGTGACGCCCGACGCTAACCTGACCTTCAACGCCCAGGACGGCGGATCCTTGCTCGACATCCAGGGCCTG
>JANLXT010000152.1:0-9202 GCA_031365225.1 candidate division FCPU426 bacterium
GTTATGAGCCCAACGAGCTACCATTGCTCCACCCCGCGTCAGGGTGCCGTTCTTTTAAATTACTTGCCGAGGGCCGGACTTGAACCGGCACGGGCCGTTAAGCCCAACGGATTTTAAGTCCGGTGCGTCTGCCAGTTTCGCCACCCCGGCGTAGGGGATTTCCTTCAACAAGGGAAGTGATTATAGGGACCCCTGCTCGATGACGTCAAGGGGTGATTTGGCTAATCGCCCCAGATGGATGATAGCGCTTCGCTGAGAGCAGGGTTTGAGCTGGCGGCGCTGGTCGCGTTAACGTTGGCTTTTCGTAGGCGTGTTGACAAGATAAACACCAGCGTGTGCAAGACGGTGAAGCTGATCTCGGGGTTGGCTTTTAAAAAGTCAAATAAACGCTGGCGGGGTATCTGCAGCAGGATGCAGTCCTCGATCGCCAGCACCGAAGCGGAATTCGCTTGGCCGTCAAATACCGACATTTCGCCAAAGACCGATCCCGTGCCCAGCGTCGCGATCTCGATTTGTTCGCCTGTGTCCCCGCTCTTATAGACTCGGACCCTGCCAGCCAAGATAATGTGGATGATATCGCCATCGGCGCCTTCACGTAGCAGGGCGCTGCCAGATTCGACGTTCTCACGCCGGGCGATCGAAAGCAGCTTTTTGAAGGCCTCGGGCGAAAGGGCGTCAAAAAGGTTCATCTCTGGATGAAAATCGTTTAGTTCTAGATTTGCGGACATCGGTCGTGCCTCCAGGCTGGGTCAAGTCTACACGCTTCAGGCTCTAGATTCCATGCTTGCGCGCATTGAAATCGCCTGTCACTTCCATATAATAGAAGGCCGTGGAAATACGATCTCCCTACAAGCAGCATTACCCCGACCTGGCCGCCATGCTCCAGCGGGCTTTTGGGACACCTTGGACATCCAGGGGTCTGAGCGAACCCATGCTCTTTGACCCAGACTACGACCCAAATCACGTTTGGATGGCTCGTGAAAAAGGCCAGGTGCTGGGTCTGTTGGTCACGAGCTTGCGGGGCGACACCGCGTGGATTAAATTGCTAGCGGTCGAACCTAGCCACCAGCGCCAGGGCCTGGCTCGCCAAATGCTGGAACGCGCCGAGGACCGGCTTGAAGGCGAAGGCGCCAAAAACTTTTTGATCGAAGCGACACCTCCCTGGCAATACTTTCCGGGCGTGCCAGTGGGCCAGCAAGCGACTCTGGCATTCTTCGCTAGCATGGGGTACCGTCAAGGTGAGCAAGGGCACATGACTTGGTTGGCGCCTGCCCAAAAAGCTGAGCCTGCGCCGGCCTTGGACGCCGCGGACTGGGTGGCTTGGGTTAAAGAGGCCGCTCCGACGGACGCCGACGCGCTGGAAGAAGCGCTCAGTTATCGGCCACCTCGCGCGCTGGGTGTCATCCAAGGTTCGCGTCGAGCGCTGTGTGCCTTTGAGCCAGGCCGCAGTGTGGGTCCCGCGGTGGGCGACGATGATTTGGCTCGCGTGGCGGCTCAAGGCGCGTGGAAAGCCGCATCGCAGCTTCAAGAGTCCCTGCTGGTGCTTGATCGGCACGATGCCCCCTGGTGGGATGGAATCGCGGACAAAGCACGTCGTGACGAAACTACATATTTTTATAAAACCGCCGGCGCTTCGCCGGTTTGACCCCGAGGAGAACATGATCACGATCTCAGCGCGCGCGGCCGGCATTGCCCCCTCCCCTACTTTGGCGATCACCGCGAAAGCAAAAAAACTTAAAGCCGAAGGCAAGGACGTGGTCGGATTTGGCGCGGGTGAGCCAGACTTTGACACGCCGCAGACGATCAAGGACGCCGCGATCGCCGCGATCAACGCTGGCTTTACCAAGTACACGCCTTCCGCGGGCACCGATGAATTGCGCAAGGCCATCGCCGAAAAATTCAGTAAAGAAAATGGGATCGCCTGCGAAGCCGCCCAGGTGGTCGTCTCATGTGGGGCCAAGCACAGCATCACCAATATCTTTCAGGCCCTGCTCGACGAAGGGGACGAAGTGCTCATCCCCGCCCCCTACTGGGTCAGCTACCCCGAGATGGTTAAGATGGCCGGTGGCAAGCCCGTCATCCTTGACACGCTCGAAGACGATGATTTTCGCGTGAGCGCCAAGCGTGTCGAAGCCGCCATCAGCACGCGGACCAAGATCTTTGTCTTGTGCAGCCCTTCCAACCCGACGGGGAGCATGTATCACCGCGAGCATCTTGAGGCTTTGGCTAAAGTACTGACCAAGCGTGGCGTGATCGTGCTTTCTGACGAGATCTACGAGAAGCTGGTCTACGGTGGCGCCAAGCATGTTAGCTATGCCAGCCTTTCGCCCGAGACTTTGGCCAGCACCATCACCGTGAATGGCATGAGCAAGGCTTACAGCATGACAGGCTGGCGCATCGGCTATGCCGTGGGTCCTTTGGCGGTGATGAAAGCCATCGACAACATGCAGTCTCACGCGACGAGCAATCCTACCAGCATCTCGCAAAAAGCCGCCTTGGTAGCATTGCTGGGATCGCAGGCGCCCGTGGATGCCATGCGCCAAGAATTTGAGAAGCGCCGCGAGGTCATGGTCAACGCCCTCAACGCGATCCCGGGCATCACGTGTGTGCGACCCGAAGGCGCGTTCTACGCCTTTCCCAATGTTTCGGCTCACTTTGGTAAACAGCTCAACGGGCGCGTTATCAAGGACAGCACCGATTTT
Source organism: candidate division FCPU426 bacterium (assembly GCA_031365225.1). Taxonomy (GTDB): domain Bacteria; phylum Oederibacteriota; class JAJYGY01; order JAJYGY01; family DAIDJD01; genus JANLXT01. Next base: position 2,703 of record JANLXT010000152.1, read on the forward strand.
TCTAGCCTGTTCTTAGAAGAGTCTTTGGTGGCCGTTGTGCCTGGGGCTGACTTTGGCGCGCGTGATTATATTCGCCTGTCGTATGCCACGGACATGGCCAGCATCACCAAGGGCCTGGATCGTTTAAAGGAATTTTGCGCGCGTCTGCAGCCCGTTGCTGAAAGTGCCGGTGACAAGGCATAGTTCGCTCGCTCTGCTTGGCATTCTCGCCCTCGCGCTGGGGGCTTGTGATCGGGCGGTCACCCAAGCGTCTGTCGTCAGCTTGCAGTCCAAGGACGCCAGCGTGCGCGCTCGTGCCGCCTACAAGCTAGGCGCCCTGGGAGCATCCGCGTCAGCGTCGGTGCCCGCACTGATCAAAGCCTTGGACGACAGCGATCTTGACGCGCGTCTGTGGGCCATCCATGCGTTAGGGCAGATTGGCGCGAACGCAAGCTCGGCCTGCCCGCGTTTGGTCGTGTTTTTAGCGTCGCCTGATTGGAACCAGCGAAACATGGCGGCGTTGGCTCTACGGGGCATCGGCCCGGCTGCCATCCCTACGCTAGTGAACCTATTGGCTGCGGATGGTCGCGTGGCTCGTCAAGAGGCTGCCAAGGTTTTGGCCGAATTTGGACCCCAAGCCGCCCCACTGCTTTTAAAGGCATTGGACGCCGAAGACTGGCGCATCCGTTACTGGGCAGTCTGGGCCTTGGGCGAAGGGGTTGCGGGGGATGCGGGCGCGCGGCAGGCTTTGATGCGGGTTGCGGCTCAGGATAACCGCCCCGAGGTGCGCGAACAGGCAAATCAGGCGTTGGCCAGGGGCGGGACCTAGGCGTGTCCTTGACCAAAGATGAGAAGATACGGCGTCGCTTCTTGATCGAGCGTCTGTATAATCAAAGTCATGCTCAAGCGGGGCCGCACGACTGTGTGCTGGTCTTGGATCACTTAAAGCCTGACTATAATATCGGCAAGGCCATCCGTTCTGCCGATGTGCTTGGCGCTCGGCGTGTGGATCTGGTGGGAGTGCCGTTCTTTGACCCGGGTCCCTCCGTGGGAAGTTTCAAGCACGTGCCCGCGAGTTTTTCTGATAAGTTTGAAGACAGCTACCAGCGCCTTGTCGCAGAGGGCTACACGCTTTTTGCCCTGGATCCCGCGGCGACGGAGAGCTTGCTCGTGGCAGAGCTACCACGCAAGAGCGCCTTTATCATCGGCAACGAAGGCGTGGGACACAGTTTTACGCGGCAAGCTTATCCTGGGGTGCGCTTTGTGCGCATACCCCAGTACGGCCGAGCGCAAAGTCTGAACGCAAGCATTGCCGCCACCTTAGCGCTTTACGAGTACGTCCGACGCCACGGAGACCCCTTGGCGCCGGTGCAAGAACGTCGCGATCGCACGCGTGATAAGTATCAAGCGCGCCTCGTGGCGGAAGAATCAATCGCCCCGATCAAGGAGGACGTATGAGCTCGATCTCGAAGATCGCCCTAGCATGCGCGCTGAGCGCGCTAGTCTCAAGCTTGGTTGCTTCAGATAAAAAAATCGGTTTTGGTGAGGGGGGCAGCGTCTCACCCGCCGAAGCGTGGAAACAGCTTCGTGAAGGCAATGAGCGCTTTGCGCGTAATTTAGAGCTGCGCCCACACGCCAATCAAGAGCGCCGCATTGAACTGGCCAAAGGTCAACATCCTTTTGCCGTTGTCATTGCCTGCTCGGACAGCCGTGTGTCGCCTGAGCTGCTCTTTGATATGGGTCTGGGTGATCTTTTTGTTGTTAGGGTGGCAGGCAACACCGCGGGCAGCGCCAATGTGGTGGGAAGCGTTGAATACGCCGTCGAGCATTTGGGCGCCAAGCTCATTGTGGTGTTGGGACATCAACGCTGTGGCGCCGTGACCGCCGCGGTCAAAGGCGTGCCCAAGAACGACCGTAGCAGCGTCGACGAGCTGGTTGCCGAGATCAAGCCCGCGGCCGATCTGGCCAAAGACAAGGTGTATGGCATCAAAGGGGATGACCTGATCAGTGAGGCGACCGAGCGAAACGTGCTGCACCAGATGAAAGTGCTCTTGCAAAAATCACCCGCCGTCGCCGAAGGCGTCGCATCCAAAGAGTTTAAGTTGGTGAGCGGCGTCTACAATCTGGACAATAGCCGCGTGCAATGGATGGGAGAGCATCCCTCGCAGCGCGAGATCATTGAAGGCAAAAAACCTTAGCGTGTTCCGTCGCGCCGCGCTCACGCTGATTTTTTTGGCACTCACCATGGCGCTTCAAGGACAAGCTGTGCCGTCAGTGACCAAAGATTTTTCAGTCAAAGGATTTCACCTGGACCTACGGGTCCAGGTGCTTTCTTTTGAGGCCCTGAAGGCGCTCGCCAAGCGCTTAAGTGGCCTTGGGGTCAACACCCTGGTCATGGAGTGGGAAGCGAGCTACCCCTTTGAGGGGCATCCACTGATACCCAATCGCCACGCTTACACCAAGGCGCAAGTTAAAGAATTTATCGCGCTGTGTGGCAAGCTGGGCATTGATGTTATCCCGTTGCAGCAAAGTTTTGGGCACGTCGATTACATCTTGCGTCACCCCCGCTACCAAGCCCTGCGCGAAGACCCGAAAGACCTTTCCCAAGTCTGCCCCCTGCAAGAAGACGGCAACAGAGAGCTTTTCACCGAATTATTCACCGAATTGGTCAAGACGCATCCGTCCCCGTATTTTCACATTGGTGGAGACGAGACTTATCTCCTTGGCCGGTGTCCTCGCTGCAAAGCCAAAGTAGCCAAAGAAGGCAAGTCCAAGCTCTACGTGGACCACCTCAAGTTGCTTTCTGATATCGTCATCAAGCTGGGTAAGCGTCCTGTGATTTGGGCGGACATCGCGCTTAAACATCCCGAAGCGCTGAAAGAGTTGCCCAAAGCGTGTGTTTTTGTCGACTGGAACTATGGCTGGGCGCTGGACCGTTTTGGGGACCATCAAAAGCTGATGCGAAGTGGCTTTGAGATCTGGGGCGCTCCGGCGCTGCGCAGTCATCCAGACAATTATTTTTTGACGATGTGGGATAAGCATTTTAAAAACATACGCGACTTTGTGAGCCAGTCACGTGAGCTGGGCTACACGGGCATCGTCTTGACATCGTGGTCCACCTCGGGCGAGTACACGTATGGTCGCGAGACCAGCTCTGACGTGATTGACCTACATGCAATCCGGCGGGTGTATCCGATGGCTGGCTTCAACATGGCCTTGGCGGCTTATGCGGCTAGCTTGCGCGATGCCGGGCCCTTGAATATCGATGATTTTGTGCTGGGCTACGCCATCGAGACGTATGGCTTGAGCAGAGTGGCCGCCCAAAAATTATGGGACGCGCTTAAAGATTCGCCTTACGAAGTCAGCCTGGGCAAAGTCGAAGCCCCTCAAGCGATGCGCGTTCAAGAATTATCCCAGCATGCCTTGGCTAGCGTGGTGACGCTCCGTTCTTTGCGTCCCAAAAAAAATCTAGCCGAATTTGAGCATTATCGTTTGATGGCTGAGATTCGCGCCCAGTACTTGGCCTATCAAGTAATCGAGTCAGAAGCCAATGCGGAGCCCTTGACGAAGTCAAAAATCACTAAGTTGATCGGACGTCTACGGGCGCTGGAGGTCCAAGCCAAGCTTCTTGAGAGTCGTTTTGCTAAGGCGCAGCGGACCTACCTGCACCCATCCGAGATAGCACTCGAGAACACCTTGCGTGGGACCAAAGCCAAGCTTCTGTTAGAGCGATTGGCAAGGCTGCGCTAGGGCGCTTCCATCCCTTGACAGTCAGGTTTGACGGCCTTAGATTTAAGGCCATGCAAACCCTTCGGATCAGTGTTGAGCAGGTCGCCGCCATCTACACCCAGCCCTTTATGGATTTGGTGTACAAGGCTGCGACCACGCATCGAGCCAATTTTCCTGAAGGTAAGATCCAGCTTTCGACCTTGCTTTCGATCAAGACAGGGGCCTGCCCCGAAGATTGCGGTTATTGCGCGCAGTCGTCGCGGTACGAGACCACGGTGGCGCCTGAACCGTTGATGAATTTGCAAGAAGTGATCAGCGCGGCGACCTGCGCCAAAGACGCGGGGTCGGGGCGTTTTTGTATGGGCGCGGCGTGGCGACGGGTTGCGGACAAAGATCTGCCCAGTCTTTTGGCGATGGTGCGCGAAGTCAAAGCCCTTGGACTTGAGACCTGCATGACCTTGGGCACCTTGACGCCCCAGCAAGCGAACGCGCTGCGTGACGCGGGTCTGGATTACTACAACCACAATTTAGATACATCGCGTGAGTACTACAAAGAAGTGATCACCACCCGTGGTTTTGATGAGCGCCTTGAGACGCTGGCGGCGGTGCGTGACGCGGGGATCAAAGTCTGCAGTGGTGGCATCTTAGGCATGGGCGAAAGCCGGCAGGACCGGGTGGCTTTTTTAGCTGAATTAGCTAACTTGCCTAGTCCACCTGAGAGCGTGCCGATCAATCGCTTGGTCCCGATCCCTGGTACGCCTTTGGCAGATGAAGCCGGGGCGCTGATCGAACCCCTCGAGTTTGTGCGAGCGATCGCGACCGCGAGGCTTTTGATGCCCAAGAGCTATGTGCGGCTATCTGCTGGACGCGAAACGATGTCGCGCGAGCTACAAGCCTTGTGTTTTATGGCGGGAGCCAACAGCGTATTTTTTGGTGATAAGCTCTTAACGACAGGCAATCCCGCCGCTGAGGCGGACCTAAAGTTTTTAGAAGAGTTGGGCTTGAAAGTCGAGACGAGCGGCCCACAGCACCAGAACGTCTCACGGTAAAGGCCGTACTCGGCATTTCCGTGGAAGGGGGGCGCCCGTGTGCGCCCTGTGAGTCGGACGCCCCAGAACGGCCGACCCGATAAATCCTTCTGGTTTTAAGAAAAGGGGAAGTCATGTCCATTGCCGCGAAGGCCTTGCGTTGCCGAGAATGCGCTAAGGAATATCCACTTGAAGCTCGTTATGTTTGCGAATTTTGTTTTGGGCCTCTCGAAGTCGCTTACGATTACGCCAAAATAAAAAAACTGGTGACCCGCGCCAAGATCGCTGGGCGCCCTGACAACATGTGGCGCTACAAAGAGTTTCTGCCCGCCGATGGGGATGATCCGGTGACACTGCAAGAGGGCTTCACGCCGCTCTTGCGAGCCAAGAACCTTGAGCGCGCGCTTGGGCTTAAAGAGCTCTACATCAAGAATGATTGCGCCAATCCCACCCACAGTTTTAAAGATCGCGTGGTATCGGTGGCAGTGACCAAGGCGCGTGAACTGGGTTTTGACACGATCAGTTGCGCCAGCACGGGCAACTTGGCCAACGCCGTGGCCGCCTATGGTGCCAAAGCGGGCATGAAGCGCTATGTTTTTATTCCTAGCGATTTAGAAGTCGGCAAGGTTGTGGCGAGCAACGTGTATGAGCCCAATCTGATCAAGGTGGAAGGCAATTACGACGAGGTCAATCGCCTGTGCAGTGAAGTGGCTGGCAAGTACAACTGGGCCTTCGTCAATATTAACGTGCGCCCCTATTACGCCGAAGGTAGCAAGACCCTCGGGTTTGAGGTCGTAGAACAGCTTGGGTGGCGTGCCCCTGATCACGTGGTGGCACCCATGGCTTCGGGCAGTCTTTTAACCAAGATCTGGAAGGCCCTGCAAGAGTTCGAAAAAACAGGCCTCTTGGACAAGGTGCACACGCGCGTCAGTGGCGCTCAGGCAACAGGCTGTTCACCGATTAGCACCGCCTATCTTGAAGGCACCGATACGTTTCGTCCGGTGAAACCAAAAACAATCGCTAAATCGCTGGCAATCGGCAATCCCGCGGATGGTTTCTATGCGTTGCAGACTATAAAAGCTACCAACGGCGCTGCCGAAAAAGTTACGGATGAAGAGATTGTCGCGGGGATCAAGCTACTTGCCGCGACCGAGGGTATCTTTGCTGAGACCGCCGGGGGTGTGACGATCGCCTGCTTGAAAAAATTAATAGAAACAGGGAAGATTAAGAAGGACGAAGTGACCGTGGCCTATATCACTGGTACGGGCCTTAAGACGCAAGAAGCTTTGACTGGGTACCTGACAGAACCACGGACCATCAAGGCGAATCTCGCGAGTTTTGAAGCGGGAATGAAAGTTAAAACTGGAGTTTGATTCATTTTGAAAGTTGGAGGAAATTTCAATGCCGATTAAAGTCTTGATCCCCACCCCCTTGCGCAATTTGACAGGCAACGTCGCCGAAGTTGAAGTGAGCGCGGCGGATATCAGCGCGCTGGTGCAAGCGCTTGACGCCAAACATCCAGGCCTGAAAGAACGCCTTTGCGACGACGCTGGAAAATTGCGTCGTTTTGTTAATATCTATCTTAACGAGGAAGATATTCGTTTTCTGCAAGGTGAGGCCACTACGTTGAAAGATGGGGACGAAGTTTCTATCGTGCCCGCGATCGCTGGCGGACGCTGAGCATGCCCGTTAAAAAGGCTAAGTCAAAATCAAAGTCAAAGACCGCTAAAAAAACTGCGGGACGGATACGACGTCGCCTCGAAT
>JANLXT010000233.1:0-10371 GCA_031365225.1 candidate division FCPU426 bacterium
CAGGCCAAGGCGATGCTCGGACATGCCGGCCTGGCGCATCAAATGCTGAAGTCGTGCGCGACTAAAATGCTGATGGCCGCCCCACAACGTTAAGTGCAAGTAAAAGATCGGATTCGCCCGATTGCACTCCACCACATCCACCACGCCACCTGGTTTAACCAAACGCCGCATGACCTGTAAAAGCTCTATGGGCTGGGGCACATGATGCAGAACGTCTTTTTGAAAGACACGGTCGTAAGTACCCCGCAACTTACCGAGGGCCTTCACGTCACCAATGTGAAATTGTATTCTCCCCTTCCAAGTTTTTTCGATCTGTTCCCAGCGGGGGTGAGGCGCTATATCGTAAGCATCCACTTTCCAGCCCGCGCGGGCAAACCATTGAGCCTCAAGCCCATCGCCACAGCCGATATCGAGCACGCGCCCACCGCGCGGCGCAGGCGGGATCTCTAGGCGTTCCATGAGGCGGGACCGAAAGCGTTCGACCGCAAGGCTATCGCCGGAGCCGAGGAGCTCGCGGCCTTCTCTGATCATGCGCCGACGCCGTCGTAGTAGCGTTTGATATAGAGCCGATAAAAAACCGCGATGGTATCCCAAAATATATTAAAGATGGTCGAGAACCGTATGTGCCCGAACTTGCCACGATAATTAACGATCACCGGGCTCTCGCTGATACGAAAGCCATAGTGATGCGCCAGCACGAGCAACTCTAAATCAAACGCATAGCGTTTTATCAAAACTTTTGGAAAGGCGGTTTTAAGGACCTCGCGCTTAAAGAGCTTGAGCCCGGTCTGCGTGTCCCGCAACGGAAGCCGAAATAGCAACTTCACTAAAAAGAAATAACCCGCTGAGATAAAACGGCGTGTTGGCGGATAAAATAACTTGGAATCGGGATGCCGCTTTGAACCTATGACCACATCGGCATTTTCTCGCTTTTGGATCTCGAAAAAGAGCCTTAATTGCGCGGGATCAAGATCCAGGTCAGAATCCATAAAAACGATCCACCGACCTCGGGCTATGCGAAAAGCTTCCTTAAGCGCCCAACCCTTGCCTTGATTGATCTCGTTACGCTTCACAACAATATTGCGGTGACCTTTCGCCGCCTTGCTCGCCTCTTCAAAGGTCCAGTCTCCACTACCGTCGTCCACCACGATGATCTCGTATTTAACTTTAAAGGTGCGCATCATGCGATCCACCGCCAACACATTGCGGCGAATGGCGCGCCCTTCATTGTAGGCCGGCATTAAGACAGAAATATTCATCGAGAAACCATTTTTTCAGCTGCCACCACGGCATTCGGAAAAAGAACTTCGAGAGGCAAGGTCTCTTTCGACCCGCCAGGCTTTCTCCAAACTAAACGAATCAATTGATTGAACTGTCCCTGCCAGGTAAGCATCACCTGCTCAACTTCAATGGGGTAATCGCCAGCCTTTAAAAAGATAGGTTCTCCAAGCCAGCCTTCGCGACCCTCGTCCCGGTCCACATTGCCATCCCGTGGAACGCGCTTGAAGACTGTCCTACCAGCCACTTTCATCGAGATACTCAGACTACTGCTAGCGCCAAATGCATATTCGCCATCCGCAGGAATACGCACAACCCACGAGCCTTTTAAGCGAGAAGGAACACTGACGATGGGAGAAAGACGATTCGCGGTGAGCCAGAACCATGGATCCGCCACGCGCAACTCTGCCTTTTTGCTGACTCTCCATGCCTGCGGCCGCTTTTGATAACGGTCCAACACAGCAATGTGTTCGGGATTGAACGACCACTGCTTCAATAGAGCTTCGCGATTAGGTTCTCCCGCGGGCGGGAGAAGTTCTTCAACGACATAGCCATAGGAATAACGGCTTTCAATGGCCGCTATCTTAGCTGGGTCAAAGTGGGGAATTCGGATCAAGCGTGTCGCGATCTTATCATCCCATTTAAGGCCCACGTCCTGATAGTTGGGACCGAGAAGATAGTGATAAATAGGGACGTCTTCGACACGTACTCCTCCTAGCTCTAACAACATCGGCTCTAGGTAAAAGTGGAAGGGTGTCAAAACAATGAGGGGGTCATAGGGTGCCGCGCCAGGCTTAGGCACCGGAATCTGGCGCAAGGCCTGAAAAATCCCGCCCTTGTCCATGTAAGTGGTTTCTGCCAGCAGCACCCGGGGGATGCGATTACCCAGGATAGCAAAGTGCTCCTCAAGCTCGTTGGATGGATTCGAACCAAACCAATTGTCGTCATTGGGTCGCCGCGTACTGATCACAAAAACGGGTCCCTTGTCCTTGGCCCGGAAAATGGCCCTGGTCATATTGTCGAAATTAGGATGGCTATAATTTTGGCGCACTAGGTCTAGCTCTACGTCGTGGAAATAAGTGCGCCAGTTAGCCGCTCCCAAGGTGCCAAAAAACGCGATGCACAGGGCCAAGCTAAGCGCGTCTGCCCAACGCTGATTGAAATTTGAAGTTAAAAGTCGAAGGCAGGTGTGAAGCCCGACGCCGGCGATCATCATCGTCGCGGGCATGTTAAGCATGATGCGCCGTTCGTCCATGCAAAACTCAGGGTTGGCCAAAAGCGTGGGTGTCAGCCCTAAGATCCACCACAACACCATGAAAGCAAATCCTGGTTGGCGAAAACGTATGACACAGGCTGCCATCCCTGCCATCAGCATGACCAAGGTGGCCCGATCAATGACTGGCATATCCAGTTTTAAATGCCAAGGCCGCATGCCGCCGTGAATGGTGAACATGGTGAAGAGCTTTGAGATGTTGGGCAGGATCTGTCCAAAAGCTGTCTCGAATTTTGAGAAAAAACCAGACGTCGCGGCCACTTGCTGTCCCGCGATAAGGCCCCAGTCCATCTTGCCAAAGTAAGCCTTGAACGCGAACTGTGGGTCGCGGAGCGCCCAAACAATAAGCGGTCCCAACCCAATTACAAATCCGCCTAAGAGCGGCAACCATGCCAGCTTAAGCGCCGATCGCCAAGTTGGCCGTTGCATCCAAAGGAACAAGCCAAGCATCACCATAAACAGCGGTACCAACCTGGATGGGTTGTAGATATTAAAATTAAGCCCCAGAAAGAAACCGCTCAAGGCCAGTAAGATCGGCTTACCTCGGCGCAAGCCCCAGAGCATCAACCACGGCGCGGCCACAATCGGTACAAAAGAGGATGAAACCAAGTATTCTTGCCGAGAAAACGCCACTGGCCAATAACACAACGCAGTGAACATGCCAGCCAAGAGGCCAATACGCGCTCCCGCAAGCTCTCTAGCAAGCAAGGCGATCAAGCCCACGGTCATGAAACCAGGAATCAATGACGACATCCTAAAACCAGTGATTGTTTCTCCAAAGAGCCACATGGCGGCGGCCTCCACCCATAATGTCGCGTTACCTTCCGCGCCATAAACGTGGAATGTTTCACGTTTACCCTCGTAAATCTCTTGGGCGTAAACCATCAAACGCGGCTCATCGACCGTGAGCATCCCGGCTGGAATCTCACCCGCTTTATAAAATCGAAACACAGCCCCAGTGAGCATGACTGCGAACATGAGAAAAGCCAGCCACCGTCGCGAAATCGGAGCCTCAACCCCCATGCGAACATTGGGGCGCCACAAAAGAGCCGTGACAAGAATGGCTCCCAGCACGGCAACCAGCTGATTATCAAAGGCTGATTTGTAGGCAAAAGTGAGCGAAAGCCCACCCAAACCAACCGCAACCCACCCCGCTGGCGAGAGCGGGTGTGCGCCACGGGTGCCAGCCTTGGGCTCCTCTGGCCGAGGCCAGCCTTCCGGCGGGACGCCAACACCCCATGTGATTACGAACACACTTAGGATAGACACGATGAGCAGAGCAAAAAAGCTCCCCATTCGCATCCAAGCAACCTCAATAAGGCCGATAACTGCGATCAAACTGAGAAAGAAAGGGAAACTACGCGCGATCAAAAAGTTCATTCTGATTTACCCAAGTAGTAGCCCACGCCAAGGATTCCTACACCAAAGAGAGTCAATGAAATCACGGCTGGAGAGCGCATGATAAGTCCTGCGGCGACCATCAAGCCCGAATTGACCAGCCCCATTCCGCGGCCTTGAAAGAATAGACGCAACTGCGATAGATCCAGACCCAACGCGTCCATTTTTTGGAGACTCTCGCTCGCGGAATTCTCGAGAGACCCTACCGACATTCCTGAGGCCATCACCGCCCGAACCATCCGTGCGACCAAAAAAGGTGATTCTCGATCGAGCTGCTGATCTAAAGCCAACAATGCTTTGGCACGGACCAAGTAGGGCGCGCCCAGATCCAAAGCTGGTACACCCAGCCAGGACTGATAGACCCCGAGCGGTCCTGACAACGAACCCCGGTCGGCAAAAACCCAGTCAAGATCTCGGCTGGCTTTAACCATGTCGCTCATGGTCTTGGCGCTGGGTTGAACAGAGGCCGGCCAAAAGATCAATTTATCCGAGGGGTGATCTTGGGCTACCGCCAGCAACGCGGAACATCCATGCGCGCTCCCACCCAAGGGCACCTCCACCACAAAAGCCTTGATGCGAGCTTTTTGAACAGCCGATCTTATCTGTTTGAGCCGAAGCGGATTTTCGCCAGATCTCGCGGGGAGAACTATCACAAATTTTGGCGAAGTAGCCATGGTTGAACTCCAAAAAGAAACCGAAACGTGCTGGCCTAAACCTTTTCGGTGAGTGTGGCGAACGCGCGGATCTGCTCTAAAACCAAGTCGCGCGGCGCTTCGCCATTCAGCCAACGCCCATACCATTGAGCGCTGAAATCCACAGCCCCGGGGGCATCAAAAACCGGGGTCCACTTTAAGTCGGCTCCTGCTCGGGCCGCGTGAAGACGCAAAGCGGGGGCCTCCCAAGGGCCCTGCGCATCAGCTTCCACTCGGTAAGAACCACGCCCGAGCTCCTTAAGAAAACGCTCAGCCAATTGCTCAACATCCAATACCTTGCCCTCGTCGCTCGGGGCAAAATTATAGGCGGCATGGGAAGCGCGACCTTCAGCGAGGTGGACCCCGAGGTCTAAATAGCCTTTTAGACAATCGAGTACATGCTGCCAAGGCCTTACGGCACGGGGGCGACGTAGCACAGCTTGCTGCCCTGCTGAAGCGGCTTCGACGAGGTCAGGTATGATGCGGTCCATCGCAAAATCGCCACCGCCGATCACATTGCCTGCGCGCGCGGTCGCGACGGCAAGCCCAGACTTTTCAAAATAAGATTTTCGGTAAGCATGCGCCGCCAGCTCCGCCATCGCCTTGGACGCGCCGTAAGGCTCGCGCCCGCCCAAGCGATCCTCTTCTGTGAATGGGCGCCCTTCGCCCGCGTTCTCATAAACCTTGTCGGTCGTGGCCAAGACTGCCGCCTTGATCCCAACGCCACCGCGCAACGACTCTAATACATGCACTGTCCCTAACGCGTTGGTCGCGAAAGTCTGCATCGGCGCGTCAAAGGCCCGCCGCACAATGGCCTCGGCAGCTAAATGAAAAACAAAATCTGGCTTTGCTTTCCGCAAAGCGGCGTCAAGCGAAGTAAAGTCTCGGATATCGCCTTCTAAGGAGCTCATCTCCTTAGCCAAGTCACTTAGCTGAAAGAGGCTCTTTCGGCCATCTTCAGGCGCAAGCGAATATCCAGTCACCGTTGCGCCCAGCTCTATCAATTGCCAAGCCAGCCACGCGCCTTTGAAACCGGTATGCCCAGTTAGAAATATTCGGCGACCCTTGTAGGTGGTCTCTATTCCCATGATTTCCACGGCGCTTTACCCGAATCCCAAAGGGAATCGAGCAGATTTTTATCTCGAAGCGTGTCCATCGGCTGCCAAAAACCCTCGTGCCGGAAGGCCCGGAGCTCGCCATCGGCGGCGAGGCTCGAAAGTGGTTCCTGTTCCCAAGAGGTTTGGTCGCCATCAATACGATCGAGGACCTTGGGATGCAAAACAAAAAAACCACCGTTTACATAACCACTCCCGGCAGGTTTTTCTCGAAACGCACGAATAGTATCGCCGTCCAGATCCAATGCCCCAAAACGCGCCGCGGGCTCTACCGCAGTGAGCGTCGCCTGTCTGCCATGCGCGCGATGAAAATCAATGAGAGCCTTCACGTTTACGTCCGCCACTCCATCCCCATAAGTCATCAAAAAGGGCTCGTCGGGTGTCAGATAACTGCGCACACGCTTTAGCCTTCCGCCTGTCATGGTGTTGGCCCCCGTGTCTACCAAAGTGACTTTCCAAGGCTCCGCCGCGCTACGATGCACCAGACGGCTGTCGGGTAAAGAAAAATCAATGGTGATGTCGCTGTTGTGCAAAAAGTAATTGGCAAAATATTCTTTGATCATGTATCCGCGGTATCCGAGACAGATTACAAAATCGGTAATTCCATATGAGGAATAGATCTTCATAATATGTAGCAAGATAGGCATCCCCCCCACTTCTACCATGGGTTTGGGCCGCGCTTGGGTTTCTTCGTTAAGCCGCGTGCCTAGTCCCCCCGCAAGAATCACTGCTTTCATGGTTTCCTCGTGAGTGTGGGTCGTGCGGGCGTCAGCGCATCGAGTGGCAGTGTCTCAAGCTTGCCATCTGGGTTTTGCCAGACCAGGCGCAACGCTTGATTAGCCACTGGATTGGCGGTCAGAGCAATCTGTTCTAGGTCTAGGCGATGCGGCCCAGCTTTGAGGGGCAATGGCATTCCCACCGATCCGTTCACTGCGGCCTGAAGCTTTGATCCGCTGTCGGGAGTAAACTGATAGACCTGCTTGCCGTCGACACGCAACGAAAGCCATTCGGTTGAGCTAGCTCCTAAGGCATAGAGGCCGTCACGAGGAATAGTTAGCGTCCAGCTGGCGCGCAGACGCATGGGCAAGGTGGCTAAAGAACCTGGGATGCACCAGAAATACGCGTCGGCAAGATAGAGCTCTGTTGCGGCGCTGGCTTTCCATGCCTTCGGGTTACGCTCATAGTGGCTATAGGCCTTTAACACGAGGGGGCTATCAAAGCTGGACGCGATCAACATGGCTCTCGTCCCCACAGCGGCGGGTGGGGTGATCTCTTCGGCGATGAAGGGTAGCGCCCAGCGCTCTTTAAGGGCGCGAAGCTTCGTGCGGTCAAAATTCTTGAGGCGAATCAAGCGATGGGTAGCGCCGACATGTGGGGCGAAGCCAAAGTCGGTCCAGTCGGTACCCGTGTTGGATTCTTCTGGCATGATTTCGGCCACGCGCTCGCCCCCCAGTTCTTTGACCAGCAAGGGTTCGAGATAAAAATGAAAGGGCGTCAAAAGGACTAACGGATCGCGCGATTTCTTATCAGGATATTCAGTCGGAACCCTTTCGAGTGCCCCGAAGATGCCACCGCTCTTGAAATAGACCGGACCCTCCTGGACGTTTTCCCGAGGAATATTATTAAGAAACGCTACTCGGCTCTCATGTCCTCGCCAAATAGACGGCGTGAGCCAAAGATCGGCGTTGTTCTTGCGGAAATTTATTAGATAAATAGGTGATTTTTCGTTCTCGGCAACGACCGCTCGCACCCCATTGACAAAATTGGCCTCGCTAGTCGCTAGGTAGCTGGCGTTCTTGTTAATGGTGACAAAATAGGTCTTCCAGTTTTGTGGCGCAAACCAGCCAAAAAAGACCACAACCCCAATGAGAGCCAAGCGGTTGGACAACGAGCTTTTGAGTCCGTTGGACAAGATCTCGAAGAGGGTCAACAGACCCACGCCCGAAAGCAGCATCGTGGCTGGCATGCTCATCATGATACGACGTGGTGAGGGCCAGTACTGCGGTGTGGCGACTAAAGCGGGTAAAAAGCCCAAAAACCACCAGCAAAGGAGCACGGCATACGTGGGTTTTCGAAAACGAACGAGGCAGGTGGCCATGCCCGCGAACAAGAGAAAGAGCACGCTTCGGTCAATCACGGGCTGACCCAACAAGAAATAGAAATTGGTGTCCCGGTCTCCCGTGATTGTGAACATGGGCAGCATGCGATCGAAGTTTGGGACGATGCGCCCAAGAAGAATCTGCAGTCTCGCTCCAAAACCCTGGGCCGCGACCACATCAGCGCCCGCGATCCAGTCGTTATTCAGCTTACCAAAATAAGCCTGATAGGCATGTTGTGGGGTATGAGCGACCCACAGCAAAAGAGGCGCTAAGGCGATTAATGTCCCGCCTACAAAAGGAACAATCGCCCATGCCAACGCACGTCGCGATATCTTTTCGCGCCACCAGATCAAGCTCCCCAAAAGAACCAAAATAAGGGGCACGATCTTGCCACCGTTATAAATACTGAAACAAGCGCCAAAGCATAATCCAGAAAAAGCCAAGGCCAAAGGACTGCCTCGACGCAAACCATACAAGAGCAACCATAGGCACCCCAACACAGGCAAATAAGATGATGCCAGCAGATACTCCGCTCTTGAGAACGCTACAGGCCAATAGGCCACGGCGGTAAAAGCTCCGGCCAATAGGCCCAAACGCGAACCGCCAATCTCTTTGCCCACGAGCATGATCAAGCCGACCGACACTATCCCCGAGAGGATCCCAGCTAACCTAAAGCCTAGTATGTTGTGCCCAAAAAAATGGATGGCAGCCGCATTGGTCCAATAGGGAAATTGACCGTCGCTACCTAAAGAATTATAGATCTCGCGCTTTCCCATGACGACATCCCGGGAAATCTCATAAATAAGAGGCTCATCCCAGTGAATCATGCCAACGGGAACGGAACCAGCTTGGGTGAGGCGAAAGAGTGCCGCCAAGACCATGACCGCAAAGCTCAGTACCCCTAGCCAGGCAACGGGAACAGAATGCGTCCGTGAATCGATCAAAGGATGCCAAAAAATCGCGGCAAAGAGCACCGCGGCAAAAGTGTTTATCTGCTCATTTCTGAGCGCCGAACGGTAAGCCAAGCCGACAAATAATAAGCCAACTAAGTACAGAATCATTCGGCCGCGAGATGGAAAGGTGGTACTTGCGCGAGAAAGCTGCGGCTCAGGCGCTTGAAGGCGTGGCCAAACCTCACTTAACACTGGTCGCTGAGTCCACGCCAGAACCCAAGTCGAGCCAAACCACACCGCCAAAAGGCCAAAGATAGAAAGGCCCCGAACCCAGAGCACTTCGACCAAGCCCAAAGCGCCTAAAAATACCCAGCCAGCGGCGATGTTTTGTGAAATTCGCATTTTCATTCAGCTTTACCCAGCAACGACGCCAACGCCAGACAACCCAGGCCAAGGCAAGTCAGGCCAATGACGGGCATTCGGACATAAGTCATCAAACCTACGACGAGCAAGCCCACCGCGACAAATAAACTTTCGGTATTCTGAATCACCTCTTTGCGCAGCCGATTAACATTTAAGCCGAGCTGTGTGCTCAACAAAGACGTTGATCGGCGCTGGTCTATTTTAATTTCGGTAGCTAACCTGGCCACGCCACTTTTTAGCCGCCGCGCTTTTACTAGCACACGTGCTCCAAAAAAAGACGCGCGCAATGAATACTGTGAAACCAAATCAAGGAATGCCGTTCGCCGCACCAAACAAGGCGCTGTCAGGTCCGCAGGAGGCAAACCCGTGATGGTCTCAAATGCGACATGTTGCCACAGTGGCACTTGTGGATCCGACAGCATGACCCAAGCGTGGTCCGGTGTCAGAGCAAACATCTTTTTTAACAAGCTGGCGTCGTAGACAGGCCCGCTCGGCAAAAGCAAGAGCCAGCCCTCGGGCGCGTATCGCGCGCCCACACAAAGCGCTGGCCAATCTCCCAAGCCCTGCCCCGGTTCTCCCGCCTGAACCAAGTCCACCCGTAAACGCGCGGCAGCCTGAGCCAACAGGTCCGTCGAGCACCCATCGCACACGACAATCCAGCTCATCTTTTGCGCCGCCCTCGAAACCGCACGCTGATGATTTTTTAGTTGATCAATAAAAATATCAACTGAGCTCCCGTCAAAAATAAGGATCCCTGTTTTTGCGGCGCTTTTTTGGCGGCTCAAGTCCACGATGCTTTTCCTATTTTTTTGCAGCCGCACCTGGGGCAGCTTGTGGCTTAGCGGTTGCGGTGCTCTCTATTGGTTTTAACTTCTCGATCGTCAAACCACTCGCAAGGTAGATAAAACCGTCCGCGCCAGCGCCAATCATCGCCGGGGCGTCTTTCTTCATGTGCCCAATGACTTCACCGTTCTCTCCCATGACCACCAAACGCTCTTGTTTTAGGATATTCATATAGATCTTGCCCCCGAGGATTGCTGCTCGCTCATAGCTGGGCACCGTCCACGGGACTTTCGTGATGCGCTGAGCCTTGCCATCAACGCCAATCCTGTAGATCAAGCCTTGGTATTGGTCAGTTTGAAAGAGCTCTCCTCGCGCGTTGAGTTGCAAATCAGCCACAAAGGACGTCGCGACTTTGGG
>JANLXT010000210.1:0-6979 GCA_031365225.1 candidate division FCPU426 bacterium
GACATCTTGGGGAACCTGGCCAATAAGACCGGCGTCAGCGGCGTGATCACGGCGGTGCAGAACATCCAGGTCGGGACGACCCAGCTGCAGTCGGGCATCGAGGGCTTCAACAATATAGGCAGCAACGTCAACGGCTTCAGCTTGCTGACCAGCGACGTCATCCTACGTCCCGTCATCAACGGCATCTCGCTGATCCCCGGCGGCTTCATCGCCC
Organism: candidate division FCPU426 bacterium; assembly: GCA_031365225.1. Classification (GTDB taxonomy): domain Bacteria; phylum Oederibacteriota; class JAJYGY01; order JAJYGY01; family DAIDJD01; genus JANLXT01. Next base: position 215 of record JANLXT010000210.1, read on the forward strand.
AGGCCGGCTTCTATTTGCAATCCGTCCTGAACGTGGGCAGCGGCTCTGGGCTGGCGCGGCTGGAAGAGCTGGCGCCGAACATGCCCAGCTTGGGCGGCAAGATGAAGGACTTTAAGATCGACGGCACGGCCAAGGACCCTGTGGCCCTGGGGGCCCTCACAGCCTTCTTGCCCCTGGCCATGGGCAGCCTCAGCGACCTGGCCGGCAGCGCCATCGGCGGGCGCAGCGCGGCGGCGGCGGGTGCCGTCCTGGCGGCCATCGACCCTCCTGCTTCGCTGCAGGTCTTTTACCCCCCCGTGGGCAAGGTGGTCGGCATCAGCACGGACCGCGCCACCGTTGACGTGGTCGGCACCGCCAGCGACTTCTTGCCCAACCTGGTCAAGATCCAGGGCCAGGCCGACGACGGGCCCATCATCACGACCGCTTTGGACCTCAAGACCCTGCACACCGACCCCGCCGATGCCGGCGGCACCGGCAGGGCGGCGTACAGCTTGCGCGTGCCCATCCCCCACGGCGGCCTGAACACCCTCAAGATCTGGGCAACCAACGCCGGCGGCAACGTGACCACCGTCAAGATCCCCGTCTACCTGGATGGCAGCCAGTTCCCGCAAGACAACAGCGTGGTGCGGCCCATCAGCAGCTTCACCTGGCAGGCCGTGCAGGGGGGCCTCTTCAGCTCCACCGTCACAGCCACCGGCGTCGGTCGCGTGACCTTCTTAGACGCTCAGCCCGGCCAGGCCCCCCAAGCGGGCCCTTTCAGCTTTAGCGGCGCCTCGCGCTTCAAGGTCTTGTACCCCGACGGCACGCCCAATCCTGACTTTGTCGCTCTCGACGCCCAGACTTCTGCGCCTTTGACCGAAAGCGGTGTCGGTGAGTTTACGGTCCCTGGCGGCGTGACCGGCGTGACCCTCAAGCTGAAGAGCGTCTATCGCGGCAAGGCCTTTGTGAACGTGGTGGGCAACGCCGATGCCACCCAGTTCAAGCAGGTGAAGCTGCAGTACGTGGACGGCTGGCTGGATACGGTCAATGCCCATGCCGACCTGCCGGCGGGGGCCTTGACCCTGACCACGGGCTTGAGCATCGCGGACATCTACGGGGCGGGGAACAGCAGGGCCAGCGTGCCCGAGGACTTCTTGCGCCCCGACCGCCAGGTCCTGGACACGGCCCAGGCCGTTCCCGGCCTGGTCTACCGCTATATGACCAGCTGGGACGCTTGGAGCCAGCGCCTGAGCGGCCGTTACACCCTGCGCACGGTGCTGACCGACACCAACCCGGCCGATCCCTTCGGCTTGGACTACCGCTACATCGTGGGCGAGACGCCGACGACGGTCGCGGACAGCGTGCATCCCAGCGGCGAGAAGGACCGGGCCCATTTTTATCTGGGCACCCCCGTGGATAACTCAAGCACCGCCCGCGGCGACATCATCGTGCCTGACGCCTACCTGCGGGCCGAAGCCCTCTTCCCGGCTGGCTTGATCAAGATCCCCACGCATTTGAACCTCTATAGCGACGATGCTCCGCTTGCCAGCGACCTGCCCAACACGGGCTATGCCCGCATGGCGCCCAGCTTTGAGTTCTACCCCAAGCTGCCGCAGGACCCCCAGTTTTATCAGAAAACTTTAGATCTACAGGACCCCAGCAGCTTCGTGCGCCTGAGCTTTAAATACACCGACGACGACCTGCGCTTTGACCCCTTCGGAGCCGCCCCGGCCACGCCCGAGGCCGCCGCCAAGCGCCGCAGCATCATCGAGAAGAATTTGGGCATCTACCGCGTCAGCGGCGGCGAGATGCAGCTGCTGGACACCCAGCAGCCCCTGGGCAGCTATACGGTCTTCACACGCATCCAGGACCTGCGCGGTCAGTTCACCGTGCTGCCCTCGCGGGCCCCGGCCATCGTGGACCCGGTGGCGGCGGCCTCGCCCTTCATCTTCAGCCCCGAGGGCGCCACCGCCACCCAGGGCCGCCCCAAGTCCACGCTCAAGTTTCAAGCCTGGTCGCCGACCAGCAACACGCTGCGCTACGAAGTGAAGGTCTACCCCGAGGGCGACACCCTCAACCCCGTCGCCGTGGTCTATGACGGCATACGGCAGGGCCTCAACACCCCGCTGAGCTACGCGGGTGACGGAGCCGAGCCTCATCAGCAGATCTATAACGAAGAGCTGGTGGATTACTGGTTCCACAGCGACGGCTATCTGGGCGCGGAGTGGAACGGCAAGTACGCCGGCATCGAGGGCAAGAGCGGCTATGTGCCCGACGGCGTGTACCACTTTGTCGTGCGCATCCGCGATGCCGTGGGCTTGGAGAGCGAGTACCGCGCCAGCGTGATCAAGGGCAAGGTGACGCCCAAGATCGACAGCGTGGCCGGCCTGGCCCTGGCCAACAAGAATTGGGGCGCCAACCCGGTCTCGCCGAGCAGCGACGCCAGCTTTGGCGCCAGCGCCAGCCTGGACGCCAAGGACTTGGGCGGCAGCGTGGCCATCCAGGGCCGCGCCGTGTACCCCGCGCCGGAAGGCAGGGGCTTCAGTGCCTATCGCTTGGCCCTTGTGTCCACCGAGGCTTCGGCCGACTTTAAGGGCGACACCAACAACTGGACCTATCTGACCCTGCCCAGCGCCTACACCAGCGCCTCGGACAGGACCCGCGCTATCCTGCAGGTCAACGGCGGCATGCTGGGCCAGCTGCCCTTGGGCGACCTGCCCAACGGGCTCTATGACGTCGTCTTGAGCATCGAGGGCACGCGCGTCGTCAGCCTGGCGGACGGCACGGTGACCGTGGTGAGCGGCGTGGTCGACACCACGGCCGTCGAGAACATCCAGGTGGCCAACAGCCCGGGCATCTACAACGGCCTGGGCCTGCCGGCCGCCTTCTATGAGAGCACGACCCTCTCGGCGTCCGTCATCGGCGGGGAAGAGCCGGTGACCTTCTGGGTGACGGAGGGCGCCAGCAGCGTCAGCCTGATTGCCCAGCCCAAAGAGGCAGGTAGCCTGACGTATCAGGTGACCTACGCGCGTGCGGCTCAGGCCAGCGGTCCGGCCACGGCTTTGGCGGTCTCAGTCACGTCTGGGGCCCTCGAGCCCATCACGTTCACGGTCCATGCCCTCTCGGTAGACGCCAGTCTGCTGGCCGCCGCCATCACGGACCCCGTGGACGGCTCGTCGCGCACGGGCGAGCTGCGCGTGCAGGGCGTGGCCTATGCCGATGCCCCCGATAGCTTGGACCATTGGGACCTGGAGAGCTCGCGCGATGGCGGCCTGAGCTGGCAGCCGGTGGCAGGGCGCATGGGCGTGCGCCGGGGCATCAGTAGCGCATCCGAGCTGGGCCGCGTGGACTTGGGCCTGCTCAACACCGGCCAGGCCAAGCTGCGCCTGAGCGTGTTCAACGTGGCGGGCCAGAGCAAGGTCAGCGTGGTCACGCTCACGGTGCCCCTGCAGGCTAGTTTAAGCGTCAGCCCGGGCTTGTTGGCTTTGGGTGGTGGCGAGAAAGCCAAGATAAGTTTTGGTTTTGATAAAGACGTGGCGCAGCCTGCTCTGCGGGTGAGCGCTCAGGGCAGCAACTTGGTCGTGCGTAGTTTTAGCATCAACAGCAGCGCCGGTGGGCAGGTCATTCTGTGGGACGGCAAAGACGCGCAGGGTGCGCCCGTGGTGCCTGGCAGCTATGTGATTGATCTTTCGGCGGTCTCGATTTCTCCCAGCGCAGGCGTGGCGTCCGAGCTTAGCGTGACGGTGCGGGTGGCCAATCTGGTAGCCAATGTGGCTGGGGTGCAAGCTGACTTGAGCATGCCTGCCCAAGTGATCGCTAGGCCGTATGTTGAGTTTAGCGCTCAAGGCAGCGGCGAGGCCGATGTGCAGCGCTACTTGCCGACGGTGACGCTGACGGGCAAGGGGACTTTGCAGTGGGTGGATTATCCTAAAGAGCCCGTCTTGGCGGGTGAATGGAAGGAGAATTGGTCAATCTCGGCCCTGACGCCCTTCACAGCGCCCTTTGACCAGCGCATCCATATCGGTGGCGCGGGCGAAGATGATGACGAGGGCGAGTACGGCACTTACAGCACTTTCGTCAATGGGGGCCTTCGGCTCATCGCCAATTTCCCGTTAAAGGGCAACTTCCAATACGTCTTGATCGGCGAGACCAACGTCAGTAAGGACGACCTGGTCACGACATTCTTCCACGGCAATGTCCCAGGACATTCGACCGCCGACCTGGTGCAGGTCAACATGGTCGCGCGCGTTCGGCCCGTGGTGAAGTATGAGCCCACTTATGCCCGCAGCGTCCTGCCGGACATCCGCGTATCGCTGCACCGGCGTCAGGCCAAGTTCTTTGAGCTGCGCTTTGACCCGGATGACCAGAGCGGCGAGCACGGGACCTTGGACCGGGCGAGCAACCTGCCCGGCATGCCGCGCTTGGGCACCATCAACAGCGTGTTCTATGACGGGCCGGGTAGCAAGCCGGTGGTGACGGCAGGGACCACGTCTATCGCGACAGAGCTGGAAGGCTTTACCGAAGCGACGCTGCCCAATGCTTACACAGCCAGCGGCCCGCATGGTCAGGCCGACCCGCCCTACGCGGACCCGCCCATCGATTGGAATTTCTGGATACGCGGGGACAACGGCTGGGGTAGCGTGTCGCGCCTGCTGGGCGGTACGGCCACCATGCGCATTCGAAACGAGGCCATGCTGGGCGTCACGGTGACGGCGGATATCACCAAGCAGCGCTACCTGGTGGTCGCCAATAGCGTGACCATGCCTGCCGAGGGCGACACCCCTGGCCCGGGGTCCGACGTCTATGCGGGGAAGCTGAGCGCGCATTTCAACGAGGCCACCGAGGTGACCCTGCTCCTGAACCTCAAGCTCGGGGTCTTCTTCGAGGGTGTGGATTATCGCGGGCGCTATTCGCTCAAAGAGGACGGGGTCGAGATCCTGCATGCCGAAAGGCCCATGAACGACGAGCTGATCACTTTCACCGCCAAGGCTGGGTCGGATTATCAGATCGACCTGTTCCGGGGCAACGCATCCTTGATGGCGCAAGTCCTTGACCCCAGCAACAGTGGCGCGACGTCGATGACATTCACCGGCTCACCACGCGTCCATGTTGATTCTGGGGATCCCAAGAAGGATTTTTATAAGACCTACGAGTACCGCTCCCCGGTCGCGCAGTCCATCACCATCACCAGCCGCCTTCAAAATGACGGCGAGATAACCCAGTTCCCCAAATATTCCACCTTTGACTCGTTGTTCGTCGTCGATGCGGATGGCAGCACCCTGCTCGCCCGGCATTCCGCCCAACCGAGGGTCTTTGACGCCGATTGCAATTGCTTCCCGCTCAATCGGTACAGCGATGTCCTGGCTGTTCAGGCGAACAGGACCTATCGCATCATCCTCAAGAACTATGGTTCTGAGACCGGGTTCGTGTCGCGGGCAACGGCGATCGTCACCCAAGCGACCTTGAATGTGCTTGAGGCTTGGCCCTCCCCGCTCGGCAGCCCCGGCACCGGCCTTGTCTTTTCGCCCGGCCCTCTGCCTGACAGCAGCGGCTTTGCGCCGGTGGTCAAAGGGCAGCCTGTGGCGCCAGTGGACGGGTCCGATTATATGCTCTTCACGGAAAAGCTAGACATCGAGACCAAGCATCTGACCGCGACCGCAAAGGCTTCTGTGCCACGGACGGCGGTCACGCATGACTTCACCCTGACCTTGCAGCAGGACCAAGGGCTGCTGCTCAGCAACCTCAAACTTTTCAAGCCGACTGGTTTTCAGGATTACGACGATAATGATGATTTTAAGAGCGTGACGACTTCCGTCACAGTCGCCGGTGCGGACGTTAACGTTGCTTTTGGCCTCAAAGTCGTCCCCACCTCTGTCACCTGGACCGCGTCGGGGCTGGTGCAGGACGGCTATGCTTTGTGGGGCAAGGCGCTTAAGCAGAATATCTTCGAGACTTTGGGACACGGGCGCAGCGTGACCAATTTGGCGCGGCCGGATCTTAATCCCCATCGCTCGAGCTGGGTTCTCGGGGCGCCTAAATATCCCGATAGCGTCGAAGGGCACCAGGATATCGTGCTGGACGCGGCGGATGAGCGCTATGTTTTGGGTGCGCGGGTGGACGGCAGCGTGCAGGGGCTTAGCACCGAAGGCCTCAAGTTCAGCGACGAGTTCCAAAACGACGGATACATGCTGGGCGAGACCTATGGCGCCATGGAAGGCGACAACGTGCGCTTACGCCTGCGTGATCCCTCACCAGCGCCCTACGCCGCGCGTGGCTTTGTAAAAGTGTCGGGCAGCGCTGTCAGTGCGGGTGGCTATTACCTGCTCGAGGTGCGTCCCGCGGGCGGTGATTGGCGCGTGATCAAGCAGGGGACAGGCGACGTGAGCGCAGCGGCACTGGGTTATTGGATGGCGACCCAGGCCGGCGAGCAGCCCGCTTTGGGTGCCTACGATTTCCGCCTGAGCGTGGTCAACTTGGCTGGGCAGGTCGTGCAGCGCACGGTGGCGGCACAGGTGGGTTATGGCGTCGAAGCCGGCAAGGACGGGGCCGCCAACGACGTGTACGAAGAGGCCAGCCTCTTCTTCAGTGCTGAGAGCCTTAAGCTCGGCAACAGCAAGACCGTGGGCATCACACCCCTGCGGCGCGAAGACGTGCCCGTGCTGGCCAATGGCGATTTTCCGGTCGGGTTGATCTTTAACTTCTATTCCAAGCCCACCTTGTTGACCCGTGACGACTTCCAAAAAGATGTCACCGGCAAGGTCAAGGCGGGCGCCACCTTCACCCTGC
>JANLXT010000239.1:0-8468 GCA_031365225.1 candidate division FCPU426 bacterium
CGCCGAGCCTTGCTCGAGGCGGACCTGTCGCAGACGGCTTCGATCATGTCGCTCGAAGACCAGGTTAACACCAAGCATATCGAGGTGGACGAGCTGTGCATGCGCTTGTTGGCGTTGCAGGGCCCCTTGGCCCGCGATCTGCGCTCGATCATCGCCGCGCTCAAGATCAACAACGACCTCGAGCGCATCGGTGACCAGGCTTGCAACATTGCCCAGAACACCATGGACCTGCTCAAGGCTCCTCGCACCCGCCTGCCCGATGACATGCGCCGCATGGCGGGTCTGGCCGGCGAGATGGTGCGCGACGCCTTGAACGCTTACGTCAAAGCCGACACGGATTTAGCAGAACAGGCCCTGTCCAAAGAAGAGATCGTGGACTCGCTGAAGGACCAGATCTTCAATGCCCAATTAGAAGAGATGCGCAAAGACAGCAGCACCGTGCAACGGGGCATGGACATCATCCTGATCGCCCGCAATTACGAGAAGATCGGCGATCACGCCACCAACATCGCCGAAGACGTCATTTTTATGGTCAAAGGCAAGGACATCCGCCACCATCGCAGCGGTGGGGACGAGCAGATCTAGTCTATTTTTTTCCACACAGCCCAGCTCTTTTGCCAGAAAATTGACCGTCCCCATTTCTGGGGGCGGTTTGTTTTTGAGGGTTCGATCATGCGTTCTATTTTAGGGGTCCTTTTAGGAGTCCTCACCGTCGTTTGCCAAGTCTCGGCCGCCGCTTTGGACCTGCCTTATTTGGTGCAGTCGGCGTTTGTCGTCAACGAAACTCTAGCCATGGATCAAGAATCCATCACGCAGGCAGAGCAGCGCTACGCGCAGGCGATGGGGTCGTTGGCGCCCGTGCTTGGCTTGGCGGGCTCGTATCAGCGCCAAGATGATAGCAAGTTGGCGATCGCTGATCAGCGCAACGCGCGCGTGACCTTGGCGCAGCCGTTGTTGCGCGGTTTTCGAGAGTACGCGGCGATACGGGCAGCCAAGGCGGGGCTGGCGTATCAAGATCAGGCGCGGCGTTGGGGGCGTAGCCGGGTAGCCTTGGACGTGGCGCAGGCGTACGCCAATGTCTTGGTGATTGAATCGGATCGAGCGGTGTTTCAAGAGAGCATCGAGCTTTACGAGAAGCGGATCCAAGACCTAAAGAAGTGGGTCGGCATCGGTCGCTCGCGGCCCAACGAGGTGCTTAACGCGCAAGCGGCGCAAGCAGGGCTTAAAGCGCAGGCCGCGCAGGCCGAGGGTCAGTCGCAGGCGGCGCGAGAGTTGTTGGGATTTTTGTGCGGGATCGAGCCCGATCAAGAGCTGCTGTCTTTACCCGAGGCCCTGCCAGAACTGCCGGTGCTGGCGGCGTTGCAGGCCAGCTTGCCTAAGCGGGCGGATCTCAATGCGGCAGAAAAAGCCGTGGAGCAAGCGCGCGCTCAGGTTGGCATTGCCCGGGGCGGGCATGGTCCCAATGTGGATCTGAGCGCAAATTATTATTTGCAACGCGAAGGCGCGTTGAAAGATGTCACATGGGACGCGACGCTTAGCGCTAGCTTGCCGCTCTTTGCGGGATTCACGGTCAGCAAGCAGGTCAAGCAAGCGCAGTCAGCGTTGCGCCAGGCTGAGCTGAATCGTGACCGCGCGACGCGTTCAGCCTTGGCAGATATTAGAGCGCTCTTGCGGACCCTGCGCGCCGAGTTGGCGCAGGTGCAAGCTTTGCGCGAGGCTCAAGAGTTGTCAGAGAAAAATTACCAAGCGGACGCCAAAGATTACACCTTAGGCCTCGTCACCAATGTTCAGGTCCTGCAGTCGCTGGCCAACGCCAAAGATACCCAGCGGGCGCTTGCCCGCGCGCGGACCAATGCGTGGATCGACGCGCGGCGCCTTGATGCGGCGGCTGGCCAAGACCAAACTTTGATCGGGGAGCGCTAAGCCATGTCACTCTCTTCACTCTCGATCCGTCGTCCCGTTTTTGCGTGGATGTTGTTCGCGGCAGCCCTGCTTTTTGGTGGGATCAGCTTTAGCCGCTTAGGCTTGTCCCAGCTACCGGATGTTGACTTTCCAGTGCTCAATGTCAGCTTTACGCTTAACGGCGCCTCGCCCGAGGTGATGGAAAACGATATTTTAGACGTGGCCGAAGACGCGCTCTTGAGCGTCGAAGGGGTCAAAGAGATCCGCTCCACCGCTCAGCAGGGGCGCGCCAGCATCAGCCTGGACTTCACTTTGGACAAAGACATCAATGTAGCGGTCCAAGAAGTGCAGGCCAAACTCAGTCAGATCGCCAGAAGGCTGCCATTGGACATGGACCCGCCTTCGGTCAGCAAGACCAATCCTGAAGATCAGCCCATCCTGTGGCTGGCCGCGACAGGTCCCGAAGGTGGCTTGACCAAAGCGCTGATGCTCTTGGTGCGTGACCAGATCCGCGATCAATTTCAAACAGTGCCGGGCGTCAGCGAGATCACGCTAGGTGGCTTTGTGGATCGAAATCTTCGAGTTTGGGTCGATGGCCCCAAGCTGGCTGCCTATCAGCTGTCCGTGGATGACGTGATCAACACCGTGGACCGCGAGCATTTAGAGCTGCCCGCGGGGCGTATTGAGACGGCCTCGATCGAAAAGAATGTCCGCTTTTTGGGTGAGGCCCCGTCGGTGACAGCTTTTGGGGACTTGCCCATCACCGCCCGCGGTGGCGCCCCCGTGTATCGACGCTTGCGCGTGCGGGATGTGGCGCGTTTAGAAGACGGGCTGGACGACATTCGGCGCATCTCGCGATTTAATGGCAAACCCGCGGTGGGCCTAGGCATACGCAAACAGCGCGGGGTCAACGCGGTGGACGTGGCGCGGGCGGTTAAAGAACGCATGCTTAAAGTTCGCGCGGATCTGCCCAAGGGTTACGCGCTGGACCTGAGCGTGGACAACACAGTTTTTGTTGAGCACGCCGTGCACGAGCTACAACAGACGCTGGTCCTGGCAGCACTCTTGACTGGTCTGGTCTGTTGGTTATTTTTGGGTTCGTGGTCCTCGACGGCCAATGTCCTGCTATCGATCCCGTTCTCGGTGATCGGCGCTTTTGCGGCGCTCTATTATTTTAGATTTACCATGAACACCTTCACCCTCTTGGCGCTCAGCTTGGCCATTGGCGTGGTGGTCGATGATGCCATCAAGGTGCTCGAGAACATCGTCCGACATAAAGAAATGGGCAAGACCAGGATGCAGGCTTCGGTGGATGGGGCCAGCGAGATCAGCTTTGCGGCGATGGCGGCAACGTTCTCGATCGTGGCGATCTTTTTGCCAGTGGCCTTTATGCAAGGCGTCATCGGGCGTTATTTTTATCAGTTCGGCATCACCATCTCGGTGGCGGCGTTGCTTTCGCTGGTCGAAGCATTGACCCTGACCCCCATGCGCACCTCACTTTTTTTAGACGAGCGCGGGCACACAGGCGGACGGATGGTCGATCGCCTTTTTGGGCGTATGGTGAGCATGTATGCTTCGAGCTTGGACCGTTGTTTGCGTCATCGCTGGAAAGTTCTGGCCGGTGCGCTGGCGATCTTTGCCTTGGGCATGGTTCTGGCAGGTCGCCTTAAAAAAGAAATGATACCGGCCCAGGATCAAAGCATGATCCTTTTGCGTTTGAGCCTGCCCACAGGCACAGGCCTCAACACCACAGACGAAGTTGTTAAAAAGGCCGAGGCTTGGCTTTCGACTCGAGGAGAACTTGAGCGGCGCTACGTCGCCGTGGGTGGCTTTGGCGGCAGCGAGGTGAACGCGGCCATGATGTTTCTCTCGCTCAAACCTAAGAGCCAACGTCCCATCGTTGCCGAGGCGCTTGTAAAACCCGGGACCGCGCCACCTAAAGCGGGAACAACGCCCACCGGACCCCCGCCCCCTGTCGTCAAACGCCGTTTAAGTCAGGCCGAGTTTGCCGCTGTCTGTAGGCGAGAAATTTCAAAATTGGCGCCTAAGTTGCGTGTCTCGGCGCAAGACCTTTCTCAGCGTGGCTTTTCGACGGGGCGTGGTTTTCCGGTTGAGTTCAGTGTGCGTGGCCCAGAATGGCCCGTGTTGGCCTCGGCATCCGAAAAGATCCGCAAGGCGTTGGTCGAGAGCGGCAAGCTGGTGGACGTGGACAGCGATTACCTAGAGGGACAGCTAGAAGTGCGGGTCGTGCCCGATCGAGAAGCCGCGGCTCGACGAGGCGTTAGCATGAGCAGCCTGGGCAATGTGATCGGCAACCTGCTGGGTGGCAAGCTCGCCGGAAAATTCAGTGAGGGCGGCCGACGCAATGACGTGCGTGTGCGCTTAGAAGGCGATGAACGCAGCGCCAACAGTGACATCCTTAAGCTTTATGTCCGCAACAATCGCGGTGAGCTGGTCCGCCTTTCCGAAGTCGTGCGCTTGAGCGAAGGACCCAGCCTGCAAGCCATACGGCGCATCAACCGTGAGCGCGCCGTGACACTTTTTGGAAATCCCGCCCCGGGTGTTTCGGTGGAAGACGCCTTGGCGGAGGCCTTGCGTCTGTCAAAAGAAAACCTGCCACTTGGTTATCACGCGGTCACCACGGGTGCCAGCCAAGAGGCCTCGAACACCAACGCGCAGCTCGTGCAGGCGCTGTTGCTAGGGATCGCGGTGGCGTACATGATCTTAGCCAGTCAGTTCAATAGCTTTCGTGACCCCTTGATTGTCCTGTTGGCCATGCCGCTCAGTTTTGCTGGCGCGTTTGGAGCGCTCTTGATGTTTGGGCAGTCGCTTAATATTTATAGCTTTATCGGTTTGATACTCTTGATGGGTCTGGTCAAAAAGAATTCGATCTTGCTCGTGGATGTGACCAATCAGTTTCGTGGCCAAGGCTTGGATCGGGACCAAGCCTTGCGCCAGGCCTGCCCTTTGCGCTTGCGGCCCATTGTCATGACCAGCGTCGCCACCATCGCCGGGGCCTTGCCCGCAGCAGCCAGTCTTGGGGCTGGCTCTGAGACCCTTCGTCCTATGGGTTTGGCGGTGGTCGGTGGCATGCTCTTATCTACATTCTTGACCCTTTTTGTAGTTCCGGCAGCCTACAGCCTTTTTGCACGTTCACAGCCAAGTCAAGCGCCGGGCAGTGCTCGCAAACGCCTGCGGAAATAGGCTTGGACTAAGGCAAAAGCTGGTCTTTAATAGAGAACTAGGGTGGAAGATCCGCTGGCCTTTCTAAACCTTTGACGCTTGGATGGCATCTATCATTATGGAACTTGGCTCGTTTTATTTGAGATTTGAAGCCCCCCTTGGTGAGCGCCAAGTCTATAAATTGCGCGCGGATCTTTTGGTTTGGCTTGAAACGGCAGAGTGCCCCGGGGACGCGACGTATCGTGTGCTGACCGTGGTGGACGAGCTTTTTTGCAACACCATGGAACATGCTGGCGCGCGTTGGGCCAGCCTTGAGGCGACGGCTCTGGCGGATGGCGTGCGGATCGAGCTCAAGGACGACGGGGTCGCGTTTGATCCGACGGTCGCTGGCAAAAAAGACTACAGTTTGTATCTTAATTCAGACACCGACAGAAACTTGGGGCTCTATTTGGTGATGCGGACGGCGCGTAGCGTCAAGCATGCGCGGGATGACGCGGGTGTCAACAGCGTCATTTTTGAACTCGATTTTGTTTCACCAAGATTTTCAGCTCCCAAGCTTTGATTAGATTTTGTTCGGCCTCTCTCACCTAGACGGTCCACCGATGCGAGTTTTTTCTTATTTTCTTATTTTCGCGTTTGCAGCGCAGGCTTCTGCGTTGGGCGCTGAAAACCTAAGTCTTGAGCAAGCGCTGAGTTACGCCACAGAGCACAATCCCTCGTTGCGCCAGGCCCGCGCCGCGCGTGAGCAGGCCCGCGCGCGCAAGCTGGCCGCCTACTCGGCTTTTTTGCCCAAGATAAACCTGAGCGCTGGCCAAAATCAAAGTGGGCCCTACGATGCGATGGCTGGCAGCGGAGAAGAGTTCACCGGTGGAAGCCCGGGAACGTCGTTGGGCCTGAATGGCAACATCAGCCTTTTTCGCGGGCTCGGCGATCTAGCGGCATTGCGCCAAGCCGAAGCCGCGCTTGGATCGGCCGAGCAGGACCTGCGGGTGTCGGTGGCCGAGGTGGCCTATGCCGTGCGCGCGGCGTGGGCGCGTTTGCTCTACGCTCAAGCCGTGGTTGAGCTGAGCGATCAGACTTCTAAACGCCGGACGGACAACAGCGCCTTGGTGCAACTGCGCTACGATGTGGGCAGCGAGAACAAGGGCTCGCTCTTGCAGGCGCAGGCGCAGGCTTTGCAGGCCGAGCTTGAGACCGCCAGCTCGGGGCGCAATTTGTCCGGCGCGCGCAGAGCTTTGGCGCGGGCGGTGGGACACACAGTTCCGCAGTCGCTCGTGGCGACGGGAGTTTTTCCGTTGCCTCAAGAATTGGCTGAGTCGGATGACGATAAAATCGTGCTACGTTTGCCCGCGGCGATCAAGTCGCAGCTGGCGCTGGTCTCGGCCAAAGCTACGCTGGCCGCGTCAAATTCGGCTTTTTGGCCGTCACTCAACGCGCAAGCGGGTATCAGTCGCGGGGGCGTGGATTGGTTGCCTCAACGCGGTAGTTGGTCCACGGGCTTGAGTCTTAACTGGAACCTCTTTGATGGGCTGAGCGACATTGCCAGCCACAGCAGTTCGCGGCAGGGTTTGCTCGCCCAAGAAGCCGCACTTGAGGACGCTTTGCGTAAGGCGACGGATGATCTGGTCAGTGCGCGTGACGCGGTGGCGGATGCCCTCGGTCAGCTGAAGGTGCGCCAAGCCTTTTTGGCCGCCAATGAAGTCCGTGCCGAGATCGCCCGCGCGCGCTACACCCAGGGTTTGATGGGCTTTCAAGAGTGGGATCAGATCGAATCTGCACTTGTCGCGGCTCAGCAGTCTTCGCTCAATGGGCGGCACGAAGCTTCCTTGAGTGGCTTTGGCTGGCAAAGAGCCCTCTCCATTGGATGGGAATGACCATGAAAAAAATATGGATCTTTGTTGGGGTTTGCCTTGTTTTGGTGGCCGGGTATTGGCTTTGGCCGCGCAAGCGCGAACCCGCGGTCAGCTACCAAACAGCGCAAGTCGAGCGCGGTGATCTATCCAAGTCGATTCAGGCCAGCGGCAGTGTGGCTCCCCAAAATCGCGTGGGTCTGCGTCCGCCTTTTTCTGGGCGTGTCGAGAGCGTGCTGGTGCGAGAAGGCGACTTTGTTAAAAAGGGCCAGATCTTGGCCTGGCTTAGCAGCAGTGAGCGCGCGGCGCTTCTCGACGCGGCCCGTGCCCGTGGTCCCGAAGAGATTAAAAAGTGGGAAGAACTCTACCGCGCCACGCCCATGTTGGCGCCGATTGCGGGTACGCTTATCGCCCGCAGTTTTGAGCCAGGCCAGGGCGTGAGCGCCGCCGACGCGATCCTGACTTTGTCAGACCGCCTGATCGTGCGGGCCAATGTGGACGAGACCGATATTGCGCAAGTCAAAGTGGGCCAGCCCGCTCGTTTGACGCTGGATGCTTATCCCGATCAACCTTTTGCGGCGCGTGCCGTGCATATCGCCTACGAGGCCAGAAACGTCAGCAGCGTCACTGTTTACGAAGTCGAGGTGGCCGCAGAAAAGACCCCCGCGTTCATGCGCAGTGGCATGACCGCCAGTGTGGATTTTTACACCGAACGGCGCTCCAATGTCCTGCTCATCCCCAACGAAGCGATCCAGCCGCTCAAAGAGGACAAGGACAAAAAAATGGGTCGTGGCGATGCAAAAGAGGGTGGGCGGCGCGTCATGGTGTTGGTCCCCAAATCAATGACGCCATCCACCAAGTCGGCGGAGCCTATCGAAAAAGCAGTGCACCTCGGCATGAGCGACGGAAAATACAGTGAAGTCTTAGAAGGCTTGGCGGAGGGAGACAGTATTTTGGTCAAGTCGCTCGCGTTGCCAAGCGCCGCAAGCGCCGGTAGCAACCCCTTCATGCCTCAACGCACCGCGCGGCCACCGCGGGGACGGGGCAACCGGTGATCAAGGTCAAAGGGCTGCGCAAGACCTACCAGCTGGGTGACAATCAGGTTCGTGCGCTGGATGGCGTCGATCTGATCATTGAGCCAGGTGATTTTGTGGCGGTGATGGGGCCCAGCGGCTCGGGCAAGAGCACGCTCTTGCAAGTGCTGGGGCTTTTAGATAATCCGGACGGCGGTAGCTACGAGCTTTTCGGGCGGCAGGTGGCAGGCTTGGGTCCCGATGCCTTGGCCGAAGAACGCTCGCGTCGTCTTGGCTTTATTTTTCAACAATTTAATCTCTTGCCGCGCACCAGCGCTGCCCAAAATGTGCGCCTCCCCTCGCTTTACCATCCAGAGCAAGACTCTCCTGCCAAAGCGCTGCGCTTGCTTGAAAGCGTGGGCTTGGGGGATCGCACCGAGCATAATCCCAACGAGCTTTCGGGCGGCCAGCAACAACGCGTCGCCATCGCCCGGGCTCTTTACAATGATCCTGTGGTGGT
>JANLXT010000252.1:0-6574 GCA_031365225.1 candidate division FCPU426 bacterium
AACTCACGCTTGAGCGGAAAGCTATCGCCCGCATTGTAGATAAAATTGGCACAGGGAAAACGATCAAACTGCCTGTCTTGGTACAGCACGTTTTGATCAAAGAGCATCAGATTTACTTTAGGCGCTTCGGCATTGTACTTAGGCGCGGGGGTAGGCTCGGTGACCAGGGCGCCCGTCAGCAGTGTGATCACAAAACTATCGGACTCGCTGGCCTCAACACGCCAAGCCACCGCCGAGCTCAGGTCAACAACCACCTGCACATTGCCAGCGCCAAGTTGTCCGGCCCGCACGCGTGTCGCGGCGCCCAGACCGATCTCTTGTGAGCGTGAAACTCCAGCGCCCAAGGTCGCGCCACTCAATTTGATCAACAATCGATCGGGCGCCTTCAAAGCCATGGCTGACCCAATGATAGGACCCGCCGCCTGAACCGAGACCCGTAAACCTTCCGCATTCTGCGCCACGCTCACGCCCGTCAACATCCGCGTCGCGATGACTTTAGGCTTCGGCTTTGGTTTAGGCTTAGGGATCGCAGTTGGTACCACGGTCGCCACAACCGGCGCAACAGTCGGCACCGGTGTCGCCACCTCAACCTTGTCCGCACCTTTTTTAACCGGCGCCAAATTCAACGCTTCGTCATCGTCGTCAGCGGCCCAAAGATGGGCGCTGGCAACCAAGAGCGCGGTAAGAATAGCGATTTTCTTAAGTTTGAACATAGGCCAGGGGCCCTGATGATAAGTTGTGGAAAACTTTAAGACCGGATAAGTTTACAAAAAAGGCTTAAGGCTAGCAAGGGGGAAAGGGGCGCCGAAAGAGCATGAAACAAAGGCCTTACTGCTTTACCAGCGCCCGCGCCGCCACGATCCGCTTGGCCAGCTCTCTAAATTGCGGGCTATCCACTTTGTGTATCTCGCCTTTGTCGCAGGCTTCGGCGACAGCCCGCTAGCTTTCTTTCAGAGCTTCCATATAAACACTGATAGCCTCGCGGGCGTTCTCGATGGCTTCTTCATGGGTGCGTCCTTGGGTGATGCAGCCTGGCAGGCTCGGGCATTCGGCCACGATCATGCCGTCTTCGCCCTTATAAAGCACAACTTGTCGCATGCTTCCCCCTACCAAGATCAAGCGACGCTGCGCCGAAGCTTGCGCTTGGAAACCTTGCGCGAACGTACAGCTAACTCTAACCCGACACCGCTCAAGAGGCGCTTCAGGGTGCTAAGGGTCGGGTTGGCTTTGGGACGCAGGGCTCGGATGACATTGGGGCGGTCCAGGTGGGCCCGGCGAGCGACTTGCGCGACGCCTTGGGCGCGGACCACGTCGCCTAGGGCGACCTCGAGGGGCACGCCCTCTTCAAGGCAGGCTTCCATATAACCCTTCGCGAATTCCGGGTCGCGCAGCTTTTCCAACAAGCCATCTTCCCACTTCACGCTACTGCTCTTCATCGCGACCCTCCTGCCCGATAGCTCACCCAATATCCGGCAGCTGTTTTGATATCTTTCGCCTGTGAAGACTTGTCCCCACCACAGAGCAATAGGACGAACGCCCCTGCGTGTAGACCGTAATAAAGTCGGTATCCAGGCCCGAAATCAAACTTGGCTTCATGCAATCCGCTACCAAGATGGCGGCTTTCCCCTAGATTGCCAAGGGCCATGCGACGGATTCGAGCGTAAACCCTTTCTTGGACTTTCTTGTCTAGGCGATCGACCCAAATCTTGAATAAATTGCGTCCCTGCACCGTAACAAATTCTCGAATCTCGATCTGGCTCAATACCCCTCACAAGATGCCTGTATCATAAACGACACAGGCCCTTCATTCAATACAAATGTTTAGGCTTTTGTTGTCGCCCGCGCCGCCACGATCCTTTTGGCCAGCTCTCTAAATTGCGGGCTATCCACTTTGTGTATCTCGCCTTTGTCGCAGGCTTCGGCGACGGCGGGGTCGATGGGGATGGCGCCTAAGTAGGGGATGCCAAACTCGTTGGCGAGGGCTTCGCCTTTGGGCGCGCCAAAAAGATAGTAGGGTTTACCGCTGTCGGGCAGGGTGACGTAGGCCAGGTTTTCGATGAGGCCGAGCAAAGGGATGCGCAGGGTCTTGGCCATGCTGAGGGATTTGGACACGATCATGCCGACCAACGCTTGGGGCGTGCTCACGATGATGGCGCCGTCCAGTGGAAGCGATTGATAGATGGTGAGCGTGGCGTCTGAGGTGCCGGGGGGCATGTCGACCAAAAGATAGTCCAGACCAGACCAGTCGGCGTTGGCGTAGAGCTGACGGATCGCGCCGTTGATCAGCGGGCCACGCCAGATGACGGGTGATTTTTCGTCACGTATCAAAAGATTCATCGACAGCACGGGCACGCCTGCTTGGCTAGGCACCGGGATCAGAGTGTCGGTGTCTTTGACCATGGGCCGCTCGGTCACGCCAAAAATGCGGGCGATGCTGGGTCCCGTGATGTCGGCATCTAAGATGCCGCAGGTGTGGCCTTCGCGGGTTAAGGCGACCGCCAGCTGAGCCGTGACGCTGCTCTTGCCCACGCCACCCTTACCCGAACCGACCGCGATCAAGTTGGGCACACGCTTGGGCAAACGGTTCACGCCGCCCGTATCGCCCCGCAAGCGGCCATCGGTGGGTGCAGGACCACTGGGACTGGGCTGGCTATTGATCTTAGCGGCTTTGAGAGCGCCCAACTTGGCCTTGAGAGCGTCCAATTCAACCGAACTCATGACGCTAAGCTTTAGGTCCAACTTAAGATTGGCGTCCACGCCGCGCACAGCGGCACTCACGTCACGTTGAATCTGATCTTTAAGCGGACAGCCATCGACCGTCAACGCTATCTCGACATGGGCTTTGCCGTCGCTCACTTCGACAGCCTTGACCATGCCCAGCTCAGTCAAGGGCAGGTCCAGCTCGGGATCAAGAACTTTAGAAAGCGCCTCTAAGATCTGCTCGCGGGCGGGCATCGCCTATTCCTTCCACTTGATCGTGCAACCCACCGCAAAAGTCTCGGGCAATTTGACGGGGCGCTTGGCCAAAATATCCTCGATCGCGTCCGCCAGCTCGTGGGCTTGAACTTTTTCTGGCTTGTCCCAGCAATCGTCAATGCGGCCCACATAGGCCAGCTTGCGATCAGCGTCGAACAAAAAGACGTGGGGCGTGCGCACCGCGCCAAACGCCTTGGCCACCGACTGAGTCTCATCACGCAAGTAGGGGAAATTAAAGCCCTTTTCTTTAGCGCGCAGTTTCATGGCATCAAAGCTATCTTCGGGGTGGGACGTGGCATCGTTCGAGTTGATCGCGATGATCTGCGCGCCCTGGGGCCCAAACTTAGTTTGCAGTTCCACAAAGCGGCCCTCGTAGGCCTGCACATACGGGCAGTGATTGCAGCTAAAGATCACGCAAAGCGCCTGCTTATCAGCGTAGTCCGCCAGGCGCGCGTTCTTGCCATCGACATTGGGCAAGTCAAAATCTGGGGCTTTGGTGCCCAATTCTAAGATCACGGCGATCCTCCTATTTCAGGTCTAAAAGCTCGACATCAAAGACTAAAGTCGCGTTGGGTGGCACGCTGCCCGGCACACCTTCTTTACCGTAGGCCAAAGCGGGCGGCAGTGTCAAACGACGACGCCCCCCGGGGCGCATACCCTCAAGTCCCTTTTCAAAACCAGAGATGCACTTTCCTTCACCGAGCACCAAGGTGAAGGGCGCGCGCAAAGACCGGCTGTCGTGCAATGGCTTGTCACTGTCCGACCCGATCCAACTTTGATATTTCAGAGTGAGCGTCTTGCCGTTGCTTGCTTGCGGACCCGCGCCCACCCGCAGCTCGCTCACCGCAAACCCATCGTTAGGGTTCACGACGGCTTCTTGCGTTGGCGCGGCCTTACGCGCGGCGCAGGCCGTTAGCACCAGGCTTAAGCCAATGCCAAGCGCCACCCGCCTCACGCGTGCGGGCTTTTGAGCGCGTGCTCGTGCGGTTTGATCTTGCTGGCCTTGGGATCATGCGGATGCGCGCCCGCCAGACCTAAGAATGTCAAAAATTCCACAACCGAGCCACGGGTGTGCGTGCTGTTCCAAGCTTTGACCTTGTTCGACCACTCGACATCCTGTTTGTCATCCCAATTCCAATCCCGCTTCATGTCTTGAGGGCGATTCTTCCCGTCCAGCTCGTACGGGCAGGGCAACGCCGGATTGATGGCCATGCTTCGCAAAGCGCCGCTGTCATCCAAAACCAAGGTGAACGGCCAAACCCGACAGGTAACAGGCCGGCTTTCGTAAACCGAACAACGACCGCCGATAAAAAATTTACAGGCGTCGCGTTTGTTGGGCTTATCAAATCGTTTTTGCAGCCCCAAGATACGTCGACCGCCGTCCATGTTGATCAACTGCAAACCCTCAGCGCCATCATCAAAATCAGTTTTTTTGAAAAAACGCACGATCTTGTCAGCGGGCAACCCTGTGCCTTTCATCAACCGCTCTACATCGAGGTGACTGACAGGCACGATGGTGTCCGAGCAACAATTGCCGCACTCAGTGCAACGAAAGTTTAAGAGCTTGGATCCGCGTAATTTATTGCGACGTGCGAACATGTTGGCCATAGTGCTTTCGAAAAAGAGACTCCCCACCGTTTGGCAGGGAGTCGATTGTCAGCGAGACAGCGACACTTGTCCAGTCACGGCCTAGGCCATGTAGAAAGCGCCCCTGGCCGTCGCGGCCTCGAGCGCCGTGGGCGGTGCCAAATGAGGTGCCTTTTGCGCCAAGACCCGCGCACGCACCAGCACGGCGTTTAGGCCCCGGGCGTCGGCCTCGCGCAACAAACCACCCCGAAAGGGTGGAAATCCCGTGCCAAAGATCATGGCCAGATCCAACAAACCCGCTTGGGGCACGATGCCCTCATCCAAACAACGGGCCGCCTCGTTGAGCATGGCCTGAAAGAGCCTATCGGTGATGTCCGCGTCGCTATAGCCAGGGTCGGCCTGACCCGTCCAAGCTTCGATCAGCATCGCATCCACCCGCAATTTACCCGCGGCGTCTTTGGTAAAGGCCGTGCCCAATTCCGCGCGATCAATCCAGGCGGGGCTTGGCAGATGATCCCCAAAATGCTCTTTTAAGATGTGGTAGACCTTGATGATGACCTCGATGCCCACTTCGCCCATCAGTTTGATGGGACCCACGGGCATGCCAAATTTTGTCGCCGCCGCGTCGACTCGCGCGACGGGCACCCCTTCGGCTACCAACTGCGCGGCTTCTAAAATATAGGGCATCAAGATGCGATTGACCAAAAAGCCGGGGCTGTCTTTGACCACCACCGGCGTCTTACCCATCTTAAGCGCTAGATCCACAACCGTCGCGATCGTCTCAGGTGAGCTGTGCTTGGATGGTATCACCTCAACCAAAGGCATCAGCTCGGCCGGCGAAAAGAAATGCATGCCGATAAAACGCTCGGGATGCTTGGCCTGCGCCGCGATATCGCCAATGGGCAGCGTCGAGGTGTTGCTGGCCAGCAGCACCTCTGGACCCAAGACGCTCTCGAGGTCAGCAAAGATCTTGCGCTTGAGATCTAAGATCTCTGGCACCGCCTCGATGACCAGTCCCGCGTCACGCAGGCCCATGTCGGTGCGCACCGGGGTCGCCCGCAGAAACTGCTCACGCGCCTCGCGCTCGGTCAACTGACGCCTGCTGACGCGCTTGGCAAGGCCGTCCCAGATCTTTTTTTGCGCTCGACCCAAAACTTCTTCGTTCGAATCTTTCAAGTAGGTCGGGATACCCGCGCGCGTGACCAGCGGCACCGCGATACCACTGCCCATGAAGCCCGCGCCCACCACCGCGACTTTGGCGGGGCGTTTTGGCTTGGCGTTCCCCATTTGTTTTTTGGCGTCTTGGCTTAAGAAAAAGATACGTATCAAGTTTTGCGCCACAGGTGTGGCCAAGCTATCCGCCAAGCCCTCCGCCTCGGACTGCATGAACCCGTCCCGCGATTTGCCGATCTGCTTTGAAAGATGCTCTAAGAAAAATAAAGGGGCGGGATAGTGTCCCCCGGTCTTGGCCAGCACTTCTTTGCGCGCTTGCCAAAAAATAATATTACGCAAGAGCGGCAACTCAAGCAGCTTCATAAAGATCGGCAATGTCGCGCGCCGACGGGCCCGCAGACGTTTCAACGCGCCAGGCGCAAGCAAGCTCAACGCCATCGCGTGCGCCCGCTCGACCACGTATTCTTTAGGACAGACAAAGTCCGCCAAGCCCGTCTTGTACGCTTTTTTACCGTCAAAATTGCTAGATGCCAGGATCGCCGGCACCGCTCGCGCCAACCCGATCTCGCGCGTCAAACGCAGGGTCCCGCCAAAGCCTGGCATGATCCCCAAACGCAACTCAGGCAATCCCAATTTTGTGGCTGGGTCATCACTGACCACCCGCGCGTGGGCCGCCAAAGCCAGCTCAAGCCCGCCCCCCAACGCCGCGCCATGCACCGCGACCACGACTGGCTTAGGGCAATCCTCAATCAGATTCATCAAGCCCTGCCCCACCAACGCCGCCTTCAAGCCCGCCATCCTCACTTCGACGCGCGATCCCAAGGCGATGGCCTGCAGC
>JANLXT010000254.1:0-3314 GCA_031365225.1 candidate division FCPU426 bacterium
TGGCAGGCGGTAGCGCTGCCGGGGCCGCCTTGGCGTTGCGTTGGCGTCCCAAGCGTGGAATGCCACTGGCTTGGGGCTTTTTGGCTCAGGCGCTGCTATCCGCTTTAGGGTTTTGGCTAGCACGCCAAGCTGAAGCCGGTCCAAATTGGCCCAGTGGCGCCCTGATGCTCTTGCCCCTGCCTGCCGCCATAGCAGGTGGTACCTGGCTTGTGTGGGCCCTGGAACGCGCTCCGAGCCAATTCTCACCCCTCTATGCCGCTAGCCTGGCGGGATCCGCTTTGGGTCCCCTGCTAGGTATTTTGATTCTCTTGCCAGGCATTGGACTTAGCCCTGCTTTCATGGCGTGCTCGCTTATAACCTTGCTCACGGGTGTCTGGATCTCGCTGGGAGCGCAAACCGCGCTCGTGACAGAACCAATCGCTCCATCGATTGAACGTCCGCGCACGGATCTGTTGCTCGCGTTCTTGGCCATCGGGTTCACCTTAATCGCGGGCGAAACCCTTTGGACGCGCTCTTTTAGTTTGTTGAATGGTTCCGCCGCCCAATCCTTGGCATGGATGTTAAGCATCACGCTCTTGTTGTCCGCGCTGGGCGCTTGGTGGGAAGCGCGCAGAAAACTAAGGGCGTCGTATGCCCTTGCCCTGCTTGCTTTGGGACTTCCCTATTCCGCTTGGGCGATTGGACGCTTTCCAGAATTCATCTTTTTCTTTCAGCGCCGTGGTTTAGATGGCATGGGCCGGCACCTCTTGCTGCAGGCCGCATTATCTACCCTGGCCATCGCACCCGCCGCCTTGGGCGCCGGCGCCGCTAGCGCCGCGTTGGCAAGAACACTTGGCTCAGGACGCGAAGGCCGCGGTTTGGTTGCGTGGGGGCTGGGCGCGCTTGTCGCGGCCCTCGTCACCGTCTTTTGGCTGATCCCCACTTTAGGTTTGCAGCGCCTCTTTTTGATTTGTGTCATCCCCAGCGCCGCAAGCGCTGTCCTGCTTTGGGCCGATCTTGATCGTCAGTCACGCCGCGCTTTTATGGCCGCGGTCCTGCTCTTGCCCCTGGCGCTGACTCCGGTCTTTCACCCCTGGGACGATCACAGCATGGCGGCGGGCGTCTACCACACTGGCGCGCTAGCGGCGCAGCAACAGATCAAGAACCAAAGCTGGGCCACAACCATCTCTAAAAATGTCGAGCTAGAATACTATCGCGAAGGCGCCGAGGCGGTGGTAAGCGTGCGTCGCGCTGGCAACGAACAGGTCTTGGGCATCGATGGCAAGGACGATGCCAGCGATAGCACCGATTTGGCCACCCAGCGTCTGGCGGGGCACTTGCCAGTCTTGCTCAGGCCCAACGCGCAAGACGCGCTTGTCATTGGCCTTGGCAGTGGCGCGACGCTTTTAGCGCTTTCTCAACATGGTGTCAGTCGTACCACTTGTCTAGAACTAGAACCCGCGGTCATCGATGCCGCGCGTCGTCACTTTTATCCCATCAACCACGCCGTGTGGGAGCAGCCGTCCAACCGCATGATCACGGCCGAAGCCAGAGCTTGGCTGCGTCAGGACAAGCAGCGCTACGACGTGATCGTATCGTATCCGTCCAATCCGTGGCTGAGCGGCTCGGCGCCACTTTTTACGCGCGAAGCGCTCATGCGCATGGCCGAGGCGGCTGGACCGCAGGGCGTGGTGACAGAATGGTTCCACCTCTACGACATGCCTGCGCACGCCTTGCGCGCTCAGGTACGGACCTTTCTTAATGTCTTTCCGCACGCCTTGCTCTTAGCGATGCCCCGTCCCGATAGACCACGCGCCATGCCAGGTGACTTGCTGTTGTTGGGTTCGCAAGCTGAGTTGGTTTGGGATGCCGCGACTTTTGCCAAGGCGCTGAGCGGAAGTGCGGGCAGCAGCCTCAAGCAAAGCGGCTTGGTCAGCTTTGCCAGTCTGCGGGCCATCAGCCTGATGAACGATCGCGGCCTCAAGGCCTGGGTGGGGTCTGGGCCCATGAACACCGACGAAGATCCGCTGGTTGAGCTGAGCGCGTCAAACTACCGGCTCTCCAGCGCCTTTCAACGCGCTCGGGACCGGCAGGCAATTTTTGAAGAAATAGAAAAATTGAGCGATCCCTTTGGCGCTGGCGCCGATCACGCGAGCTTGGACCCTGTGAGCTTGGCAAACTTAGCTGACCAGCGAACACGTTTCGGCATGCCTGGCGCCGCGTTGCAGGCGTTAGACGGCGCGGGTGGCGATCCCAAAAAATGGGTCGCCGCACTCTGGTCAGCCAAGGCCGCCGCGTTGCGTAGCCTGCGCCGCGAGACTGAAGCCGAAGACGCCTTCAAGCAGGCGCTTGCTCTCGAGCCGCAGCGGGGACAAAACTGGGTCGATCTCGGGATCGTCTATTTGGATTCAAGGCGGATGGATCTAGCGCGGGAGCATTTCACCAAGATGACAAAACGGCTACCGAAAGCACCCGACGCTTGGTATGGCTTGGCGCAAGCGGAGCATGGATTAGATCATATTGAAGCGTCAGGCAAAGCCGCCGAACGCGCGGTCTTGCTTAATCCCAGGCATGTCAAAGCGCTGGAGCTCTATCAAAGGACCACAGGCAACACGCTGCCACCCCAACTTCCCAATGTAAAAAAATTTCCGCACGAAAGACCCAAGCGTTAACGGGCCAAGATCCGTACCACCGCCAATTTTTTAGTCACGCTGTAGCGCGCACCGTCTGCGTCTTTCATGCTTGCTTGGACCACGTAAACCCCATCCGCGATCGGCGAACCTTGCGGGCTTAGCAGGTTCCATGTCACTCGATTGACAACACCATCCGCCACAAATCCGCCGCTGTAGACTTTTTCTCCGGCCACATTCCATACGCCAAGGTTAACTATGTTTCCGGCGCTCACCTGAGGCGCATGGATGATGACACTGCTGTTGGCGGGGTTGGGCGCCACGACCAGGCCATCCAACGCGCCGATACCGCCACTAGGCAACAACACGATCGCCTTCTCGGCACTACGCGGTATGCCGAAATCAGTGAACTCGCTGCGTATTAGATAAACGCCAGGCTCGGCCAAATTGCCCCCATCCACCTGGCCGTTCCAAACATAAGTCGCCGATCCCACATGAATCGTCAGACGCCTTCCCTGGCCTGGCGAGAAATTCGTCTCGAAAAATTGCGGATCCGCCCACGCCCACGCCATCCCCGCGCCTAGATCCGCCACGCGTTGGCCTGTGCTCACATCGTAAACATAAAGATGGTAGGCGATGCCAGGGGTCAGAGTCACCGTGGGTGTGGCCGTGGAGTTGCTTGGCGTTGGCGAATCTGTGAAGCTG
>JANLXT010000255.1:0-2305 GCA_031365225.1 candidate division FCPU426 bacterium
CCTCCGGAGTCACCCATGCCCGAATTCACCCTACTCTTCGCCCTGCTAACATCCATCGACGGTAAAACCCTGAACCTGCTTAGATTCTACGAACTGCAGATCGACTTTCTTAGGCGCCGCGCGGCAGACCGTCTGCTACCCGA
Organism: candidate division FCPU426 bacterium; assembly: GCA_031365225.1. Classification (GTDB taxonomy): domain Bacteria; phylum Oederibacteriota; class JAJYGY01; order JAJYGY01; family DAIDJD01; genus JANLXT01. The sequence goes on from JANLXT010000255.1 coordinate 144, forward strand.
CGAAGCCGAAAAAGCCTCCCTGGCGCGCCTAGCCGTCGAGATCGGTCGGCCCGAACTGGCCAAGCTCGATTTGCTCTTCCATCCCGAAACCCTATTTAAATGGCATCGCGACATGGTCGCCGCCAAATTTGATGGTTCTAAGCGCCGAGGCCCCGGTCGCCCGTCACCTTGGCGCTTTTTGACCAACAAGGTACTTCAACTAGCCCAAGAGAATCCCACTTGGGGCGCACCACGCATGCACGGCCAGCTCAGCCGCCTTGGCTATCACGCCAGCGAACCCAGCATCCGTCGCCTGATGCGCCGTCTAGGCCTGAATCCAGATCCCACCCCCAGCCGCCGCTGGTCTGATTTTTTAGAACGCAACCAAGCCGCCATCGTCGCCACCGACTTTTTTAGCGTCGAAACCGTGTCACCCCGAGGCCTCAGCACCCAGTACTGCCTTTTTTTTATTCAACACGACACTCGCAAGGTCTGTCTGGCAGGCATCACTGAACACCCTGACGAAGCCTGGATGCAACAAGTAGCCCGAAACTTGACCATGGAAGACGAGGGCTTTTTCAAAGGCAGAAAATACCTAATCATGGACCGCGACACAAAATTCTGCAAAAGTTTTAAAGAAATATTAAAAAGCGCCGGCGTCGAATCGCTAGTGCTGCCCAAAGAAAGCCCGGACCTTAACGCCTACGCCGAACGCTGGGTACGATCTGTCAAAGAAGAATGCATCAGAGAACTACCCTTTTTACCCGGCCCCGCCAGCCTACACAAGGCCCTGACCCAGTATCTTGAGCATTACCACCACGAACGCGCCCACCAAGGCCTAGGCAACAAGATTCCCTTCCCTTACGGACCCCAACGATCCGAACCTCACCCCAATGCTAAACTCCAACGCAAATCCAGGCTGGGCGGACTGCTGAATTACTATTACTGGGAAGGCGAAAACCAGAAAAGTGAGGCAGCGTAATTATGAAGAGATACGGGAAAACCAGAAATTGAGGCAACGTAATAATGACGATCTTCGGGACATGCTGGCTCTAAAAAAAGGTCCCCGACCTTGACGGGCCGGGGACCTTGTTAAACAACGACTTGGTCAGACCCTTAATCCTTTGCCTTGACCCCAGGTGCGGGAGCGGCCAAGCGCGCGGCTTCGGCCAATTGGCCAAAGGCGCGTGGGTCATTGATCGCCAGATCGGACAGGGCCTTGCGGTCCAGCGTGATGCTCGCGGCCTTCAGGCCATTGATCATACTGCTGTAGGTAAGGCCATTGACGCGCGCAGCGGCGTTGATGCGGCTGATCCACAACGTGCGCATGTGGCGCTTTACCTGCTTGCGATCACGGAAGGCATAGTTGCCAGCGCGTTTGAGCGTCTCTTGCGCCGCGCGCAGGCGGTTGTTGCGACCCCCCCAGAAACCCTTGCTATGTTCTAGGATGCGTTTGCGACGGGCTCGGCTATTTTTACTATTTTTTACTCGTGCCATGATAAACCTCTCAAGTTCAGTGCTTAGGCGTAGGGGAGCATCTTGTAAACGACCTTTTCAAATCCTTTGATCAAGATCTGCATCTTGCGCTTGCGACGCTTGTTGGCGTTGGTGTTGCCAACGGCGCGATGGCGAGCTCCGGCGGGCTTGAACATGATCTTGCCCGTGCCGGTGATCTTGACGCGCTTCTTCATCCCACTGTGACTTTTCATCTTTGGCATAGCTTCCCTTTCTTGGTTGAGAACTTTTTTAAACCTCGGGTTCCGCGATCTCACCCTTGTCAGCGGGTGGCGGGCTCGTCGGTTCAACTGGCGCAGTTTTGGGTCTGATCGATCCTTTTGGGGCTAATGTTAAACCTAGATTGTTATTTTCCATCTTGGGGTACTGGTCAACGACGGACAAGTCCGCCAAAACTGCCAGTGAACGCTCTAACACTTTTCTACCGAGCTCTTGATGTGCCATCTCGCGACCACGGAAGGTGATCACCAATCGCACACGATGACCTACTTCTAAGAATTCGCGGCAATGACGCAACTTGATGTCCAAGTCATGAATGCCGATCTTGGGGCGGATCTTGATCTCTTTGGTGATGACGGTGTGCGCCTTCTTACGCGCTTCTTTTTCTTTTTTCTCAGACGTGTACTTGTACTTGCCATAGTCCATGATCTTGCAGACTGGCGGGCGCG
>JANLXT010000296.1:0-10472 GCA_031365225.1 candidate division FCPU426 bacterium
CGGGCGCTGGGGGCCAAGGTCATGTTGGTGAGCAATGCTTGCGGTGGGATGAACCGGCATTACAAGCCGGGCGACCTGATGATCATCGAAGACCATATCAACATGCTCTTTGCCAATCCGCTGATCGGCAAGAACGACGACTCGTTGGGCGCGCGCTGGCCGGACATGGCGGTGCCCTACGATCCGGAACTCATCCATTTGGCCGAGAACTTGGCGCACGAGATGAAGATCCGTTGCCACACGGGCGTCTACGTGGCGGTGACGGGGCCCAACCTTGAGACGCGGGCCGAGTATCGCATGCTGTCACAGTTTGCCGATGTGGTCGGCATGTCGACGGTGCCCGAGGTGATCGTGGCCGTGCATTGCGGCCTGCGCACACTGGGGATCAGCGTGATCACGGACGAGTGCGTGGCCGACCGCTTAAAGCCATCTTCGGTGCCCGAGATCATTCGGATCGCGGGCGAAGCTGAGCCCAAATTGACGCGCTTGATGGCCCAAGTCATCGAGCGCCTGACCCTTTAAGAGGCAAGCCGTGATCAAGACCGTCGCCTGGAACAATGGCAAACTGCGATTGCTAGATCAACTGCTGCTGCCCCATAAAACCAAGGTCATCAGTTGCGCCAATGTAAAAGCCACGGGCGAGGCCATACGGATCATGCAAGTGCGGGGGGCCCCGGCCATCGGCGTCACGGCAGGGTATGGCATGGCCCAGGCGGCGTTGGCTAGCAAAGCAAAGACAGGCCAGGCTTTCTTGAGCGATCTGCGTCGTGCGGGTGATTTTTTAAAGTCGACGCGGCCCACTGCGGTTAATTTAGCATGGGCGGTGGATCGCGTGCTGGACATCGCTCAAGCCCATCGCGCAGACACGATCGCCGATTTAAAAAAACGGGTCGTTGCCGAAGCCAAAGAGATACAGCGTGAAGACATCGAGCTCTGCGCTCGCATCGCCAAACATGGTGGTCCCTTGGTGCCGCGCGGCGCGCGTGTACTGACACACTGCAACACGGGTGCCTTGGCAACCGCGGGCGTGGGCACCGCGTTGGGAGTGTTGACGACCGCGTTTGCGGCTGGCAAAAAAATGACGGTGTGGGTAGATGAGACCCGGCCCTATTTACAAGGGGCCCGTCTTACTGCCTTTGAGCTAAAAGCAGCCAAGATTCCCCATACCCTGATCACCGACAACAGTGCCGCCAGCTTGATGGCCATGGGCAAGGTCGATCTGGTTATTGTGGGTGCCGACCGCATTACCACGAACGGCGATGTGGCCAACAAGATCGGCACCTATGGACTTGCCGTCCTGGCAAAATTCCACGGCGTGCCTTTTTATGTAGCGGCTCCCAGCAGCACCGTGGACTTAAAGCTAAAGACGGGCGCCGCTATCCCCATCGAAGAGCGATCGGCTGACGAGGTGCTGTTTATCCAGGGCAAGGGTATCGCTCCAAAAGGCACCAAAGCGTTGCACCTTGGTTTTGATGTCACCCCCCATGGCTTGATCAGCGCTATCATCACCGAAAAGGGAGTGGCCCGCGCCCCCTTCAATAAATCGTTAAAAACCCATTTGAAAGCATAATTGCTTCTTTACCCCCCAAAGCCCTATAATCTGGGCTATGCCTAGCCTGCCGCAAGAAGAAGTCGTTCTTTTGCCCACCGCCAATCTAGTACGTGGCTTTTTTCAGCCACGAGACTATTTTGACGATTTGGCTATGGAATCGACCCGGCGTTCAATCAAAGAAAAAGGGCAGATGTACCCGGTGATTGTGCGGGTGATTAAGCTGGAAAACCCGCTATTTGACCCCCTGTGGACCCAAATACACTATGAATTGGCTGATGGTGAGCGTCGCTATCGCTGTTGCAAGGATTTAGGCCTAAAAGACATCAAAGCCATTGTTCGGGACCTAAGCGACGAACAAATGCTGGATTATACCCTCAGCACCAATGACAGTTTGCCGCTTAATGCGATTGAGCGTGCCCAAGTCTTTCTACGGCTGACCCAAGAGTTCGGAAAAAGCCAAGAAGATATCGCCAAGTCCTTCAATATGAAACAGCAGCAGGTGTCTGAATTTGTTCGTCTACTCGAATTGCCATCCGAAGTACAGGATCTTACAGCGCGCGCTGTTATTTCAATCCGACATGCTCGAGAAATACTAAAAGTTTCGGATAGTGAAATTAGATTGACTCTTGGACTAGAAGTTGCAGTCTCGGGCATGAGTACACGTGAACTAAGTAAGCGCGTTAGAGCCATATTGGAAAAAGAATCGAATATTAGTCATGATATAGAGAAAAATAGCGTAAAAATGACTAGTAATCCTAATAAAATAGAGGAAGAAGCGCAAGACAGACTTAAATATAGACCTAAAGATGATTTATTTACTAAAAATGTAGAAAATATATCTAAAAATAGCATAATACTTAGAATTTTAACAAAAATAGTAGCTTTTATAATTAAAAATGTGCTTATTTCGTGGTCGAAATCCATAGATAAGACCAGTCCAGGCAGTTTAGAATTGATTTCACGCAGTATTGCGGCGGCCCAGCTAGCTGTTTTTCTAGCTTCTACCGTTCTTTTAACGTTTTATATGATTGATCCATGGGTTGCGCTCTTGGCTGGCGCTTCCTGTGGGGCTGTGCTTATCTATATCTACATCGAACGGTCTTAAATTTTTTTATGGCATCTTTACTTTATATAGGAAAATAGGGATATGGCACTAAGTAAGTCTCTAGAAGGCTATTGGAATTTCTTAAAGGCCCACCCACGATACAGTCACGGACTGGCATTTTTGGGTGGTGTCTTGGCTCTATGGGTGGGAATCGGACTGGCGCAGTGGTTGCGACAGGGACCGGATGGTTTTGGGCCGATTGAGACATGGCGCGACCCCAAAATCAAACAGGCCCAGGCCCAATTCTTAAATAGGCACGTGCGCCTCGCTGATTTTAACGCCAATGCCCATGCCATTGAGCAGGGTGAAAGTTATTGGAGTGTGGCGCGGGATGCGGGCGTAAACATCGATACGCTTATCGGTGTGAATCCTGACATGCAACACCTAGACGCCTACATTGGCCGGCCGCTGCTTGTAGTCAATCAACGCGGAACGGTGCATGTCGTAAAAAAAGGCGAGAGTGCGCGAGAGATCGCCACCGACTACGGGGTCGAGCTCAAAGTTCTGCGAGAGTGCAACGGTCTGGGCTGGTTTGGTCTGCGCGAAGGGCGTTTGCTCTTTGTGCCAGGCGCCGCACCAAGGCAAATGACGGCCGAGATGAAGATCTTGGTCGATCGTCGCAATCTCTTGCGCTCGCCGTTGGCAGGCAAGTACACCAGCTTGGTGGGTAGCCGCTCGGATCCTTTCACGGGAACAAGCAAGCATCACAATGGTGTCGATATCAAAGCGCCGTTCAACGAGTGGGTTGGCGCCGCGGGGGATGGCACCGTGATCTTTGCGGGTTGGGCGGGCGGTTATGGCAAGTGCGTCCGCATACAGCATGAGCAGGGATACGAGACGCTCTATGGTCACCTGAACGTGATCTTGGTCAGCCCCAGCGCCAAAGTTAAACAGCATCAGTTTATCGGTCGGGTGGGGACCACCGGCCGCACGACGGGCGCGCATCTTCATTTTACTGTCACCAAGAATGGTAAGTTGCAGGATCCGCTCAAGTTCCTCTGGTAGGGCTTCGGCCCAAAGGATCATCATGCGCGTCGCGATCGCCTATCCCCCGGTGACCAAAGGGGGACAGTTTCCTCTGCTGTCCCAAAATCGGCATTTAAAATTTTCGCATAGCCTCGAAGTCCGCATCTTTCCGTTGATCCCCGGCCATGCCGCCAGCAATCTAAAGCAGGCTGGGCATGATGTGCTGTGGCTGGATGGCATCAATGAGCGCATGGAGATGAGCGCCTACGAGGCGCGCATGACCGAGTTCGCGCCCCAACTGGTCATGATGGAAACCAAAGCTCCCGTGATCAACACGCATTGGGACTATTTGCGCCAAGCCAAAGCTCTGCGGCCTCAGACGCTCTTTGTGCTGGTCGGCGATCATGTGAGTTATTATCCGCAAGAAAGTCTGCTGCGTAGCCCTGTGGACTATGTGATCACCGGGGGTGATTACGATGTCATCTTGCGCGACTTGGTGGCGCACCTTGAGGGCCGCGGCGAGATGCCCAAAGGTGTGTGGTGGCGTGATGCCGAGGGAACGCCTGTCAGCAGCGGCCCGCATACCCTTGAAGCCGACTTGGACACCTTGCCCTACATCGATCGCGAGCTGACACGCTGGCGCACCTATGGCGAGGCGTATCTTTTGCCCGAGGTGGCCTACATCTTGACGGGTCGGGGTTGCGGGCTAGAGAACGGGCGCACCAGCACCTGCACCTTTTGCATCTGGCAACACGCGTTGTGGAACAAGACCGCCCGTCTGCGCTCGCCCGCCAACGTGGTGGGTGAGATAAAAGAGCTGGTGGCGCTGGGTGCCAAAGAGATCTTTGACGACAACGAGACTGGCCCTATTTATGACCGCGCGTGGATGACCGAGTTTCATCGCTTGATGTTGGCGGAAGGTTTGGTCGGCAAGATCGCCATCAGCGTGAATGCGCGCGGGGATCTAGTGGACCGCGATCTCGCCCGCCTGATGAAGGTCACCGGGTACCGACTCTTAAAGATCGGTATCGAAGCTGGTGATGACGAGAGCCTGGCCAAATTAGCCAAGCTTGAGGGTATCGAAAAAATTAAAACAGGCATTCGCGCTGTGCGGGACGAGGGCCTGGTGACGCTCTTGACCACCATGGTCGGCTATCCTTGGCAGGACGAAGCGGGTGTGGCGCGCACCTATCAGGTGGCCAAAGAGATGCTGCTTTACAAGCCCAAGTTTGGGGATTGCCTGCAAGCCAGCGTGGTCGTGCCCTATCCCGGCAGTCCGCTTTGGACCCATTGTGTTAATAAAGATTGGTTTTTGATCGATCCGCATGACTACGAACGTTTTGACATGTCCGTGCCGATACTCAAGACCCCGATCGATCAAGAGTTGTGGGTCAAGCGTTTGTGGCGTTTGCATCTGCAGCCGAGCTTTGTATTGCGAAGCCTGCTCAGCATCCGCTCGATGGCGCAGGCCAATCTGGCTTGGCGCGGGGTCCTGTCCTTGGCAGGGCATGTGATGGACTACCGCGGTGGCGGTGGTCCCGCGCAGTTAGGTCGCAAACGTCGTTTCTCGTGGTTAAGCTTTCTCAGTCCCCGTCCCGCCAATACCTGAACCATTTTCTCTTCTCTCACCGAGGATAGCACCATGGCCGTTGTCAGTTTTGCGACCTATAAAGAAAACCCCATGATCGTGCTCAAGCGCAACGAAGAAGATCGTTTTCCGTTTCAGTTTGGCTTGTCCAAGGCTCGCTTGATCGTTGACGCGTACGCCGATATCAAGGCCTGGGTCGATAAAGAAGAGGCGAAGCGCGCCGCGGACACCGAAGCCAAGCCCAAAGCCAAAGCCAAATCGGAACCTGAGGAATAGCGCGAGCGCTGGGATGAGAATACTTTTCGCCAATCCCCCGCGAGTCGAGGGTTATGCCGTCGTCCGCGAGGAGCGTTTTGAGCATAAGGACATCGGTAGCGTTTATCCGCCGCTGTCGTTGCTTTATTGCGCCGCCGTGGCTGAAAAAGCCGGGCACCAGGCGAGCATGCTGGATGCCAATGGTTTGGATCTGCCTTTAGAACGACTGGTGCTGGCCCTTGACGAGCTCAAGCCTCAGGTCATTTTGATCCGCCTTGGGTTTGACACCCAAGAGCCGGACGTGCAGATCTTGAAAGCCGCCAAGCAGCGTGGCATCGTCACCTTGGCTCGCTGCAAGATCGTGGCGGATGTGCCGTGGTTGGTCGAAGGCTTTATGCGCCAGCATCCCGAAGTGGACGGTTTCTTTTTAGATGAGCCCGAGTGCTTGTTAGAGCCAGCGCTCGCGGCGCTCGAGCAGGGAAGCTATCGCGTTGAAGCGTTGCGTGGGGTCCCGGGTTTGATCCTCAATCTTGGCGCCGAGACTTTTCGCACGCCCGTGGTCGAAAAGTTGCTCGCGCCCGACGAGCTGCCTTTTCCCGCGTATCACCTGCTACCCTCCTTGAACGCCTACCACACCGGCGTCATGCGCCCGCCTTTCACCGTGGTCCAAACGTCACGGGGTTGTCCGTACACTTGTAGCTTTTGCAGCTTTGGCAAGTTGCCCTGGCGCACGCGCGCCATCGAAAACGTGGTCGCCGAGTTAGAGTGGCTCAAGAAAGAATATGGGCTGAAAGAATTTCTTTTCTTTGATGATGTGCTGACGCTGGATCAGCGGCGCACGACCCACATGCTCAATCTGATGCTTGAAAAAAACTTGGACCTAAAATGGGTCTGCTGCACCCGCGCCAACGCTGTCAATCTTGAGCTGCTCACGCTCATGAAAAAAGCCGGCTGCAAAGAGATCGCTTTTGGCATTGAAAGCGGCTCGGATGAGGTTTTGGCGGCGACCGACAAGGGCGTCAGCAAGGATCAGATACGGCAGGCCGCCAAGTGGTGTCACCAAGTTGGCATCCTCTTTTATGGTCTCGCGATCATTGGCCTGCCCGGCGAGACAGAAAAGTCCGTCCAAGACACCATCGACTTTATCAATGAGATCCAGCCCTTCTATACCCAATTTGGTTATTGCACGCCTTTCCCTAACACCGATACGTACGACTACTTTAAGAGCCGAGGCCTGCTCAAGACCGAGGATTGGAGCCAGTATTTTCCCTTGGCGGAGCGGCCCATCATACGCACCGAAGCCTTGAGCGAGGATGATCTGGTGCGCTTGCGCAAAAAACTTTATTGGGCGGTCTTGCTGCGTCCCGCCAAGCTTTTGCGTGCTGTGCGCTGGAACGACTGGGCTTGGAACTGGATGGGTGTCAAAAAAGTGGCGGGCCGCGTCCTGCGTTTGGCCCGTGGTGGAGCGGTGCGATGAGCGACTACAGCCTCGCGGCGCCGCCCCTGATCAAAGGCATTTGTGTGCCGCTCTTGACCGCCCTCGATAGCAAGGGCCGTTTGGACATCCCCTCGCAAGAGCGCTTGTTGGCGCGTGTCGTACGGGGTGAGGCGGGCTTGGGGGCGCAGGCGGTCTTTAGCAACGGCACCAGCGGGGAATGGTCCCGTCTTTCGGCCGCTCATACCAAGGCTTCAACCGAGATCGCACGTGACGCCTTGGCGGGTGCGGGTGGCCTGGGTTTGTGGGCGGGCTGTTCAGCTAAGACGGTCGCCGGCGTCTTGGCCAATCTTGAGCACGCCATCAAGCTGGGTGTTTCGGCCGCGGTCATCGCGCCCTTGGCGGTGGAAGATGCGCCTGATTGTCAGGCTCTCTTTCACCGGCACGTCACGCCTTTGTTTCAACGTCTGGGCAAAGGCCTGCCAGTCTTTTTGTACGACAACCCGCAAGAGTACCGCCATGGTCGCCAAGATCACCTGCGCACGCGTGAGGTCAAGCATCTGGCTCGCTTAGACTACGTGTGCGGAGTCAAGGTCAGCGCGTCCGCGACGGTCGCGGGCAATTATTTGCGCGGCGCCAGGCAGTTTAAGGCGCGGCATGAATTTGGCGTCTATCTCGGGTCAGCCTTGCAAGCATTTCAACTCTTCAAGCCCGCGCGTGGCCCCTTGGGCGCCGCGCTTGAGCGCTGGCGTCGTTATTGGGTCGCGTCTGAGCCGCCGCAGGGTTTGGTGCCTGGCAGCGCCAATCTTTTTCCGAGCGCTTGGCGGCAGGCCTGGTCCGCGTGCGTGGCGGGCGATGTCGAGCGCATGGCCGCCTTTGAGGCCGTCTTCACACGCTTGCACAACGCCTATCACCTCGATGGTCAAAACAAGATCATCGCGTGCATGAAACTGGCCTTGGCCGAAGAAGGTGTGATCGCTAGCCCAAGTTTGGCTTTGGGCACGCCCGGTTTGAGCTCTGATGAAAAAAGAGCTTGGTTGCTAGATTACGCGCTCGCTAAAAAAGAATTGGGGTCCTTGAGCGGCGTGAGCAAGCCGGGGCTTCAAAGCGTCAAGCCTGCCAGTGTGAGCCTGTCGGACGCTCGCTCAAGCAAGGCTCAACTTTGGGGCTTTGGCGCCGCGGTCGTCGATGAGATCATCCCGGTACGCGCCTTTGTTGGCGCCGACAGCAAGCAAAAGACAGCGGGTTCGGCTGAGCGTTTTGCGGGTGGTGTGGTGCTTAATCAATTGGCCTGGGCCTCGGTCTTAGGGTTGCCCAGCCAGATCGTAGGCGCCGCGGGTTCGGACGAAGGCGCGGGTTTCTTGCGCCGCGACGCCGCGCGCTTGGGCGTGGGCACGCTGCATTGGCCCGCTAAGCCCGGATTGAGCGTCGATAAGGCCCGCATTTTTGTGGACCCCCAAGGCGAGCGCGCCATCTATCTTGAACCCGGCGCTACCTGCAAGCAGAGCGTCGCCGACGCGCGCGCCCTGGGCTCGCGGCTCGGCAAGGGCCAAGTTCTAGTCACCGAAGTCTCGCTGCTGCCCTTGGGCAGTCTTATCGAAGCCTTGAAGCAAGCTCGTCGCCACGATAGCGAGAGCTTTTTAGATCTAGATGTGCCGCCCAAGCTGGCCACCGGCGCCCAGGGGCTGGGGACGGCGGCCCAGCTCAAGCAGGCCTTGGAGCTGGCCACCCATGTCAAAGTCTCGTTGGCTGGCGCTCGCGAGCTGCTGCCAAAATCAAGCGGTCCCAAGCTGGCCCTGGGCCTGCACAAAAAACTGAAGAAGGCCCCCGGCGCCTGGGTCACGGTGACGTTGGGCGTCAAAGGCGCCCTGCTGACGGACGGCAAGACCGTGTTCAGCCAGAGCGCTTTCAAGGTCAAAGCCGTCGACACGACCGGCTGTGGTGACGCTTTTCACGCCGCGCTCATCGCCGCCTGTGTCGCCAAGCTGGCTCCCAAGGCCGCCCTGCGCTTGGCCTGCGCCGCCGGCGCCGTGGCCGCCACGCATCCTGGGGCTGTGCCCACATCCGGCGATCGCGAAGCCGCCCTCAAGCTCTTTGGCCAGCCCTGGCCTTTGGCCCCCTTGGCCTCGAGCGGTGTCAGCCGCGGTGACGCCGCCGAGCATCTGCGCGTGACCCTCAGCGAGCTGAGCGCTCTCAGCGACGGCAGCGACATCAGCAGCATCGAAGCCGCCAAGGACCTTATCCTCAACGCCGAAGCCCAAGGCGCCCGGGTGCACATCACCGGCGTTGGCAAATGCGAGTATGTCGCGGGCTACGTGGCCAGCAGTTACAGCAGCACCGGCACCCCCGCCTTTTTCTTGCACGCCACCGAAGCCGGCCACGGCGCCAGCGGCCAAGTCCGCCCCGGCGACCTGATCATCGCCATCAGCAACAGTGGCGAGACCGACGAGCTAAAGAACGCCGTGCGCACCCTTAAGAAAAATGGCGCCAAGATCTTGGGCGTCAGCGGCAAGCCCCAGAGCTGGCTGGCCCACCACAGCGACGCCTTCTTGTACGCCGGCGTCCGCCGCGAGGGCGACGACCTGAACCTGGCCCCCCGAGCCAGCGTCCTGGCCGAGATCTTAGTGCTGAACGCCCTGGGCGTGGCCCTGCAGCATCACAAAAAATTCACCGCCAACCAGTTTCGCGCCTACCACCCCGGCGTGAGTTTGGGCAAGGACGAGGCATGAGCGCCGCACCCTGGTTCTGGATCATCGGGGGGCCGAATGGCGCGGGCAAGACGACGTTCTGCCTAAGATTCTTGCCAGCCTGGGTGAAGACCTTTGATTATGTGAATGCCGACCTCATCGCTGCAGGGCTCTATCCCTTGGATCCTTCGCGAGAGCCCGTGGCAGCCGGCAAGGTCATGCTGCGGCGCATCGCTGAGCTGGTGGACGCCAAGAGGACCTTTGCGGTTGAGAGCACCCTCTCAAGCCATACGTTCTTGAAGCTGGCGCGAAAGTTGAAATCACGAGGCTGGAAGATCGGAGTGGCCTATGTGTGGCTGGCGAGCGATGCCGTCGCGATTAAGCGCGTCCAAGAGCGTGTAAAGGTGGGAGGCCATTCCGTGCCAGAGACGACCATACGTCGGCGCCGTTCTCGCGGCCTGCGAAGCTTAAGCGCCCATCTCGACTTGGCGGACCGTTGGATGCTTTTCGATAATTCGGGTTTTGGCCTTGAGCCAGTAGCGGGTTCGGATGACAAAGGCATGGATGTATTCAACGCTACGACCCTGAACCTTATCTTGCCGGGGATAAAACTATGAAGACTTTGTTGGCTAAGAAGCCAAAAAAATTAGCGTGGTTCCGTGAGGCCACAAAGATTGGCCAAGCTGCAGTGCGCGATGCCATCCGCAAGCATTTTAAGGCAGGGAATCCTGTGTGGATTGTGAAGCAAGGTCGGGTCGTGAAAGTTAGTCCTAAGTGAGCCGAGGGAAAAAGCGTTGTAAATATGCATTTGGAATGCAGAATTACAACGCTTTTAGATGCCCAAGGTGACCTTAGTTGGTGAAAATACGAAAATGGAGGACCAG
>JANLXT010000324.1:0-5302 GCA_031365225.1 candidate division FCPU426 bacterium
AAGCTGTGCCTAGTTCAAGTTTCATCGTTCTCCCGTAGTCTGCAATGCCGCTTGAGCATCCCTGCTTGCTGGTAAAAGTAGCACCCCCGCCCTAGCCCGTCAAGGTTCGTGCTAGGGTGTCCGCATAAACAGGTCCCAAATAGCGCGCAAATCAAGCAACCCATTTTGAAGCGTGGGATAAGCTTGTATGAGCGCGCCATTCAAATCACCCGTCCGCCCATAATTTCGGACAAAGCGCAAGAATAGCTCACGCCCATAGTATTCTACCAGCACATTGACAATGGAATGCCCCTGCCTATAAAAACGGATAATTCTTTCTGTCTCCATATTTCGTTGAGGGTTTTCTGCCAAAAACATTGTGAACGGCAACGGATTTTTTCCAATGTCTTTGAATTCGTTCTCCATGAGCCATGTTTGTACAGGCACGCCCAACCTTGTCAAAGCAAATTGGTATCCCAAATAGCTCGCCAACCCTTCGTTGAGCCAAGTATCTTCGCGGTGTTGAGGCGCAATCCGGTGATAAACTAAGTGTGCTAGCTCGTGCGCGAGGACCGATTCGAAATCGGCAGCCTGATTTTTTTGAAAACGATAAAGATAGATCGAGTGCGTCGAAGCGACGGCCGATCCCGCTTCCCAGGGTTTGGAGTAGGGAGACCGAGCCAAGTACTCTTCGTTCGTCTCACACAGGTAGACTTTGATCTGACCTGGCCCAAAGGTGCTGTCTGGCAACCCAAAAAATTTAAGATTAAAGTTAAGAGCGTCCGAAGCAGTGGCGTGGACCGAATTCACAAAAACAGGATCGTGATAATAATATGTAAAATGTTCCCGCTGGATGCTTTGGAAACCAGTGGCCGAAAAATTTCTACTTTGCCACATTGCCAAAAGGCGGTCGGCTCTAAAAATCACCAATGGCAGAATCACCGCCAAACAAATCATCGTGGTGCCTAAAACCTTGCGGAGCTGCCAAAGTTCAGGCGCATGCCCAGGCTCGAAATACGCTTTTTGTCGCAACCCGAAGCGCTTCGCTGGCACAAACCATCGGTGATGCTTACTCTGTGAAAGCTCCAAGAGTTCAATCGCTTTCACAGTATCCCCTGACAATGCATAGGCAAACGCTAGATCAGCGACCGGACCCAAACCCGCCAAGCGAGCGCCCGCCCTTTCAGCCATCGCCGCTGCTTTTACAAAATCGCCGGCATCAAAGGCTTCTCTGGCGGCCAACGCGGCAACTCGAGCATCGCCCTGTTCACTGGGGCTCCAAACTGACTGCCACGCGCTAAACATCCCGAGATAGTGACGGGCACGTAAAGCGATCCTTAGGCCCCACGTGTTCAGCGCTAAAAGCAGCAAAAAAATAAAACCCCACGCGAGAGCGGAGGGATTAGATCCACGCAACAGCAAAGTTAGCTCAATCATTCCAAGTAAAACCAACACGACATAAACTACAAAAAGAACGCCACCACAAACCAATGCTACCGCCATCGGGACACGCAAGGCGTTCGAAATCCCTGGTCTCACGGCTTGTCCGCGGCGGCTCGCAATAGTTCACGGGCGTGATCCAATCCTGTCACGCTTAGCTCAACCCCATCCATCAGACTTGCCACTTCTCGTTCCCGCGCTTCGCCATCTAAAGCCGTGACATGGGTCTCGGTCTTACCCCCTTCAACCTGCTTGCTCACTTTAAGGTGCAAGCCAGGACGACTGGCGATCTGAGGCAAGTGCGTGATGCAAAGGATCTGCGCGCGCAAGGCCAGCGCGCTGATCCGCGACCCGACGACTTGAGCGACTCGGCCGCTGATCCCCGCATCAATCTCGTCAAAGACCATGGCGCTGGCGCCCTCCTTTGAAAGCAGAACCGCCTTGAGCGCCAAGGTCAAGCGCGACAACTCTCCTCCCGAAGCGATCTTGGCTAGCGGCTTGACGCCTTCACCGGGATTAGGCGCAAAAAGAAACTCGACTGAATCGCAACCTTGAGGGCCTCCCGCGCACCGTTTGCCCCGTAGCTCAAAGGGGCCATGCGCGTCTTCGCGCAATCGCACACTGACACTAAAGACAGCTTTGACGCTGAGCAGCTCATGGATCTCTGGGATCAACAGCTTGATCAATCGTGCCGCGGCTTTCTCACGAGCCAAGCAAAGCGCGTCTGCCTTGCCAGAAAAGATCTTGGCCGCTTGTTCCATCGCTGCCCTTAGCCCGGCCATATCTTCTTGCGCAAACCGAAGAGCTTGCAGTTCTCCTCTAAAACGAAGCAGAGCTTCGATTAGTCCCGCTTCGTCGGTTCCGTGCTTGCGACCCAAGGTCTCTAGGTCCGCCAAGCGGGTCTGATTGCGCTCCAAGGCGATTGGATCGAGGTCCAAGCCTTCACGGTAGTCTCGCAAAAATCGTCCAAGCTCGGACAACGCGCGAAGGCTCTCTTCGGTCTTTTCGACCCAGGCCCCCGCTTGCGGGTCCAAAAGGGCTAAGCGCCTTAAGTCGGCGAGGGCGGCATCCCCTTTTTCGATTGCCCCACTTTCAGTTTCTAAACTTTCCGCCAATCGCTCGAGCAGGGCCCCGCGTTTGCCCAAGCTTGATTGCAAGGCTGCGTTCGACTTGAGTCCAGCCCATTCTCCCACCTTTAGATTGGCGTTCTCAAGTTCGCGGATCTGATATTCGAGAAACTCCTCACGTTGAACACGCTCTGCCGGGCTTAAACCTGGGCCTTCAAGCGCCAAGCGTTTTTGATCCCAGTCAGACCAGCAAGCGCGTACATCCGCTTTTACTTGCTCGAGCTCACCAAATCGATCAAGCAAGTCGGCCTGTTCATGCGCCCGCGTTAAACTCTGGTGCTCGTGCTGGCCATGAAAATCAACCAAGGCCTGCCCCAGTTCACCTAAAACGGCCACGGGCACGCTCTCGCCATTGATCCATGCCCGCCCCCGCCCTGTCTTTGACAGCTCGCGGCGCAAATGCAAATCACCGTCTTCCCACGGTAATCCTTTTTCATCAAACCACGCCCGACGGCGTTTGGCCCAAGCCTCTTCTGGCCTAAAAATCGCCGTCACACGCAGGTTGTCAGCGCCCGCACGAATCAAGTCCGCGTTGGCGCGATCACCAAGGGCAAAACCCAACGCGTCCACCAAGATCGATTTTCCCGATCCGGTTTCTCCGGTGATCAAATTGAGGCCTGGCGCAAATTCTAGGTCCAGCGAGCGCGCAAGCGCAAAATCTCTTATCTCGAGTCTGTTCAGCATCTTAGCTCCCGTACCATCCCAGTTTTTCGCGCAAGATACGCCACGGATCATGATCGGGCGCCAACAACAAGCGCGCTTTGATCGTGGCGCGCTTCACGGCAATCTTATCGTCAGGCTTCAAAGTCAGTGGTCGCGCGCCATCGGCGGCCAAAGACAGCGTCGACCCATCGCTCGGTACACGGATCTCAATGACCACGTCGTCGGGTAAGACAAGTGGTCGATTGGACAACGCATGAGGCGAAATAGGGGCCAACAATAACACAGGTGTGCTAGAGGCGATAATCGGACCGCCCACCGACAAGGCATAAGCGGTGGATCCGGTGGGTGTCGCGATAATAAGGCCGTCCGCCTTGAAGCCTGCCACGACCACGCCATTCACCCGGGTCTCAAGGCGTGCCATGCGCCCCGAAACATTGCGCGCAAAAACAATGTCATTGAGAGCAAGCCGTTCGCCCAAGCGGGTTTTTCCACGCCACGCTTCGGCATAAAGCATTGTCCGTCGCTCTTCGGTCAGCCGTCCTTTCAAGACAGCCTCGGCGGCGTCCAAGGCCTGATCCGCCCCAAATGCCGTCATGTATCCCAGCCCGCCCAGATTCACACCCAAGACCGGCAACCCGCGGGGCGCCGCCAAACAAACGGCGGCGAGCAAGGTTCCGTCGCCCCCCAGGCTAAGCAGCATGTCGGTTTTACGGACCATCGCTTGAGCCGTCGCCTTGGTTTGACCCGCAAAAATACCCAAACGCGTGTCCACCACGACCTTTGCGCCACCGTTTGAAAGTCGGCGCGCAAGCTCAAATGCCTTGTTTTTTTGGTCCGCTCGCAAGCCGAAACCAAAAAGTCCTATTTTTTTATAACGTAATCTCACATAGCTCCTGCGCGTCTATTCCATTGCGTCCATGACATCCTGAGGGATATCAAAATTGGCATAAACATTCTGAATATCATCGTGGTCTTCTAAAGCGTCCATCAAGAGCAGCATTTGCTCGGCGTCTTTGCCAACGAGCTTGACGTAATTGGCAGGCACCATGGTCAATTCCGCGCTTTGCAAAACTACCCCGTTCTTTTCAAGCGCCTTTTTGACCTTTTCAAAGTCCTCGGGCGCCGTCGTGACATCATAGGTCGTCTCGCCAGCGCTCATGTCCTCCGCACCAGCGTCGAGCGACCATTCCATCACCTGGTCTTCTGATAATCCATTTTTTTGAATGACGATAAATCCTTTTTTCTTGAACATCCAAGCAACACTGCCTTGCTCTCCCATGTTACCGGCGTGCTTGGTAAAGATACTGCGCACATCCGCCGCCGAGCGATTTTTGTTGTCGGTCAAGGCATCCACCACCACAGCGACGCCAGCCGGGCCATATCCCTCGTACGTCAAAGCTTCATAGCTGACGCCCTCTAAGTCTCCCGTGCCTTTCTTTATCGCTCGTTGCCAATTTTCGGCAGGCATATTGGCCGCCTTGGCCTTGTCGACGGCCAAACGCAAGCGCGCGTTCGCGTCGATGTCGCCGCCGCCCGTTCGAGCGGACACAATGATCTCACGCACGATCTTAGTAAAAAGCTTTCCTCGTTTGCCATCGATGACCGCTTTCTTGCGCTTGGTCGTTGCCCATTTAGAATGTCCAGACATACGCGCCTCCATCGAGATTAATAAAGGTTATCAAGCCATTTTTTACGATTGACTCGGTGATTGCAAGCCTTAGACCTGAGCGCGGTCGCGCAGAGCTGGCACCACTGGTTTCCATCCAAAAACCGCCTGCAATTCATGCCCAAAGGCTTCTGCGGCGCGGAGTTCTCCGTGTACTAAAAACACCTTGTCTGGGCGGGGTAGCGTTCTCAGCCATGCCAGCATCTCATTCTTGTCAGCATGTGCGCTAAACGCATTGAGTGCGCGCACAGGACAGCGCACTTGGATTGGCATGCCAAAAACCAATACATCCCGCTGACCCTCAATAAGACGTCGCCCCAAAGTTCCCTGCGCTTGAAAGCCGACGACTAAGACAAGGTTTTTGGGGTCATCAAGGCCGTTCTTAAGGTGGTGCAAAATGCGCCCACTCTCGGCCATGCCAGAACCA
>JANLXT010000244.1:0-5767 GCA_031365225.1 candidate division FCPU426 bacterium
CGCGACGCTGGTGGTCAGCACCGATCAAGGTGAACTGCGGCAGGTTTCGAGCAAAGCCTTGGCCAGCGCCTTGGTCCGCGCCGAACAAAAAACAGCCTTGAGTGCCGCGAACAAAGGTGGCTTGTCCGCGCCGATCCTCAAACCAGTTTTTTCGGCAGGGGATAGTTCGACGCTGGATTATGTCGTCATGGAAATGCCCAGCGCTAAGAAGTTGGATACCAAGGCCTGGCGTCTTGAGATCAAAGATAGCAAAGAACGTAAACTGCGGTCGTTTGCGGGCCAGGGCTATGTGCCCGCCGAATTGGTCTGGGATGGTCTCGATGATAAAGGCGTCAAAGTTCAAGACGCTCTCGGCGTACAAATACGGCTTGAGGTCGACGATCAAAAGGGTCGCACCTTGGTTCAAGCCCAACCCCTGTTCACGCAAAAAGCTTTTGAGATCGCTAAGCAAGAGGCGCGCAAACGGCCCGAGCTGCGTCTGGCGGCCTTGGGCTTGCCGCTCAGCATGGGGCGCCATCCTTTGACAACCATGACCAGCTTCTTACCCGAGCTACTGGCCAGTGCCGAAAGATCTCAGCAGGCCTTTGCGATGCAGCTTAAGCGGCAAGAGCTCGAAGCCTTGCAGAAGCTGTATGGTCGGCGGGGCGCCAAAAATTCTTGGGACTTGGATCTTTTTGATGAGCGGCTTTCCGATCTAAAAGCCGACCGCGCGGAGCTCTTGCGCCCCATGCAACAACACGCCTTTGACGCGCCGGGTAGCGATCTCTTGATCGTGGGCCTGACCAAAGAGGGCGAAAAAGACGCGTTGGCCCTGGGACAGCATCGGGCCGTCGCCGCCTCGCGGCATTTTAGAAAACAAGGTAGCCTGGGCACCCAGTTGACCTTGGCCGAACCGCCCGCTGCTGCCGACTTTAAAGGCGTGCGCATTCAAGATCAAACACTGACAGCGGCTTCCCCAGTCGGCGATCAAAAATATCTTCGTGCTCAAACCTTGGCCGCGGCGTCGGTGGACCGCTTGAGCGCGCGCTACGCGCCCGGCGATCTAGAGGCCTCGCAGGCCCTGGACAGTCAAGTGGACTATCCCTTTGATGCCGCGGGCACCAAGCGTGTGCTGGGCAAGTGGGGCCTCGACAGCGGCGCACCCATGGCGCTGACCCAGTGGTGCCCCGCCACATCCAAGCTTGCCATCTACAAAGACGGCTGGATCTGGGTGACGGACGCCCAAGGCAGCGTCTTGCGGTCCCTGTGGTACGAGCCCGACCTCAACGCCGCTGGGCAACTGCGTTGGAGCAAGGACGGTAAATTCCTATGGATCCACGCCGACGGCTGGCGTCGCTGGTTTAGTTTAGAAGTGAGCGTGCGGTAGGTGTTTCTTGCCACAATTCGTACCCCAACCAATCCCCTCTCGATGCCGTAAAGTCATTATGCGCGCTGGATTAATCCTTGTATTAACTCTCTTTTCTAGCCTGGCTCAAGCGGGGCGTACCCTTGTTTGTCTGGGGGATAGCCTGACGGCGGGGTATGGGCTGGAGGAGAGTTTGGCGTATCCGGCGCTTTTGCAGGGGCGCTTGGATAAAGAGCAGCCTGGTTGGACCGTGATCAACGCGGGGGTGAGTGGGGATACTAGCCGGGGGGCGTTGGGGCGGCTGGATTGGGTCTTGAAGGGGAAGCCCGATCTGCTTTTTGTGGCGATCGGCGCGAACGATGGTTTGCGGGGTATCAAGACCGAAGAGACCGAGGCCAATTTGCGGGGAATCGTGACGCGGGCTCAGGCGGCGAAGGTGCGGGTGGCGCTGGGGGGCATGCAGTTGCCGACCAATTATGGGCCCGAGTATCGCCAAGCGTTCGCGGCGATCTTTGCGAAAGTGGCGGGTGAGATGAAGCTGCCGCTCTTGCCGTTCTTGCTCCAGGGCGTGGGCGGAGTCGAGCGGCTGAACCAGGCGGATGGCATGCATCCGACCGCGGAGGGGCAGCTGCGGGTGGCGAAAAACGTGGGTGATTTTTTGTTGCCCCAGCTCAAGCGGTTTGAAAAGAACAGCAAGGCTAAAACAAATCCGGCCAAAGTCATCCGTTCACGACGGGACCTTGCGCCCAAGGAGACGCGTTGAAGCTTTTACAAGTCAAAGATCTTAGCAAGAGTTTTGCCACGGGCTCAGGCCCGCTCGAAGTGCTTAGCGGCGTGAGCTTTGATGTCGCCGCGGGCGAGAGCGTGGCTATCACCGGGCCTTCGGGCAGTGGCAAGAGCACTTTGCTCAGTTTGCTGGCGGGTCTCGAGGCGCCCACGCGGGGCAGTGTCGCTATCGCGGGGCAGGACCTAGCTTTGCTGGATGAAGGCAAGTTGGCGCGCTACCGGGGCAAGCACGTCGGCATTGTGTTCCAATCTTTTCGGCTCTTGCCGACGTTGAACGCGCTAGAAAATGTGCAGGTGCCTTTAGAGTTGGGCGGCCACGCGGACGCGGCCAAGCGAGCCAGCGATTGGCTGACGCGAGTCGGCATGCAGGCGCGGCTGGGACATTTGCCTTCGCGTTTGTCGGGGGGCGAGCAACAACGCGTGGCGATCGCTCGGGCCTTGGCCAGCGAGCCTGCTTTGGTCTTGGCGGACGAGCCCACGGGCAATCTCGATAGCGCCAATGGCAAGCTCGTGATGGACCTGCTCTTTAAGCTGGTGAAAGACGCCAAAGCGGCCTTGGTGCTTATCACGCATGATGTCAAATTGGCGCGGCGGGCGGGTCGTACTTTGGCCATGCGCGACGGGCATATGACGCGCAAGGGAGCTCGGTGATTGGCGTCGAACTACGCGTCTCGGCGCGCATGCTGCGGGGCCAGGCGGGTCGCGCCTGGCTCTTTATTTTTTGTGTCGCCGTGGGCGTGGCCGCGCGAGTGGGCGTGGGCAATTTTATGGCCAGCCTGCAGATGGCCTTGCGTCGTGACGCGCGGGTCTTGTTGGGCGCGGACCTCGAGCTTAGCTCTAAGGCGCGCTTGGACCCCGCCAAGCTGGCGGACTTAGAACGCTTGGCTCCGGCAGGGCACCGGGTGCAACGCAAAGTCAGTCTCTTGACCATGGCCAGTCAGCCCCGCAAAGGGCTCAGCCGCTTGGTCCAGCTTTCGGCGGTGGAGGCCGCCTATCCCTACTATGGCGCGTTGAACGCGGTCGATGGCGCCGGCAGGCCGTTGCGCGACCCGATCGCTCGCTTGCAGACAACGCGCGGGGTGCTGGTGCAAGCCGAGCTCTTGCCGCAACTTGGGATAGGTGTGGGGCAGTCGATGCGCATCGGTCGGGCCGATTACCAGGTGCTGGGTGTGCTTAAAAGCGATACTGGATTAGGCGCGAGCGCCTTTAGTTTAGGGCCGAGTGTCATCATGGGTCTGCCCCACTTAGAGATCGCGGGGATCACAGGCTATGGGTCGCGCAGCAGTCACGAGACCATGGTGGCGCTGCCCCAGCCAGAACAGGCGGCGGGATTGGCCGCGGCATTGCGAAGCGCTTGGAAATTGCCAGACGGAGCCACCTTCCGTGGATTTGGTCCACCCGTTCAAGGGGTGCGGGTGAAGACCTTTGAAGAAGCGCAGGGCGAGATCAAGACTTTCTTTGATCGACTGGCGAACTACTTGGCCCTGGTCAGCCTTTTGGCGTTGTTGCTGGGCGGGGTCGGTGTGGCCAGCGTCACGCGCGCGTGGGTGCGCGAGGCCTACCCTTCACTGGGAGTCTTGCGCGCGGTCGGGGCGGACAGTGGCGCGTTGACGCGCATCTATTTTTATCAGTGCCTGGCGTTGGGCCTGCTCGGTAGCCTGCTTGGCATGCTGGGCGGAGTCTTGGCGCAAGGCTTGGTGGCGCGCTCGATGTCGACTTTCTTGCCAGTCAAATTAGATTGGGCAGTGGACGTGGGGTCGCTGGGTTGGGGTCTGCTCCTGGGGCTCTTGTGCGCGGTGATCTTTAGCCTGCTGCCCTTGGCCGCGATTCGCCAGAGCAAAGCGGCCGAGCTATTTCGGGATCAAGAGCCCAGCGCACGTTGGGATCGTTGGAGCCTCGGTCTGGGCGCCCTCGGCGCGCTCATCTTTGCGGCACTAGCCGCTTACGAGACCAGCAGCTGGGTCCGTGGGCCAGGAGTCTTGGGTGCGGCGTTGTTGGGCGCGTTGATCTTAGGCTGGGCCGGAGCCTGGGCCCTGCCACGCATCGCGGCGTGGCGACGCCCCAGCTTTCCCTTTGCGATACGGCATGGTCTGGCCAATCTGGGTCGCCCTGGTTTGCGTCCCGCGTCCAGCGTGATCGCGTTGGGTAGCGCGGCGCTCTTGCTGGGCATCTTGGCCGTTTATCAAGGCAGTCTTTTGGCAGAGTTGGATCCTGGCAAACGGGGAGCCGAGATACCGCAGCTCTTTTTTATTGATGTGCAGCGTGATCAAGTCGAAGACCTTAAAAAAATACTCAGTGCGGAGGGAGCCGACAGCCGCGTGAGCCTGAGCCCCATGGTGCGGGCGCGGTATCGGCCTCAAGAGGCTAGCCCAGCGCGGACCAAAACGGGTTTGTCGCGTGAGCAAGAAGACGCCGCGTACATGCGCAACCGTGAACAAAATCTATCGTGGCGCCCCAATTTGTCCAAGGGCGAGAGCATTGTGGCGGGCAAATGGATGGATGTCGAATCGGACGCGTTGGAAGCTTCGGTCGAGCAACGCTTCGCCAAACAGCTGGGCCTAGGACTCGGTGACACTTTGCGCTTGGATGTGCAAGGGGTTGAGCTCGAAGCCACCATCACCAGTCTGCGCAAGGTGGAATGGGGCAGCATGCAGCCCAACTTTTTCATCTTGATCAGTCCCTGGGCCATTCAAGACGCCCCTCAAACGTGGATCGGCTCGGTCGGTGGTTTGGCCGACGGGCGACGCGGTCCTTTGCAGACCAGTTTGGCGGGACGCTTTCCCAACGTCACAGTTTTTGATGTGGCCGATGGCATGGCCAAGATCATGGGTGTCATGGGCAAGATCAGCGATGCCGTCCGCTTGGTCGCCTTTTTCTGCCTAGTCACAGGCCTGGTCGTGCTGATCGGCATCGCCTTATCCACCGCCCGCCAGCGTCAAGTCGAAGGCGCCTTGCTCAAAACCCTGGGCGCGGGCAAAGCAACCCTGCTAGCTTCGATTGGCGTCGAATTTGGTATACTGGCTTTGTTCGCCACCAGCTTGGGTCTCACGCTCAGCGCTGTCTTTGGCTGGGTGCTCATCACCCAGATCTTAAATCTACATTTCACCCTGCCGTGGCGCGAGCTGGGCACCCTGCTGGTACTCTTTGTGACACTAGGTGCTGGTACAGGGGTGGCAGCATCTTGGCGTGGAATTGGCGTAAAACCACTCGAAGTGTTACGAGAGGATTAACCATGCGTATTTCAAGTTTTACCCATTGGACACTGGCCATCGCGCTTGTCGCGATGAGTGGCCAGAGTTATGCAGCCAAGGCACGCAAGACTCCGGTGCCTAAAAAAGAAGGGAAGCACGCCATGGAAAAAATCGTAAAGACCGACGCCCAATGGAAAGCAGAACTTTCGCCCGAAGCCTACGACGTGCTGCGGCACCAAGGCACCGAGCGGCCTTTTTCGGGCAAGTATTGGAATAGCAGCGCTCACGGCATTTATCACTGCGGGGCCTGTGATACCGAGCTCTTTGCCAGCGATGGCAAGTTCGAGTCCATGTGCGGATGGCCAAGCTTTTTTAAAGGCCTGCACAAAGACGCGATCGTTGAGCGCGTGGACAAGGCCCACGGCATGGAGCGCACCGAAGTGGT
>JANLXT010000029.1:0-20054 GCA_031365225.1 candidate division FCPU426 bacterium
GCGAATCGTCATCGTCGCCGATCGGCGTTTCCATGGAGATCGGCTCTTTGGCGATCTTCATGATCTTGCGGATCTTGTCCTCGGGGATCTCCATGCGCTCGGCCAGCACACTGGCGTCGGGCTCGAAGCCGAACTCCTGCAGGTGCTGGCGCGACAGGCGGTTCATCTTGTTGATGGTCTCGATCATGTGCACCGGAATACGGATCGTGCGCGCCTGATCCGCGATGGCGCGGGTGATCGCCTGACGAATCCACCAAGTGGCGTAGGTGCTAAATTTGTATCCGCGCTGGTATTCAAAACGCTCTACCGCGCGCATCAAACCAATATTGCCTTCTTGGATCAGATCCAAAAACTGCAAACCACGGTTAGCATATTTTTTGGCGATGCTCACCACCAAACGCAGATTTGCCTCAACCAATTCCATGCGCGCCTTGTAGGCGGCTTCGGTGCCCTCATCAATGCGGCGACAGATCTCTCGAACATCGCGAGCGCTTGCGACCGCCTCAACCTCAATCTTCTTTATCTTTTGGCCAGCTTCGTGAAACTGAGCCAAGAGCGCATCGAGCTCGGCGCCTCGAACGCGCAGCTCTTTTTCAACTTTTTTTCGATCACCTTTTTTAAGCGCCGCGATGACTTGCACAACTGTTTGCGTCCCAAGCTGTCGATCCAAGCTCGCGATCTCGCGCTCGATATGACCTAAACGCTCGAGATAACCGCGGTAAGCAATCCCAAGATCACTGACTTGTTTAGGCTTAAACTCGATCTTTCCAAGTCCTTCTAAGATCTCGCGTTGAGCTTTCTCTTGGGTCTTTTGTAGTTTAAGGCGCTCGGTATCACTCACGCCCTTTTTAGCTAATTCCTTACGCGCGCGCAAAAGTTCTTTTTCAGCTTCTTTTGCGATCTTAAGACCTTTGGCCGCTTTTTTCGCCAGAGCTTTCTCTACCAAAGGCAATACTTCACCGTCTTCGATATGTTTCATCATATCGCTAGGCTTGATCTTTTGCTTTGCGACCTGTTCCGCCAGATCAATAGCCTGGCGTCGAGCCAGTTCGGCCGAAAGAATCACGGATTGAACTTTTTTCTCTTCGTCCTCAATGCGCTTCGCTAAGCGAACTTCTTGTTCGCGTGTTAATAGCGGCGTTTTACCCATCTCGTGCAGGTACATGCGCACAGGATCGTCCGAGGTTGTTTCTTCTTCTTTTTTCTCTCGCTCTTCTTCTTCCTCAGCCTTTTCGGCGGGGTTTTCTTCCGCTTCTTCGCTATCGCCCCCTGTTCGCGGCTTATCCTCGGGCGGGGTTTCTACAGCTTCGTCCTCAACCATGCGGGGCTTATCAACCAACTCAATGCCTTCTTCACCTAGCATCGACAGCACATCATCTATCTGCTCGCTGCTAACCACTTCGGGCAAAGCTTTGTTGAGGTCGTCATAACTGACTTGGCCGCGATTCGCGCGCGCCTTTTCTAAAAGACCCTTCATGTGGCCTTTCAAGCCACTTGGTTCGCCTTCAATCGGCTCTATAAGCTCTGGGGCTCCCGTAGTTTTGGGTCCCCCTGCGACAGGCCCTTCTTTACGAGGGCGTCCAGGACCACGCTTGCCACTGGCGGCGGATTTGCTTGATTTTTTGGGGCTCATATTACTCCTGACTGTTTGGATCGCGTTTTAAGCGCTCTTTTCGAATCTCTTGGATCGCGCTATTAATTTGATTGGCCTCTTGCAACAAAGGGCGTTGCGCTTCCCATCCCACTGCCTGAGCTATATTCATGCGCAGTTCTTCGTTGCGCCTTTCTAACAAGCGCTCTTGGCGTCTAGAAAGTAGATCTCGAAAATAGTCTTGCGGTGATGCCGCTAATTCTAGTCCAGCCAGACTTAGCTCGCGTAACAGGTCTTCAACCCCAGGATCCTTGTGGTCCACTTGTCCCAACCAAGCCCCACCAGAATGCTCCCACAACCAGGTACCCAAAAGTTGATCCGCAGGATCATCAAAAGATGGCTGGGGCAGCGATTCACGCGCTTCTTCTAACAAGGAGGGATGCTGAATCAAAAGAGTTAAAAGCTCCCTTTCGACTTTAGACAGAGCATTTGCCTTGCGCGCCTTCACCACCACATTGGGTTTGATGTCAGGCGCATCTTCTGTTTCGGCGCGCTCAGGAACCACTGTCGCGGTCGGCCGTTTAGCCTGAGGCGTTCTGCGATAGGCTCTAAAATCCTCTCGCACCGCCTCCGCGCTCAAGCTTAACGCTCCAGCAGCTCGCTCTAATTGGGCCTCCGCTTCCATCTCGGTAGCGTAACGAGCTAGGACCGGAAAAAGATCCTGCAGGACGCCGACTCTTTCTCGCAAAGACAAGGGTTCGCCCGCTTTGGCCACCAGCGCCAATTTGAGGGCTGCTTCAGCCAAAAATGCGATAGCGTCACGTGCCTCTTCAACCGCTTTGATAAAAGCCTCGGCACCACGCGCTTTTAAAAACTCATCCGGATCTTTGGCTCCATCAAGGCTGACGACCTTGGGTTCTAAGCCCGCTTCAAGCAAGACCTCACAACCACGTCGCGCTGCCCGCACACCCGCCATATCCGTGTCAAAAACCAGGATGACTTGATCCACATAACGCTTTAATTGGCGAGTGTGGTCCTCGGTGAGCGCGGTTCCCAAAGTCGCGACCGCTTGCTCAACGCCCGCCAAGTGGCAAGCGATGGCATCCATGTACCCTTCGCACAAGATCGCCCGGCGGCTTCGCGTGATCGCCTCTTTAGCTTGCGGCCAAGCGAAGAGCAAGCGTCCCTTGCTAAAAAGGGGGCCTTCAGGACTGTTGAGGTACTTTGGTTCACCCGCTCCCAAGATGCGTGCGCCAAAACCACATAGGCGTCCTTTGGCATCTTGGATGGGGAACATCAACCGCCCGCGAAAGCGTGAATACGACCCTCGTTCATTTTGTATCAAGAGTCCCGCGCGTTCTAAAGCGTTGTTATCAAACCCTTTTTTGTTCGCAACGCGTAGCAAGGCCCCACCATCACGTGGCGCATAGCCCAACTGAAAGCGTTCGCGCTCGGCAACGTCCAAACCGCGTTTTAAAGCATAGCCGCGAGCTTCTTCCGCTTCGGCGCTCTCTTCAAGGTTGCGTCTAAACCAAGCGCTTGCCAGATCCAAAAGACGAACCAGCGCTTCGTTCTCTTGCCGTCTCGCTAAATCCTGAGGTGACGGGCCACGTTCGGGTAAATCTATCCCCGCTCGTTCAGCCAAAAAACGCAAGGTCTCAGGAAAAGCTGTTTTTTGGATCTTCGCGACAAAAGCAAAAACATCCCCGCCCTCACCACATCCGAAACAATGAAAGATCTGTTTGCTTGGGTGCACATTAAAACTGGGGGTTTTCTCTTGATGAAACGGACAAAGCCCTCTGAAATTGGCGCCCGCTTTTTTAAGTGGCACCCACTGCCGTACAACGTCCACGATGTCGTTGGCGGCGCGAATCCGCTCGATAATGTCGTCTTCGACCATGCTGGCTCCCGCGCCTATTCCGTATCATTTTCCGCTTCTAAAGCCATACGCAACTCTTGTTCAAAACGCCAATCATCAAGTCGTCGGCGCGCGGGCACTTTATCCAACTGGACCCCACCCCGGCGCAATCTTGCCGACAAAGCGCGCCATTCAAGTCGCTGCATCATGTCTTCTTTTCTAAACCAAAATCCTTTGGGGCTAAGCGCGCCCGACCCCTTGGTCACACACACGCTGGCCAAGCCCAGGTCTCCGGTAATCAAAAGATCGCCCGGACCCGCGTCATTCATCAACACCATGTCAGCGGCCTGAGACGCGATGTCCACTTGCTTGACTAAAAGACGCAAGCCTTCACGTGGGTTGGGCGGTCGCTGTGAGTAGTTTCCGACCCACACCATCTCCACATCAAATTCTATCGCTAGCTCTAACAAGAGCTCGCGATGCCCTGCCGAATCGCCATCGACCAAGAGCCTCACTCGATCAACCTAATCGAGCTTTGACCAAGCGATTGACCAAACCACCGTCCGCGCGCCCTTTTACTTTTGGCATCAAAGCGCCCATCACTTTGCCCATGTCCTTAGGTCCAGCAGCTCCGGTGCTGGTCACCGCTTCATCCACTAATTTGGTGATCTCGACCTCAGACAGTTGTTCTGGCAAGAATTTTTCGAGCACCGCGATCTGCGCTTCTTCAACCACCGCTAAATCCGCGCGCCCACCCGTATTAAATTGATCTGCGCTATCCTTGCGTTGTTTGATCGCCTTTTGAATAATCGCGAATACATCTTCTTCGGTAAATTCTTTTCCAATCTCAATCTCAGCAAGCTTGACGGCTGATTTTATAGCGCGAATTGAATCCAGAGAGACACTATCTTTGGCTTTCATCGCATCTTTGAGTGCTACGTCCAAGTCTTGTTTAATAGGCATGAGAATTGCAGAGAAGGAGTAGTCTTTAAAATAGCCAAGGCGGAACCTCAAACACCTTCGCATTTTTGCGCGAATGTATTGGATTCCGCCTTGGTAGATATAAAGATTGATTAAACGCGAGTCTTACGACGCGCATGCTTACGCGCGGCAATACTCTTTAACTTACGACGCACACTTGGCTTTTCGTAATGTTCCCGCTTACGCATTTCGCCAGTGATACCCGATAACTCTACCTTTTTCTTGAACTGACGTAACGCCACTTCAAAAGGCTTGTTCGGGTCGACTCGAATCTCGACCATAAAAAAAATCACCGTCCTCTCAATCCAACGCGCGTCTACCTACGCGAAGGAGTTGTGACTCTTGAATTTCAAAGGGATAAGACTGTATCGAAGGCCCCGACCCAAGTCAACGTGGGTTTTTTGTTATAAGACAACGCTTTTTAGATTTATAGAGCGTCCCTGCTAGCTTGATTAAACAAGGTCGTTCAAGATTTTTCCTGCCAATAGATGTACGTGCAAATGATCAACCGCCTGACCAGCATCCGCCCCATGATTGATTACCAGGCGATAGCCCCTCTCTAATCGCAACTCTTCGGCTAAAGTCGCCGCCACCATAAGTAGATGACCAACGAGAGCTTCCCCCGCTTGGTGGATTGCCTTGAAGCCAGCGAGATGCTGACGCGGAACGATCAATAAGTGCACTGGCGCTTTAGGAGTGTTGTCCTCAAAAACTACACAGCGAGTGTCTTGATAAGCGATTTTTGCCGGAAGATCTCCTGAACAAATAGCGCAAAAAACGCAAGCGCTCAAGACTCCATACCCTCGTTCTCTTCATCAATTTCTTCGCTTTCATCTTCGATCTCGCTGGCTGGCTCGACAATATCCACCACCCACGCTTCTGTCTTTCCGCCAACTTTCGCGCGATAAGCTCGAGGCAATTGTTCTAAAAAGCTCGAAAGACCCTCTTCTTTGACCAAAGCCACGGCGCACCCACCAAAGCCACCGCCCGTCATACGCGCACCAAGACACGCCTCGTGCCGTTTTGCCAATTCAACAAGCGCATCAACTTCTTCGGTGCTTGCCTTGAAAAGCTTAGAGAGAGAGTGGTGACTGCGATCCATCAGCTCACCTATCAAGGGGAGGTCTCCCGCGCGTAGTGCCTCGACCATCTTCAAAACTCGATCATTCTCATAGATCACATGCTCAGCCCGTTTAGCAAGAATGGGCGGAAGGAATTTTTTATGCCTCTCGAAGGCCAAAACCCGTACGTCACGGAGCGTCTCGTACGCCTCATTACGCGCTTTGAGGGCTTTGAGAGCCTCTTTGCATTCTTCGCGACGCTTGGCGTGCTCGCCTCCCTTTAGGCTACGAGAAACCCCGCTGTCTAAGACTACCAAGACTGCTCCGTCGAGCATCAAAGGTATCTGTTCGGTCGTTTGTTCGCGACAATCCACAAACAATGCGTTGCCTTTTTCACAGCTTAAAATACTCAATGGCTCCAAAATACTAGAGGGGGCGCCTATAAATTGGTTCTCGGCTTTCTGAAGATTTTTCGCGAGCGCGGGTCGTTCTAAAGTAAAACCCTCAAGTGTCGCAGCGACTAAAGCCACGGCCGCCTCAATCGCGGTTGAGCTTGCTAAACCGCCACCTTGCAACACATTGGACGTAATCAATATGTTCATGCCTCCAAATTTCTGTCCAGCCGTCTCGAGAGCCCAGATCACTGATTTAGGATAATTAGCCCAGCCATCGTCGGCCAAATATTTTAACGATGCTAACGGTACTTGAATGCGCTCGTCGTACTCAACCGAGTACATGCCCAACATACCATCATTGCGGCGGCTTCCAACAACAATGGCTTCGGTCGGTAAATTAGTCGCCAAAGACCAACCCGCGTTGTAATCGGTGTGATCTCCCATGAGGACCACCCTTCCAGGCGCGCGCGCGACCACTTGATGCCGACTTTCTTCGCGAAAGACCTGCTGAAATCTTTGGCGTAATTTTTCAAAGCGCGGTTCCATGGGTACCAAAAGAATGAGTGCGTGAATTTTTTCTTAACGAGTCGCGCCGCGCAATGTTTCTAGCTCTAAAGCAGAGAACGCTGCTTCTGTCTTGATACGCAAAAATACTTTTTCTGGAATATTCAAAAATGCCCGCACAATCGCGGGATCGAACTGAGTTCCCGAACAAGCTTCAATTTCTTTTTGGGCTTCGCTGAATGACCGCGCTTTCTTATAGTATCTATCCGAAGTGATCGTATCAAGCGTATCCGCCACGGCAAAAATACGCGCTGCGACAGGAATGTTATCTTGCGCCAAACCTTGAGGATAGCCCGTACCATCCCACCGTTCATGATGACAATAGACTACCGCGATCGCCGGGCGTAAAAATTCTATGCCTTCTAGAAAGTTCTTTCCAATATCAGGGTGCTTTCGCATCGCGACCCACTCATCCGGCGTCAATTTTTCGGTTTTTCTTAAAATAGCGTCAGGCACCCCAATCTTTCCAATATCATGCAAAAGGGCTCCGTGCCTCACTTGTTCCAATTGACTCGTGTTCAAATGGAGGCGTTCGCCTATGACTAAGCTATAGCGCGTAACGCGCAAGCTGTGACCCGCGGTCTCGTTATCACGAACATCCAAGGCCGTCACAAGCGCTTGTAGCGTTGACCAATAGCTGCCTTCCTCGCGCTTGCGCGCATCATTCATTTTGCTGACTAAACGCGTAAAGGTGTGCTCTAAAACTGTCATTTCCCGATCTTCGGGATGTAAATCAATGCGTAGATCAAAATCACCAGTGGTTTGCATCAAATGCATGACATCAATAAAGGCTCTCAACGGCTTGGTAATCTGGGCCGCTAAAAACCAGCCACCGAACACTGCTAAAACTAGACCAAACAACGAGCCAAGCACCAAGGTCCCGAGATTGATAAGAAGCTGACGGTGTAAACGGGCCTCATTGAGTTCGACATGCAAGAGCAAGATTTGAGGACTGTCATTGTGTCCTGGCAAGGGGCTGTACGCATGCATCCAACCATCGTGGTCCTTGACACCCGTCAAAGCTCTTTGAGCGACCGCTTCACCCCGTGTCACTGCTTCCCATATTTCAGGCCGCGTTGTGACGCTCTTTCCAATGCTCTGACTATCTCCCTCTTGGGATACGACTTTTACCAATGATCCCAGGCGTCTATCAAAACGAATGACACTAAATCTTCCCCATTGCCCTTCTAGATCAAAATGGTTTCGCCGCCAAAACTGTTGCAGGACACGCCGGACACGCTGATACTCTGGTCTTTTGGCGTCTACGGGCCCGTGGACATTCTCCAGACCCTGAACATCCAAGTGTGACGCCGCAGAATTGGTGACCAGATTGAGCGTGGCTGCCGCATCCTCGTACGCCCTATTACGCAGAACGATATACATCAACCAACCTGACACGCTAAAGCTAAGCAAGACAACACCAATCACCAAGACAAGGATCTTGGTGGAGAGGCTAAACGTGCGCCGGCGTGAACGTTTTGGCAAAGATTCAGGCATATTCGATCTTGCGATCAACCACCAAATTTCTTCTTAAGGCTCTCAAGGTAACGCTGCCGCGCCTGGGGATCCAAAGCGGGCACAACTTTTTCTGGAGAAACTGTAGAGCCTGACGCGGTCTTTGTTGAGCCATGGGGATGTAAAATTGCGTCGATGCGTTCTAGAAGGTGCTCAACCTTAAATGGTTTTGTCAAATAAGTCTCAGCGCCATGTCCTAAACCCTGACTGCGACTGTCTTCATCTGCGTTTGCTGTTAAAAAAACAACTTTGGTGTTCTTTAATTGCTCATCGTATTTGATTTCAATACTTGCTAGGTGTCCATCCATGACGGGCATGCGCACATCAAGAATCACAAGCGTGGGTCGCCATGCGCGACATTTTTCGACGCCTTCTTTACCATTTTCAGCCACTTCGACGCTGTATCCAGCGCTTTCTAACGCCGCTTGCAAAGCCTCGCGAATATGCGGCTCATCATCGACAACCAATATTTTTTCTGACCCCATCATTGATGTCCTCTACTTACCGAAAAGCTACTTATCAGGAGCTGTTTCAGCCAACACATCTTCAAGGCTCGCCAAACCACGTTTCCAATCATCAAGCCCAACCATACGCATGGTACGCATCCCGTCCGCGACACAAATTCGCTTGAGCTCTTTAAGGTCTTTTTTCTCAAAGATCGCCTTTCGCACAAGCGGGCTAACCTTGAGAACTTCGTGGATGGCGAGCCGACCTTTATAGCCACCCCCACCACAGGTCGGGCAGCCCACGCCCCGCATAAAGGCGCCGTCTTTAAGAAAGTCCGCACCGACGCCGGCTTCTTTGATCTCTTTGGCGTCAGGAACATAGCTCGTCTTGCAATCCTTACAAATACGGCGTAATAATTTTTGTGCGCAGACAACAAGCACCGCGGTTCCCACATACATGGGATCGATACCCATGTCCACGAGACGAACAATCGTCGCTGGCGCATCGTTGGTATGCAAAGTGCTGATGACCAAATGCCCGGTCAACGCCGCTTTCACACCAATGTCCGCGGTTTCTTTATCTCGAATTTCGCCCACCATGATCACGTCAGGATCCTGACGTAAAAAGGCTTTCAACACCGATCCAAAAGTAAGGCCCTGCGCTGGATTCACCTGACTTTGAATGATATGGGGCAATCGATATTCGACTGGATCTTCCGCCGTCATGATATTCATGACAGGGTCATTGATCGCCGTTAGTACAGAGTAAAGTGTTGTGGTTTTCCCACTTCCCGTGGGACCCGTGACCAAAATCATTCCATAAGGAGCGCTGTACGCGTCCTCAAAATGTTTCAACTGATCATCCGAAAAATTCATGTCCTTAAGGTCAAGTTTTCGCGTGCCTTGATCGATAATGCGCATGACGATATTCTCGCCCCAAATGCTGGGCAAGGTTGAAAGTCGCAGATCAACGCTACGACTGCGGAATTTGTATTTGACCCGCCCATCCTGGGGGCGGCGGCGTTCCATCGGATCGAGACGAGCCATGATCTTAAATCTAGAAGAGATGGCGCGCTTGTATTTAGGCGGCGGGGCCGGATATTCATGCAACATCCCATCGATGCGATACCGAAGCACAATCTTTTTTTCGTGAGCGTTGATGTGAATGTCGCTGGCCCCTTTGGCAATGGCGTCATCTAAGATGTAATTGCACATCTTAAGCACAGGCCCTTCGTCGCCGACGCTCTCGGTACCATCTAGTTCATCATCTCCGGCACCGATTTTTTTTATATCAATAATTTCTACATCCCCATCCGCCACCGCTTGTAAATGGGCGCTTGCTTCTTCCTCATTTAAATCTTGAATGGTTTGCTCAAGCCCTTTTCCAGTTGTTTCAACTTTTTTGTAGTGTTTATCTATTAATTGTAAAAGATCACTTTCTTTACACAAAACCACTTCAAACTCTGTACCGCGCTCTACAACCAAATCATAATCTAAATGCAAAAGTGCTGGATTTTCCGGAGAACTTGTCACGACGCGTATCTTGTTGCCTGCTTTTGATACCGGCAAAATAAGCAAACGGCGCGCGGCGGTCTCTGGACAAATTTTTAATAACTCGGAAGGCACGACAATGTCCCCGGTTTCAACGTATTCCATCCCGTGTTGAATGGCCAAAAAATGATAAAGCGCGTCTTCTGATAGATAACCAAGAATGACTAAAGTTGCGCCAAGGCTCTTCGATGTTTCTTTTTGCGTTTCTAACGCTGCTGTCAATTGTTCGGCGCTGAGGATGCCCTCCTCAACCAACAATTCTCCCAGGCGTTTTTTTTTGATAGTAGACATAGGGTCTAATCCGCCGCTGTGACGCTAAGGATTTCTTCAAGTGTGGTTGCGCCCATTTTCCATTTTTTGATTGCTAGCATGCGTAGCGTGTTCATACCCTCCGCCACACAAACATCCGTTAAATCATTTAAATCTAGTCTTCGATAGATCGCGTCTTCAACTTTAGGCGTCATGCGCATGATCTCGTAAAGCGCCACGCGCCCTTTATACCCACTTCCCCCACACGTGGCGCAACCCGCGCCTTTTTGAATATCGGTTCCCACCAGGTCTCCGCGCACCATTTGCAGGCGCGCCAATTCGTCATCGGTCGGCACATACGATGCCTTGCAATCTTTGCAGATACGCCGCACCAAACGTTGAGCTACAACGCATAAGAGCGATCCACCCACATACATTGGATCGATACCCATGTCCACCAAACGCATGACGGTCGCGGGCGCATTGTTTGTGTGAAGCGTGGAAAGAACCAAGTGTCCCGTGAGCGCTGCTTTGACCGCGATCTCGGCCGTGGGTCCATCACGAATCTCGCCCACCATGATGACATTGGGGTCTTGACGCAGATTCGCTCGTAAGACGCTTGTAAAGTCCAAGCCCGCTTCGGGATTTGTTTGGCATTGCACTACGCCTGGCAGATTGTATTCGACGGGATCTTCGATCGTCATGAGGTTCTTGGCGGGGTCGTTGAGCGTTGATAGCGCCGAATAGAGCGTGGTGGTTTTGCCACTGCCCGTTGGGCCAGTGTGAAGAATCATCCCATAGGGCTTTTTGAGAGCATCAAGGTAAACGTCAAGTTCGTCGGTTTCAAATCCAAGTTTATTTAGATCCAGCTGAAGGTTTTCTTGATCCAAGATACGCATGACCACATTTTCGCCGTAAATCGTGGGGAGAGTTGACACACGCAGATCAATGACCTTGCCTTGCACTTTGATCTTGATGCGCCCATCCTGCGGTTTTCTTTTTTCCATGATATCCATCTTACCCATCACTTTAAGACGAGCAATCATGGCGCGTCGATATTTAGGCGGCGGAGATGGCTGCACAACGAGGTTGCCGTCGATGCGCAGACGAACCACTAGGTTTTTTTCAAAGGGGTTTAGATGAATGTCGCTGGCGCGCTTAGCCACGGCACTACTAATAATACTGTTCATCAAACGAATCACCGGAGCATCGTCAGCTTTGTTCTCGTCGTACTCGTCATCTGCGCCAGCGCCTTGCTCTATCTCTCCCTCACCCTCACCCAGCATGTCGGGATTGATGATCTTGTCGGCTTCGACAATATCTTGGGTTGGATCCACGCTTGCCGCGATGACCCCGTCGCCAGAACCCTGTCCGCCGCCACCTTGAATACCATAGTACTTGGCCAATCCAGCGCGCATGCTAGTTTCGGTGGCGACGACGTAGCGTATTTCCATGCGTGAATCTAACAAGAGATCTTCGTGTAGTTTGAAAAGTAGGTTGTCGGTAGGATCCACGGTAATTACAAATAGAAAATTATCTTCTTTTTTATATGGCAACACTTGATAGCGTGCGGCGATAGCCGCCGGAATCAATTTAAGGGTCTCGGGAGAAATTAATATATTTTCAAGTTCAATAAATTCCGTTTCACATTGAACGGCTAAAAAATAATGAAGTGATTCTTCACTAAGGTACCCAAGCTTAACCAGCGCCTGCCCAAGTTTGCCGCCATCCCGACTTTGCTGGGTGGTAGCTTGGTCCACCTGCTCTTGATTTAGCATCCCCTCTTCGACTAATAGTTTGGCGAGTTGTTTCATCGCTTTTCCGTTCTGCGAGAGGCATTTATTCTTAGTTGGGACCATTGCCGAACATATTCTTTGGTAGTGAACGCGACATCCTCGGCGCCTGTAAGCGCCGTAACCACGGCAAGATGCTGTGTGCCTTGGTCAGCAAGCGCTTGCATGTGTTCTTGTTTGATGCCACCAATCGCTACGCTTGGTATTGGGATCGCACTTAACACTTTGGCTAGTACTTCTAGCCCGATGGGTGGGACATTATTTTCTTTGGTCTTGGTCTCGAAAATCGGTCCGCATCCAATGTAATGGGCACCTTCTTCTTGAGCGGCTCTGGCTTGTTCTAATGAGTGAGTCGATTTTCCAACAATGATGTTTGGTCGCCCCGCTTGAGTCGCTAGCGTGCGAATCGACGCGATAGAGAGGTCCTCTTGTCCCACGTGCACCCCATCGGCTTCTACTGCTAAAGCGATATCAAGCCGATCATTGACAATGAACAAGGTTCCGCTCTCTCGACACAATCTCGCCAATAGACGGGCTGTATTCAGTTGCTCTGAGGCGCTTACCCGTTTAGCCCGATATTGCAAACAGGTGGCCCCGCCGATGATCAATGCTTGCGCTACTTCTAAGTCTGTTCTTCCGCGCGCGCTCGCTTGATCGGTGATTGCATAAAATTCTAACCTTGGATCAAACACAAAGCTCACTGAAGCATATTGTTTAGATCATCCAACGTGTTCATACTTCCCGCGGCGGGCGGCGCAAGTGGCTCGCTAGGCTTATTCGCGGGCGCGCTTGCTGGTGGACTGAACAGCGCGTCAAACTGCGCCATATCCGCCGGGATACTTGGTGCTGCGGGTGCTGACACCACAAATCCTGGCGGAGGTGGAGCGGGGACAGCGCCTGGTGGAGGCGGGGGCCCTTTAGGCGTGGGCGGCGGTCCACCAAATGCTACTGCGAAAGCGGCGAAGGGATCCTCGCTGGCGGGAGCACCAGAGACCACGGGAGCACTTGGTGCTTCTGGTTTAGGAGAAGCAGCTAATGTCGCGGGTCCACCAAAGAGTGCCGCAAAGTTAGCGGTGTCGGTATCGCTTAATTGAGCGTTTGTTTTTAGCTCGACTTTGGGTAGCCCGCCTTGAAGCGCCTGCGCTTGTGGAGGTAACGCCCCAAAAATTTTATCGAAGTTGTCTTTATCGTTATCAGCGAGAGGCCCTTGTCCGCCGGGTGTTTTCATAGGAGGGAGCACAGTAGGTAAAGGAGGTAAACTTGACAGAGACGCGAGCTCGGTCTTTTTTGGGGCCAGCGCAGGAAGTCCAAGCGCGTCGTCAAGTGAGGGTGGCGCGTCCAATTCTTTACCTTGTCTCCACGGGGCAGCCATATCCTCTGGCAAAGGGGCTGGCTTATGAATAATTGGATCGCTCTTTGTCGCGGGGGCGCTTGGCATGGCGGTTGTTGGTTTAGGCACCGCTCCAAAAACCGAAGAAAATCCATCCGCGTCATCGATTTTAATCGGTGGTGGGATTATCGGCGGCAATAAAACTGGCGTGGGTGGGGCTGGCGCAAGGATAGGCGTCGGCGGTGTCGCAAGCGGTCCAGCAATCATGGCCGGAACTACTCCTTGGACAGATTTTGCTCCGCCTTTTGGTAGAGACAGAACAATCGTTTTTCCACGTCCAACTTGGGATTCAATCCATATTTTTCCGCCGTGCGCCTCAACGACTGCGCGCGCGATAGGAAATCTAAGTCCAGTTCCAATAAATTCTGGGCCAGCTTGGCTATCGACACCGTGAAATTGATTAAATACCTTTGCCGCGCGATCTGGTGGCAAGCTCATGCCTGGATCGCTCAAGCGCAGCTCAAGTCCTCCATCTCGTTCTGATAGCAAAAGCCCTATTTTTTCACTTCGGGACGTGACTTTAATCGCTTGATTCAATAGGGTTTGAACCAAATTTGAAAACTTATCGCGATCCAAATTCATGACATCAATTTGGCCGTTTTCGACATAGTCCAATGATATTTTTTTGTTTTCGGCTTGAGGTCGGGCATTCAATAAAACTTCTTGAACTAGAGCTCCTGGGGACTCTTGCAACAAACGCAAGGGCCGTAAACCTGAACCGATTTCCGACAGCTCCACCAGATCGTTGATCAAGCGTTCCAACCTAGCGCTCTTATTGATAACCACACCTAAAAATTCTTGCTGCGCGTCACTGATCGCTCCCACGCTACCCAACATGGTGCTTATATAATTTCTTATCACACCTAAAGTTGCCTTCAGCTCAGCGTTAAGCGCATTGATCGCCGAGAGGCGAACGACCTCTCCGTCTTTTTTGACCATGCCTTCACTTGCCTTTTCAGCCACTTTTCGTTGTTCTTCAACCGCGCGTAACAAATCCTGAACTTGACTATTCAGACCCTTGTTCTCTTGTGCTTTTAAGTCGTTATTTTTACTGGCGGTCTCTAAAGCTGTTCGCATATTACTCGATTGAGTATCTGCTTCCGCTCTAGCGTTAAGAGCGGTCTCAAGTTTGTTATTTGCCGTCGACCGATCACTTTCAGCGATATTTAGTTGCTCGCGCAATTCCGAAAGTTCTCGATTGGCCGCTGTCGCGTCGCGTCCAGCCTGTTCTTCTAACCGCCGTAACGCTTGATCCAGTTCTTTCACGCGCCCTTCAGCCATCAAGGCGCGTTCGCTGGCTTGAGCTAATGCCCCACTGACCGCTCGTAGATCTGGATCTTTTGCGTCATCGCCTGAACTTAAATCAGGTTGACCGCCACTCAATATAGACTCAGCTCCACGTACCGTGCGCTGCCAAGGGATCAGTGCCTTTTCTATAAAAAATAAACCAAAAGCTAAGGGGCAAATCACCAACAACAACAAAAGGGCCCAGGCCCACGGATCGGAGTAAAAAGGCAGGGGTTCTTCGGTGATCGACGCATTCTTTAGTCGAAAGTCAGTTTCGGGTAAAAAGGCAACTAAAGTTAAAAGAGCCTTAGGTCCTTGATTGGCGTTCCATGCGTTACCAATTCGCCTCCAGACCAAAAGCCCAGGTTTGCCGTCATAATTAGCCATCCATTGCTTACCTTCGACTGTCGCTTGAATGCCAGCTAATGCCGTCTTGTAGTCTGCGCTGATTTGATCAAAACGCTCTAAGTAGGGTCCCTTTCGCTGGTGAAAAAGCTCATCCCCGTTGCCTTGTAATAACAAAAGAGAACCGGTGGGCGCGACACTCGCAAAGCCTTTGATGACTACGCTTGGATCGGTACCAAGCAAGCGCCCGACGTCCGTCTTTAGTAAGAGAAGGCCATTAAAAACCGCATTGCTGTTTTCTAAACCAATCGCCAACACTGTGTGTGCTGTAAAGCGAGGGTTCGGCATTGGTTTGCTAGCTGGCCGTTCCCCTTTACTAAATTGACTCAGAGCGATTCCAGTTGGCCAATTTGGATTAGCTACTTCCTTAAAAAGCTCATCTTTGGAAAGGTCCTTGATTAAGTTGCCATCCGGCCAAGCAGCCAACACCTGGCCTTTTTTGTCGGTGAGCAGCGCTTCGCTAAACAAACCCTTGCGAGGATCCAAGAGCGCTTTGAGGCTGCTGCGTGGATCAATCTTGGGTCGTTTTGCGGCGTTTGGTTCTAGGCTCGCTAGCAGGGAGCTTTGTTTCGCGAGTGCCTCGCCTTCTTCGACAAGCGCAGCTCGCGTCGCGTCAATCTGAACAGCCAAAGGACGCAATATATCTTGGCATTGATTCAACATCATGATCTCGACACGATCATGGTCCACTCGATCTAAACGCTTTGATAACTCACGCGAAGACGAGACAACACCTTGGTCTCTGACAAACAAAAGCAGCATAGTCAGGACCAATGAGATCCCGGCCATCGCCAGCAAGAGCAGGCGTGATTGCCGCGTCAGATTCACTCGCCTTCCTCCTCGTCCTTCGCGACAAGTTTTGCTACCGCAACGACATGTTCTTCATTTTTTACCTTAATCACTCGTACCCCTTGGGTATTTCGCCCGGTGGTCTTGATATCGCTTACCTTCATCCTTAGCGCGACCCCGCTCGCGGTAATAAGCATCAACTCATCGTCATCGCTGACGGGTTTGACACCCACAACTTTTCCGGTTTTTTCTGTCGCTTTAACGTTGATGAGGCCCTTTCCGGCCCGCCCTTGCACTCTATATTCGCTCAACTCAGTCCGCTTGCCATAACCCAGGTTAGTGATCGTTAAAAGCGAACCTTTGGGTTCTTTAACCACTTCCATATCCACAACATAGTCGCCCTTGTCTAAACTGATGCCTTTCACTCCCTGTCCTGTGCGTCCTATCTCACGCATTTCTTTTAACGGGAAGCGTATCGACATGCCTTCGTGAGTGGCCATGATCAAGTCTTGTTTATCAAACCCCATTTGCACGCCAATCAGCTCATCGCCTTTGGTCAACGTGATGGCGATGATACCAGCGTTGCGGGGATGACTGTATTCTTGCAAGGAGGTCTTTTTGACAAGGCCCTCTTTGGTACACATGACAAGCGCGGTCTTCTCTTCAAAATCCTTTACCGCAAATACAGCGGCAATGGTCTCTTGGCGGATGGGCAAGATACTTGAGATGTGTTTGCCCTTCGCGGTTCGACTCGCTTCGGGTATCTCATAAACTCTTTTCCAATAAACCTTACCAACGTTGGTAAAGATCAATAGTGTATCGTGCGTGCTTGCTACAAAAAGGCGCTCGACAAAGTCCTCGTCGCGGGTTCCCATCGCGGCCACTCCCTTGCCGCCGCGCTTTTGGGCTTTGTAGCTATCCGCGGGTACGCGTTTTACATAACCCGAATGCGAGAAGGTCACCACCACTTCAGTTTGAGCGACCAAATCCTCAACGTTCATCTCTCCCGCTTTGGCAGCAATCTGCGTGCGGCGTTCGTCTCCGTATTGTTCTTTCACTTGTAAGAGCTCTATCTTGATCAAGCTATACATCTTTTTTTCACTAGCAAGCAAAGCCTTGAGTTGTTCAATCAACTTAATGAGCTCTAGGTACTCTTCTTCGATCTTCTTTTGCTCAAGATTGGTTAGTTGTTGTAAACGCAACTCGAGAATCGCGTTGGATTGCACCTCGCTTAATTTAAAGGTCTTCATCAAGCCTTGACGAGCTTCTTCGGTGTTTTTGCTCGCCCTAATAAGTTTGATCACCTTGTCAAGATTATCGAGCGCGATCTTATAGCCTTCTAAAATGTGAGCGCGGCGTTCGGCCTTATCTAACTCAAAGCGGGTTCGCCGCGTGATAACATCGCGCCGATGCTCGACAAAGTAATGCAACAAGCCTTTTAGATTGAGTACCCTCGGTTGGTTTTTTACCAACGCTAACATGATGACGCCAAAGGTGGTTCTCAAACTGGTGTGCTTGTAAAGTTGGTTCAAAACTACCTGCGCGTTCGCTCCGCTGGACAGCTCTATGACAATGCGCATTCCTTCGCGATCGCTTTCATCGCGCAGATCACGGATGCCTTCAATTTTTTTATCTCTCACCAGTCCAGCCATGGCTTCGATTAAATTGGCCTTGTTCACCTGGTAGGGGAGCTCTGTGACAATAATGCGCTCGCGATCGCGTTTATCTTCTTCGACTGTGACTTTGGCTTGAATCGTCAAACTACCGCGTCCTGTCCGATAGGCGTCTTTGATGCCGTCCTTACCTAAAATAT
The DNA here is from genome assembly GCA_031365225.1 of candidate division FCPU426 bacterium. GTDB lineage: Bacteria > Oederibacteriota > JAJYGY01 > JAJYGY01 > DAIDJD01 > JANLXT01. The sequence goes on from JANLXT010000029.1 coordinate 17,689, forward strand.
AGCCGCCCGTTGGAAAGTCAGGCGCCTTGATATGCTTCATCAAGTCATCAATGGTGCATTCGGGGTCGTCGATTAACGCGCAACAAGCATCAATAACTTCTGAAAGGTTGTGCGGGGGGATATTGGTCGCCATGCCAACCGCGATGCCTGTGCTGCCATTGACTAATAAATTAGGTATTTTTACAGGGAACGCTAAGGGTTCTTCACGACTCTCGTCGTAGTTGGGTCCAAAATCGACGGTGTCTTTATCGATGTCCCCCAAAACCTCTTGCGCAATTTTGGCCAGGCGTCCCTCGGTATAACGCATGGCGGCCGGCGGGTCGCCATCGACACTACCAAAGTTGCCTTGGCCATCAACTAAGGGGTATCGTAAATTCCAATCCTGGGCCATCCGAACAACCGCGTCATAGATCGAGCTGTCGCCGTGAGGGTGATAGTTACCCATCACTTCACCAACGATCTTTGCGCTCTTGCGATAAGGTTTATTGAAATCTAAGCCCATTTCCCACATCCCGTATAAGATGCGGCGATGCACGGGCTTGAATCCATCTCTCACGTCTGGGAGAGCGCGACCAACAATCACACTCATCGCGTAATCGATATAAGAGGACTTCATCTCCTCTTCGATGTTCACACCTAAAACATTTCCGCCATTTGGCGGTAAAGTGGCTTCTTCTTTCTTGGCCATTTCGATTTACTCCGTGGATTGTAGTGATTGAAGGGACGAGCGCGGATCCCTATGTACGCATCGGCATAATCACGTACCGAGCGCTATCTGCCCCACCCGCTGCCGCGACCAAAGCTGGGCTTAGTGGTGTGCTTAACTTAAATTCAACACGGGCTCCATCAATCGCTTTAACAACATCGGCGACATATTTGGCGTTGAAGGCGATAGCCATCGGTTCGCCGCCATATTCGACATCAATCACGGCTTCGGCCTCACCAAGATCTGGTGTGACAGCGCTAATGGTAAGTTCGCTGGATTTGAGGCTAAATTTAATACTGTTCCCGCGATCACTCGCCATCACACTTACTCTTTTTACCGCTTGAGAAAGAGCGAGTGTGTCCGCTATAAAACTTAATTCCGTTTTCTTTGGTATCACCTGCTCATAGTTTGGATATTGCCCATCAATCAAGCGCGTCGCGAGGACAAGATCATCTTTTTCAATATGTAAATGGCTGTCCGTAAAGTACAAGGTCAACAAACCCTTGCCACCTTCAAGTATCCGTCCGAGTTCAGTTAGCGCTTTGTTTGGTAAGATTGCCTGCACGGCATCCACAGGGTTCTCTAATTCTTTATCCATCGTAGAAAGGCGATGCCCATCGGTTGTCACAATACGTAATTTTTTCCCCTCCGCTGTTAGAAGGGCGCCATTTAAAACAAAACGAGTTTCATCTGTGCTGGTAGAAAATCCAGCCCTTTTAATCATTTCTAATAAATATTTTTCTGGAACAACTAAGCTTTTGTCTTTTTTTATACTTGGCAAAGCTGGAAAATCTTCTGCAGGGAGCCCACTTACTTTATATTTGCTCTTTCCAGATTTTATTTCTACTTTTGTGCCATCCGTGACTGTGATTTCTATATCTCCTTCTGAACTTTCCCTTAATATTTCAGCTAATTTTTTCGCGGGAATTGTTATTGACCCAGGTTGCACTACTTCTACTTTTGTTTTACAAGTTAATCCTATTTCTAAATCTGTGCCACTTATTGTGACACTATCTTTTTTTGCCTCTATTAAAACATTTCCTAATATAGGCATCGTGGTTTTGTTAGACACAACACTTTGAGCTAATCCGATAGCTCTTGAAAATTCTGTTTTACCGCAAATCAATTTCATAACGCTCCTGAAGGCTCTCTATATCTTTTAAGATATATAAATAGAAGTAGTAGTAATAGGACTTGTTAGTTTGTGGGTAAGATCCTTTTAGCCTTTTGATCTAGTCATTTATAACAACAAGAACCTGATCATAAAATTACCCTTGATAACCCTCTATAAACAATCTTTTCGTAAAGTACCTTGAAACCACATTGAATAACACCCTTTTACATACCTTTTGAACAGCTTTTGAAAACAACCCTAAACCCCACCTTTTACTTGCTGAATAAGTGATTCTATTGTCGCCGCCAGGTCGGGGTCTTGTTTGATTTTTGCTTCGATCTTATTTATCGCATGGATGACCGTTGTGTGATCTCGGCCACCAAACGAATTACCGATCTCTGGCAAACTAGCGGAAGTTAGTTCTCGGCTTAAGTACATCGCGACTTGACGTGGGTACGCGATCGCATCCGTACGCTTGCGGGTTTTCATATCGGACGGTTTCAAGCCGTAGCGTTGTACAACCGCCTCTTGGATTAGTTCGATGCT
>JANLXT010000074.1:0-1741 GCA_031365225.1 candidate division FCPU426 bacterium
CTCAAAGCTGGCTGCGTGCTCGTCAACACCAACCCGCTCTACACTCCCAGCGAAATGCGCACCCAGTTTTTAGACAGCGGTGCCAAAGCTTTGATCACCATCGACCTATTCGCGGATCGCTTGGTTGAGGGCTTGGCCGGCACCGCGGTGCAACAAGTGATCTTGGCGCGCGTGACTGATTTCTTTCCCACATTGCAAGGCGCGCTGATCCGGTTTGTTATGCGATACATCAAGCGTCAGGTGCCCGCTTGCCCGATGGTCACGTTATCCCTTGGTGATGCCTTGAGCCTCGGCCAAGCTAGCTTAAGCGCCAACGCAGACCAACAAGCATGGAGCGCAGGATTGGGTCCCGAGAGCTTAGCTGTCCTTCAATACACGGGTGGCACCACGGGCGTCAGCAAGGGTGCCAAGCTGAGTCACGGAAATCTTTTGGCCAATGTTGAGCAGGCCTACCAATTTTGCAGTCACAAGATCACGTTGGGTCAAGAATTGGTGCTGGCGCCCCTGCCGCTGTATCACGTCTTTGCGTTCACGGTTAACTTTTTAACGTTCTGGCGCGCGGGCGCGCATAGCGTGCTGATCCCTAGCCCACGGCCCATCAGCAACCTGCGGGCCGCGTTCAAAAAATATCCTTTCACGTGGATGACTGGGGTGAACACGCTCTATGCCGCGTTATTGCAGCAAGCTTGGTTTGTTGAGGCACCGCCCCTCAATATGAAAGTGGCTATCGCCGGTGGCGCGGCGTTGCATCAATCCGTCGCGGAAAAATGGCGTGACCTTTTAGGTGACATGCCGACCGAGGGCTATGGTTTGACCGAAGCCTCTCCGGTGATCACGTTCAATCCTTTGGGTATGAACAACCCCGTCGGAAGCATCGGCGTGCCCGTCCCTGGCTGCGATGTAAAGCTGATCAAAGAAGATGGTAGCGAAGCTGGCGTCGATGAGCCGGGAGAACTTTGCGCCCGTGGCCCCAATGTCATGAGCGGCTATTGGCAGCACCAAGACGAGACGGACAAGGTCATGGTCGATGGTTGGTTGCACACAGGCGATGTGGCGGTGCAAGCCGCCAACGGCTATCTTAAGATCGTGGACCGGCTCAAAGACATGATTATCCACAGTGGCTTTAAGATCTTTCCTAACGAAGTGGAAGATGTGCTGACGCGTCTAGAAGGTGTGGTCGAAGCCGCTGTGATCGGTGTGCCTGCGGGCGACGCGGGTGAGGATGTGCTGGCCTTTGTGGTGCTCAAGCCTGGCGTGACATTGACCGAAGCGCAGATCCGGGAACATTGCAAAAAAGTCCTGACTCCTTACAAAGTCCCCCGCCGCGTAGAATTTCGCAGCGAATTGCCCAAGACCAACGTGGGTAAAATACTTCGCAAAAATCTGCGTGCGGAACATCTGTCCCCCACAAAACCTTGATCCCCGACAATGGCCTGCGCGTTCAAAGCTTTGGCACGGGCCCCGCGCTGGTTTTTTTACACGGATTTTTAGGCTCTGGCGATAACTTCTGGCCCCACGCCCAAGCCTTGCAAGACCATTTTCAATGCATCTTGGTGGATCTACCCGGTCACGGCCGCTCAGCCCACCAGCCCAGCTATAGCCTACAAAGCATGGCCGACAGCGTCACCGCCACGCTGGCCGCCCTAGGCATCCCCTCCTGTGCGCTCGTAGGCCACAGCCTAGGCGGCAAAGTCGCTGCCTCGATCGCCCTGCGCCATCCTTCTCTGGTCCACCATCTAGT
>JANLXT010000173.1:0-11513 GCA_031365225.1 candidate division FCPU426 bacterium
CGAATGCGCCCATGAATAGGCCTCATTCCCGCTTGTACTTTCGAGTGCTCGGTTTACGCGCAACTGGTCATGGATTCTCGATCGCCTTCTAATCTTTAGTCAGTCTTTCATTCTGCAACACCAAAACGCCCTCTTTGACGCTCACCGCCACGTTCTGCCCCTCTTTGATCGTCCCGCTAAGCAAGCTCAACGCCAAAGGATCGGCCAATTGATTTTGTATCACGCGTTTAAGCGGCCGTGCCCCAAAGACAGGGTCCAAACCCTCATCCCCTAGATGTTGGATCGCCTCAGGCGAGAGTGTCAGCGTCACTTTGCGCGCGGCTAAGCGCTGACGCAGCTCGGCCAGCTGGATCTCGACGATACGGCTCAGGTGCGCGCCACCCAGACGGTGGAAAGGCACGATCGCGTCGATGCGATTGAGAAACTCTGGCTTAAAGACCTGGCGCAGGTCTTGTTGAATGTTGCGCTTAAGCTCGCTGTCCGTCTCGGTCAAGACTTCGGCCAAACGCGCCGAACCCACGTTGCTGGTCATGATCAGCACGGTGTTTTTAAAGTCGACCAAACGACCCTGCCCATCTGTCAAACGCCCATCATCAAAAACTTGCAAGAGCACATTAAAGACATCGGGGTGCGCCTTCTCGATCTCGTCAAAGAGCACCACGCTGTAGGGGCGCCGCCGCACAGCTTCGGTCAACTGACCGCCTTCGTCATAGCCGACATAGCCAGGGGGCGCGCCCACCAAGCGACTGACGGAGTGTTTTTCCATGTACTCGGACATATCGACGCGCACCAGCATCTGCTCGTCATCAAAGAGAAATTCGGCCAGGGCCTTGGCCAGCTCGGTCTTGCCCACGCCCGTCGGCCCCACAAACAGAAACACGCCTTGGGGGCGTTTAGGGTCGCTTAGGCCCGCCCGGCTGCGGCGCACAGCGTTGGCCACGGCCTTGATGGCCTCGGCTTGACCGACCACGCGTTGATGCAGGTGATCCTCAAGTTTGAGAAGTTTTTCGACTTCCCCTTGCATCAGCTTGGTGACGGGCACGCCTGTCCACTTGGCGACGACCTCGGCGATCTCTTGCTCGGTGACTTCTTCTGGCAAGAGGGCGCCTTTTTCTTGCAGCTCTTTGATGCGCGCCTCGTGCTCTTTAAGCTTGGCCTCAAGCTGGGGGATGACGCCATGGCGCAACGCGGCCACACCCGACAGGTTGCCAGTGCGCTCAAGCCGCGCCTCTTCGGCCTTCTTTTGATCGATGTCGGCTTTGACGCCACGCAGGGCCTCGATGGCCCCTTTTTCTAACTGCCAGCGGCCCTTCAAGCCAGACGACGTCTCGCGCAGGTCGGCCATCTCTTTTTCGGCCGCGGCCAGACGCTCGCGCGAAGCGGCGTCCTTTTCTTTGGTCAACGCCTGCTTTTCGATCTCTAAACGGCGCAGGCGACGCTCGACCTGATCTAGCTCTTGGGGCATGCTGTCGATCTCGATGCGCAAGCGACTGGCGGCTTCGTCCACTAGATCGATGGCCTTGTCGGGTAAAAAGCGGCTGCTGATGTAGCGATGGCTGAGCGTGGCGGCGGCCACCAAGGCGGCGTCTTGAATGCGCACGCCATGGTGCACTTCGTAGCGTTCTTTAAGCCCACGCAAGATCGAGATCGTGTCCTCGACGCTAGGCTCGCCAACGTAGACTTGTTGAAAGCGGCGCTCAAGCGCGGGGTCTTTTTCGATATGCTTTCTAAACTCATCCAGCGTGGTCGCGCCGATAGCGCGCAGCTCGCCGCGGGCCAGGGCGGGCTTGAGCATGTTGCTGGCGTCCATCGACCCTTCGGCCGCGCCGGCGCCCACCAAGGTGTGCAGCTCGTCGATAAAGAGGATGACCTCGCCGGCCGAGGCGGTGACTTCTTTCAAGAACGCCTTCAAGCGCTCTTCAAACTCTCCCCTAAACTTAGCGCCCGCCACCAGCGCCGCCAGATCTAACGAGAGCACCCGCTTGCGCTTGAGCGACTCGGGCACATCGCCACTGACAATGCGACCGGCCAAGCCTTCGGCGATGGCGGTCTTGCCCACCCCGGGCTCACCGATCAGCACAGGGTTGTTCTTGGTGCGGCGTAACAGCACTTGAATGACCCGCCGTATCTCGTCGTCACGGCCGATGACAGGATCAAGCTTATTTTGCCGGGCCAACGCCGTCAGATCGCGCGCGTATTTGTCCAAGGCCTGAAACTTGGCCTCGGGTTCGGCGTCGGTGACACGCGTGTTGCCACGCACTTCGATCAAAGCTTTCAGGGCCTTGTCGCGCGACAAGCTCAAGGCTTTGAGCGTAACGTCGCCACTATCGATGAGCGCCAAAAAAAGATGCTCTGTCGAGACGTAGTCATCTTTCATCTTGGTCGCCTCTTTGGTCGCGGCGTCCAAGACTTTGCCCAGCTCACGCGATGCGCGATCTGGCGCAGCGCCACTCACCTGCGGCAGTTTTTCAACAGCCAAGCGCGCGTCCGTTTCGACGGCGCTGGGGTTAAGGCTCAGCTTTTGTAAGAGCGCGGGGACCACGCCTTCGGCCTGAGCGAGCAAAGTCACCAGCAGGTGCTCGGTCCCGATCTCGGCACACCCGTGCTCTGTCGCCAGATCGCGCGCGCCACTCACGGCTTTTTGAGCGTTTACTGTGAATTTGTCTAGATTCATGGGTTCACCTCTCTAGTCTATAATGCAAGCTTTGGGCCACCTTTAGGCGTTTTTGAAGACACTTGCTATCATTGAATTTTTGACCGCCCCTTACGAAGCCTTTTTTGAGCCTTAAAAACTGTTCTAAGCCGCAACACTCACCGCTTCCTTTTGAAATAGGCATGCTCTAAAATACGCCATCTCTTAACCCATGCTCGACCCGCTGGCTTGATCCAATCCAGAAGGCGTTGACGCACTAGACAAAGGTTATTTTGTCAGACTCAAGGCCCTTCAGCGTTATTCAAGATGGCTTGCCGTTATGGAAGGTGAGCGTCGATGACCCCCAGGCAAGCCTGGGGGTCCCCGTGGAATGCGTCACACGGTTAATCAAGACGCCCCAGGCGGATATATTCGCGATCGCGCTGCGGGTTTTTGATATGCCCGGCCGCCCACAGACCCACCATCAAGCGGGCCCTTGGTCCAACCCCGATCTGCGCGCGTGGGTGCAAGCCTTGGCCAGCGCGGGTAAGTTGACATTGCAGTTAGATCGCAATGGCTGGGCCAACAAGCCCGAGCGCGAGGTGAGCGTCGACTCAAGCGCCCTGCTCGCGAGCCTGCAAGGCGCCGATCAAAACGCCAGTGACGCCGATGGCGCCAGCCGGGCCTACATCGCGTTTTATAAAGAACAATACCCAAAGCTGCATACGCCCGAAGCAGTGTGGGACGCTTACGAAATCAGTTTGGTCGCGCCCGTGGTGGTGGAATCCGCGAAGACCCCCTGGTGGGTATGGTTGGTGCTGGGTTTGGCCTTGGCGGCGATCGCGATCGTGTTCTTAAAGAACTAAGAAACTGGATTTAAAATAAAAAAAGAGCGGACCTGAGGGTTCGCTCTTTTTTGTTGGGGGCTTTTTACGGAGGGGCCATGGCGGGCCATGGCCTCACGAGCGCAAGCGCTCGCTGGCGCCGAGACTAGTGCGAGCCGTGCTTGGCGTGTTTTTCCATCTCGGCGTGGGTGGTGTCTCTAAAGTATTTGTAGCCAAAGAACGCCAAGGGCCAGATGAGGGCCAAGCCAATAAAAGAAACGCCGAGCAAGATATGGATGGGGTTCATCAAACGCCTCGAAAGTTCGTGATTAGGTGAGACCTATTTTGCTCAAGACCCGTCCGTGGCACAAGGCCAAAATACGTTTTAAGCCACGCTACCACTTGCCCGTGATCTGCACAAAGGGGCCACTGGCGCGATAGCTTAAGCGCGTCAGGTCGTCGTTAAACTCGGTGAAATTCCAACCTAGCCCAGCGCGCAGCTCGGGACGGAACTCGTAGCTGAGCTCGCTGAGCCAGCCTTGTTTGCGATCCGGCACCAAGGTCGCGCGCAGCTCGCGCCACTCGACGATGGCCTCCCAACGCTTGGCCACACGGTAGCCTAAGCGGCTGGCCCAGAAGAGCACTTCGTTATCAATAAAATCGCCATTGCCTCGGATCAGTCGCAGTTGGGCCCATTTGCCCGCAAACTTTTGGGTCCAGGTCCAATGCGGGCCCAAGCTAAAGGCGGCGTCCAAGCTAGCGACACGGGCGCGCTCGTCCAACGCGGCGCTCGCGCTGATCTGTTGCAGGGGCGAGAGCTCTTCTAGATAAGTGACCCGGCCCAAAAGATTGACCCAGTCCGCATGGCGCGGCCGCCAAGCCAGGCCCAGCCCCGCCTCGGTGAACATGGCGCTGGTCTCGCCCAAGCGCAAGTCATAGGCGCGCGAATGGTTAAGGCGCGTCATCAGCGACCACTGCTTATCTAAGTCCCATTCGGTCGAATGCAAGAAAGCCGTCTGGTCCAGCTCGGACACGCCTCGATCAAAGCGCCCCTCGATCCGCGCGCGCGTAAAGAAGCCGCCTTGACGCCAAGCGCTGGTCAGGCCCGTCACATCACGATTGATCAGACCCGCGGGCGCCAAAGCCGCCGCGCCCCGGCCCAAGATCAAGGTCCCAAAATACGCGGCGACCTGCGCGTCGGCGTAACGTTCCACACGGCTGTGACTGTAGTCCGCGCCCAAGGTCCAGTGATCCATAGGAGCGTAATCCAGGCCAAAGAGAGCGCCTTCGCCACGCTCACGCTCACCCGCGCTCCACTGACCTTCTTCGCGCGCGACCAGGCGCGGCGCCACAGGACCACGGTGGCCCACGACCAAGGCGTTGTTGCGGCCCAAGGCCCTGTCACCGCGCTGTTCCCACGAGGCGTAAAGGCGCTGGTCGCGTTTGAGCGTGCTGTCCAGGCCGATGCGGGTGGCGTTGCCCATGCTACCCGCCGAGCCTCGCACATCGGCTTGAGTGTTCTCGCTCAATCTAAAGCGCGCGCCCAACGCGCCCAGATGATCCTCGGGCGCGTCTCCACGCCGCGCCGCGCTCAACTGACCCTGGGCGTAAAGTGTCGCCGCGTCATTGGCGCGCAGATCAACCCGACCGCCCAACTGGGTGGTGGCCGCCGAATAACCCGCCACATCAAGCTGTTGATCGGCGACTTCGCCCGCCACACTGACATTTTTTGCCACGCCCCGGGTCAGGGTCAAGCGTTGCTGGGCCAAGCGGCGGGACGTGTCGTCCTCGCGCCAGGCGGTGGACGCGTCGATCAAGCCGACATCTTCGATGGGACCCGCGACCGATAGACCGGCTTCACGCGAGCCTTGAGGCGCCTCTTCACCAGCGCTCGAGAAGCCACTGTCCTTGCGTGAGGCCCGGGCCTGCGCGCGCAAACCTTTCCAGCGTGGCCAAAGCTCTTGCATCGGCAGGTCCAAGTCCGCGATCCAAGCTTTGCGATCCGTCGCGCCGGCGCTCTCGGCCAATTGGCTCCAGCCCAAGCCGCCATCGTCCGACAAGAACACGCCTTCTTGAATTTGATCGCTGCGCGCGCCTTCCAGGCGCAGCATGCCATCTTGTCCTATACGCCAACCCAGATCACCGCCCACGAGTCGATGGCGTCCGTTGGTGGTGGCGTCATCCACGCCACTCAAGCCCAGCCGCAACGGTCCAAACCAGCGCTCGGCGCGACCGCCGCCCGTCCACAGGCCCCCGGCCAAAAGTGAATCGTACTCGTATTCGCTGACCAGATACGCGCTCAGCCCCGCGTTGGGTCCCCTGCCCGTCAAACTGCGTCCCGGCAAGTTGGCCTGCAAAGGCCGGCTCAGCAAGAGCCTGCCCGCCACCCCATCCAACTCATAGTCCACGCCCGCGCTCAAGGTTCCCTTTTCGACGACCCAGCCCGTGGCGTCATCGCGCAATTCGACCCCGACACGCTCGCTGCCCGCGCTGATGAACCCATGGCGCAAGTGATACACCGAACCCCCCGTGGCGCGGATCTCGTCGCGAGAGTGCGCCATCTGCGGCTCAGAGGCAAAGACCTGCAAGCGCCCTTGGGCAGGGCCGCCGACCCACGCGTCGCTAGGGTCGATCAAGCGTAGCTCGGCGCCATACAAGCCACGCTGCACCCGCGCCAATTGCGCCGCGCCAAAATCAGGTTGGAAGCTTCCCCACAAGAGCTTGGACCGCTCGTGTTCGAGACGCAGATAGAAATGTCCGGCGGTATCGACATCCACCGCGGTCTCGGAACCATCCCCCCACGCCATGCGATAGCGGTCTGGATCCAGGCGCCTGAACAGGCGACGGGGGTCGCGCTTGTCCAAGCGCCCAAAAAGGTCCTGCAAAGGCTCTTCGCCCGTGTCAGCTTGCGCGGTGATGTTCAACAACCCTAAGCGCGGAGCCAGCGCTCTGCCCTTGGCATAGAACGCCAAACGCCCACGGGCCCACGGGCCGCTCTCGGGCGCCTCTTCAGCGCCCAAGGCCACCGCGTCGTCGGGCCGTTCGAGACTGGCCCAACCCAGGCTCATGTCCGCCAAGGCGATGCCCATCATGGCCAAGCGATCAAGCTCAACATCGTGGGTTTCTTGAGCCTCGTCGCCATTGGCGCGGGTGTAGCGCACAACGACTTGGCGTTTGCCCAAAGGCTTAAGCTGACGCAACGCGGCGTGCCCCTGCAGATCGGCCAAGCCTCGTTGGCCATCCACCCACAGAGGGCTCAAGGGTTTGAGCCCACGCGCCTCAACCAAGATGCTGCCCGCGTCCAGCGGAATACCTCGCTCGGCGCTGTTGTCGGTGTCGCCGTTGGTCGGCTCGTTCGAGGAGCTGGCCTCTTGACGGCCCAGCTCACGCTCGCGCTCGGGCGCGTCTGTCGGAGCGTGCTTGGCCAAGGTGTCGCGCAAAAGATCAAAGAAACGCGGGGCCGTGCGATCCACGCGCTGTTGGGCATCCTCGACTTCTAGCACAAAACTATAGGCGTTGCCTGGAGCGACGCGCGCGCCAGCGCTGTCGCGCATATCCCACAGCACGACCTGATCTGGCAAGCCGGAACCGCCCGACAGCACGCGCAAAGGCGGCCCCGCTTGCGGCCCGTAGATCAGCACCCGCCAGCGCGTGACAAAGTCGCTGTAGTTACCCCTCAAGAAGAAACGCGCGGGGACCTCTGGCTTGGGCACACTGCGCTGGCGCACGATGACCTGGCGCTCGGTGCGTGGCGCTTCGGCAACTTCTTCGATCTCGATCTCAACCCGACGGTTGAGCGCCATGCCGGCCAAGGTCTTGTTCGAGGCCAAGGGCGTCTTGGACCCAAAGCCTTGGGCGCTGACATTGTCAGGCGTGGGCTTGCCTTGCGCCTTGAGCTGGTCTAAGAACGCTTGCAAGACCTGTCGAGCGCGCGCTTCGGAGAGGCCTTGGTTGGTGCCAAAGAGCGCTTTGGTCTCGGGGCTCAGATGCTGTTCGTCGGTGTGGCCACGCACCGTCAAAAGGCGGACATAACCACTGACCTTCATCGCCGCGTCACGGATCATGCCCAGATCGCTCTCCAGCAGCTCGGCGCGTCCGCTGGCAAACTGGGGACGCAATGTCACAAAGCTTGGCGGTGGCGCCGCGTGCGTGGTGATGCTGACCTCGCGCTCTTCGATCACAACCATCGGTGGCACATCGGGTGGCAACCACACCGGTGTGTCTTGCAAGTAGGCGTTGAGCCAGCGTTGGGCGCCCAGCGGGCCGACCCGCAGATCTAGGCAAGGCGCGCCATCATCGGCCAGCGTGGCCTTGGGCAAGCCCCGCAATCCCGGACCGGTGGCGCGCACGTCCACGCCACGCGGGCGCAAGGGGGTGTAGCTGACCAGCTCGACCTCGACCCGACGATTGAGCGCTCGACCCGACGCGCGACCATTGGCGGCGATAGGCTTCAGCTCACCCATGCCGACGATCTCAGCCGCGTCACGCACTCGGCCACCCATCTCTTTCAATCCAAATTTAAGCGCCTCATACACAGCCCGCGCGCGCGCTTCGGACAGATCTTGATTGTCTTTGTAAAAACGCTTGGTCATCGAGCTCAAGCGCTGAATATCTGTGTGACCCGTCACCCGCAGCAGGTCAATGCGCCGTGGTCCCACCCGCTCGGCGATCTCGCCGATGGCGCGCAGATCAGCCGTCTCTAGGTCGGCCAGACCACTGGCAAAATGGGGGCGCAAAGTATAGCGCTCGACGTTGGCCTCGGCGTCGTGATCGCCGCTGGGCGCTAGGGTGTAGACCTCGCGCTGCAGGCCCGCGCCGTGGGCCGTGGACGCGAAACCTAAGATCAGTCCCAGCAATCGTCCGCGTTTAGGCGCCCACCACGAGGTGGGCTTGGTCAGGTTGGGTTGACCCAGGCGTATCTTGATCTTGGTGGCGCCTTCGGGCCCAAGTTCTTTGGTCAAGAAATCGCTGACCACGCGGGCGCGCGTTTTGGCCAGCGCGTCACTGGCGTCGCTGCCGCCACAATTGGCTTCCCCGCTCAGCTCTAGCTCGGCCTCTTTGCCTTGCAGACCCTGGGCCAGTTCACGCAGCTGGGTCTGGCCTTCGTCGCTCAATTGGTCGGTGCAAGGCACAAAGAGCACTTTGTCATTGAGCAAGGGCCGGGTGGCCGTGTTGATCTCGCAACGCACGCGCACGCCAAAGTCGATCTTTTGTAGCAGCCCCGGGGTCAGACGGAACGCCCGCGGATTTTCTGTGCTAAAGCCATCGTTGATCGGCAGGCTGCTTGGATCCACTTTTAGTAATTGCTGCTGGCCACGGCTAAAACTGCCCGCGCGTAGATCATCCACGTGATAGCGCCCTTCGCTGTCTGTTCGCACTTGCAAGCCACCAAGCGTTAGGAGCGTGGCGCTGGCGATACCTGGCTCACCAGGGTCCTGCCAACCATTGGCGTTGATGTCTTGGAAGACTTTGCCATAGACCGAACCACCCTCAAACGCCGGTTCCGCCAACAACTCTACCTGCGCCCGCGCTTTGTTAGAAGCCAAGCCGCCCAAGGCGTCTAAGGCGTGCGCCAAATTGACTTTGACTCCCGCGCCACCGCCACTGCCCACGCGCGCGGCATAAACTAAAGTGCGTGTCTGCCCCGCCGCCATGTTGAACGGCCCGATCTTGATCAGCGGCGCGCCTTGGGCCGCCACGCTTTGACCATCCAGGCGCATGCTCTCGAGCACGGGCGCGATGCCAGCGGGCATTAAGTCTTGCAAGGTGACGCCGACAAAATTACGCGCCGTGGGATTACGCAGGGTCAGGGTGTAGACCAGCAGATCGCCATGGCTGGCCTGGGGCCGCGAAACCTTCTTGGTCAACTCGAACGGCGCTGGGATGGGGTCCACGGGCAGATGATTGCGCAAGAGTCGCACCGATCCAGGCACCACGCTAAAGCTCTCATACCAGGTCGCGACACCCACGGGCGGATTGGGCGAGACCACCACCGGCAGCCCGGTGCCGGGTCCCGCGGGCAGCGCGATCGATCCGAGTTGTTGCGGTAGCAAGACCGAGGGCCAACCGTTGACGTAACCCGCGGGTGGCGTGATCAGCAAGGTGTAGACGCCCGCGGGGTACGCGCCGATCAGGCTAAAGGTGTAGTAGCCGTCGGTGCCTGTCACTTGACCCTGCGCGAGCGGATCCAAAAGTTGTGTCAGGGGATTAAAACCAGGCGGCCCGATCAGGGTCACCACGGCGCCTGACAGGGGCGCGCGCGACACGCTGTCATAAACCCGGCCCATCGGCGAGAGGGGCAAGTCAATGTTGCTGACCACGGTCGCGACAGGCACCGCGAAGATCGCTGAGACCGCGTAGGTGATGCCCGTGCTGGGATGCACCAACTTGGTCTGGTAGCCAGCGCCCGGTGGCACATTCGAGAAATTGTAGGCGCCGCCCGCCGCGCTGCTGGTGCTGGTGATCAAGGTTCCACCTTGCCAGAGCTGAACAGTCCAAGCCGTCACGCCAGGTTCCCCGCCCCCTAACAACCCATCCCCATCGATATCTTCGAACACGGTCCCGCTGATACCCGCCACAGGCGTGCTGGTGAAGGTCAGGGTCGGTGTGGGCGCCGAGTTCACGCCAAACCAGCTCAGGTTCAAGCTGCCACTCACAGGCACCACGCCCCCTTGCGGATGGTTGCCGGTCGTGACGGTGGCCATGCTGGGCAAGGCGGGGTCGCTTAAGTCAAAGCTGGTGCTGCTGGCACCCGCGGGCACAAAGGCGCTAAAGAACCCAAAGGCGTCGCTGCTGGTCGTGATCGTGATGTCATACGCGCTGGAATAGATCCGAATGGTCACGCCACCCAAGCTGGGCTCGGCACCCTGCAAGCCGTCGTTGTCTAAGTCGTGAAAGACCTTGCCTGTCACCACTCCAAAGCCCGCTGTGGGTGAGGCTGATGGTGAAACTGTGAAGCTTTCGGTGGCGGTCGGCGTGGCCGTGGCCGTGGATCCGGGTGACACGCTTGTGAATGTCACCGTGCTGCTGGGGGTCGGGCTGAAGGTCACTGTGCGTGACACGGTCGGCGTCGCGCTGCGGGTTGGACTGAACGTCGAGCTAAGCGTCACGCTGGCCGTGGCGCTGATCGTCGGGCTTTGGGTGAAGGTTCGCGTGATCGTGGGCGTGATGGTTTGCGTCGATCCCGGCGGCACGTCTGTCAACGTCGCCGTGGCCGTGGGTGTCGCGCTGGCGGTGGCCGACGCTGTGGGGCTGCCACCGTTGCGCACACCGATGGCCGTCGCGTTGACCAAGCCTGCCGCTGGCACGATCGCGATCTGCGGGCTGTTGCTGGTCGTGATGCTGGGGGGCTGGGGCAGGTCCAGGTCGCTCATGTCCAAGCTCACCGTCACGGGACCAGCAAAGACAAACAGGCTGTAGTTGCCAGCGGCATCCGTCACCACGGTCGTCGTCACGCCTTGCGAGTCATACACAAACACCGAAATATTCGCCAAGTTCGGCTCAGAGCTCTGCGCCGCGTCACCGTTGTCATCTCTAAACACATGCCCCGCCAACGCCCCCATCGCCGGTGTCGGCGTGGGTGTGGCGCTGGGGGTCGCTGAGGACGTGACGGTAAGGGTTGGGGTAACGCTGGGCGTGATTGTCTGCGTATGCGTCGCGGTGGAAGTCTCGGTAACAGTCGCGGTGCTCGTAGGGGACTCGGTCTGAGTGGCACTTTGTGTCACGGACGGGCTAGGGCTATCCGTGCTGGTGATAGTGGGCGTGACGGTGTCCGTCGCCCCGGGTGTCCGCGTCTGTGTGCTCGTCTGAGTGATGGTGGGCGTGATCGTCTCGGTGACAGATTGTGTGCTCGTGGGCGTGATGGTCTGGGTGACGGTCTGAGTGATCGTGGTTGTGATCGTTTGCGTGCTGGTCTGAGTAATAGTTTGCGTGTTGGTTTGCGTGATCGTTTGCGTGATGGTGGGCGTGATTGTTTGGGTAATCGTCTCAGTGCTTGTGAGTGTGGCTGTTTGAGTGACCGAAGACGTCGGGCTATGGGTAGCAGTGACGGTCGGAGT
>JANLXT010000225.1:0-3279 GCA_031365225.1 candidate division FCPU426 bacterium
GCGCGCCTGGACGGCTCCAGTAAATCTCGGTGGAAGGGCCTCCTGTCGTGGAAAAGAGGACCTCTAAATCATGCCACCCTTTGCTTAGGCGCTGCACGTTCTGGATCTTAGGTGGTGACATCTCGCCTCGCGGATCACTGCCCTGGCGCCAGGTCAACCGACCGTTCACCCTGACTTCCATGAAGTTACCGCCACCCCGGGCATAAAAACGATATTCCCCAGCTTCATCCACTCGCACGCGGGCTTGCCAACGGGCCGACCATGTCCCGGAGAGTGGAGAATCTAACCAGCGATTAAAGACCACTGGCTCGATGATCTCTGCCGCCGGCTCACCTTCGGGATAGCGGCTCGAATAGTAACGCGCGTAAAACCCGTGGGGAGCCACTCGAAAGGTAGCCGCCTTGTCTAAGGCAAATTCGACTCGCCCGCGCTGGTTGTAGAATGAGTTGTGGTGCTTAAACTGAGCCGCCTGAACTCTCACCTCCATACGATCTTGTGGCCCGCTAGGGCGTAGCGTCACCCGTACTTTATGCAAGCCTTTGGCCAAGAGCGTCTCACGTTGTACCACCCGCCCTCGATTGCGGCTGGCGAGTACTTTGTCGTCGACCCAGATCTCGGCGTCCCCTGTGCCACTAAACCCAAACTTGTAGAGCGCGCGCGCCTCAAGAAAAATGCTTCCACGAAGGTCGAGCGAGCGCAAGCCGGGCACTTGGGCCAAGGGTAATCGGGGGGCGACTCCGCGCAGCGGAATGCGTTTTCCAGCGGCATCTGCCTCGCCATCCAATCCTTGAATAGACTGCAGTTGCGCCGAAGATACTTTGAAGTAAGTGGCCAAGGGTTGACCCCCCCGTAAATTGGGGATAACGATTGGCTTAGCCTCAGGATAGAGCCACCGCAAATAAGGTGCTAAAAACTGATAATCGTCCACCAAAAAGAGGATATGATCACGATCCGCCGCACGCCCAATGGGTAGGTATTCAGAGAGCGCATAAAAATTACGAATGGGTGTCGTGCCAGTAAAAAGTACGACGGGGGGATGGCTGGACGCGAAGCCCGTCGCAAAAAAGGCCGCCTGGGTCGCGGGGCTGCCTTCGAGGCCCGCGACCTGAGCGATGTACGTCGGATGCACATCAAAGGACAAGCCACGCGCTTCGACAAAATACTTTTGAGCGCTACGGTAGGAAAAAAAGCCGACGGCTGGCACGAGGAGCAGCGCCAAAACCAACGTGCCCCAGCGGCGACCCAGCTCTAAGAGCGAGCGGTGTAGATGCCCGAACATCAACGCGATGATCGCGAAGACGATGGGGATATTGCCAGCTGTACGCAAGGTCTGCGGCGCTTCGACAGAGAACGCCGACGCCGAAAGATTGATAAAAAAAGCCGCCAGAAGAAAGAAATGCAAAGGATCGCGCCAGTGATAAAGCACGTACAAGAACGCCAGCGCAAAAAGAATGGCGGTCCAATGCTCTAAGATCTTTTGAGGCGCCAGCGGATTGTCGCGATTTCTTGAGTCGCCCATGTCGTTGAACATCAGCATAGAGACTTTGCAGTTTTGTACAAAGCCCGCCAACACATCGACAGGGGCATTGGTGTTGTTTTTATCAAAGATGGATACGCTTTGAATACGACCCATCGACACAGTGGTGGCTCGCAACCAATAGGTCACCGGAGGCGCTGCGATCATCCACGCTGCGAGCACAAAAACCACGAGTCCTGTGACCTGGCGCCGCAAAAGATCGCGCCGCGCCAAGAAAAGATAGGCCAAGAATGCGATGCCTTGAAATGGCAAGAGGCGTCCCGCCATATGAGGGAACATCGCTAGTGCGAAGGCCACTCCGGCCAAAACATAATCACGCAAGGCGCCACGCTGCAGGCCCCGAAAGACAAAGTAGTAGGCCGCCATCTGGCAAAAGACTTGCTCGATGTTGTAGTGTCCAAAGCGGCTGTAGTGCAGATGCCAATACGAGAAGCTCATGAGCAGGGTCGCCAACCACGCGGACCAGCGCCCAACAAAAAGACGGCAGAAAAAATAACTGGCAAAGATCGACAGTGTGCCAAAGAGCACGCTGTGCCAGCGCATGGTCGCTAGCGTCACGCCCGCGACTTTGAAGAACAAAGCGGTGATCGAGAAAAAATGCAAGGGGTAGTTCTGGTGGATCAAGGGGTGTTCAACGCGCCCCATCAAGGTGTCCATGGCCCAGACACCACCACCCGCCTCGTCACCTTCGGCGCCGTAGGGGAAGATATTCAGTTCCCACTGCCGCGCCCAAAACGAAACCACCACAAGCACGAAGACCCAAAAGATCTCGCTTTTTTTAACCCACGTCTTTTCACGCGCGTCCGCCTGTAGCTCGCGCCACCCATCAAAACGGCTCAACCCGACGACCAGCACGATGGCCGCGAGCAAGAAGATCCAAAGGGCCTCGGTCTTCGCTCCTCGTTCCATCGCATTTTGCGCGCTCACCGCGATCGCGAAGGCTGCCATCGCAAGTCCTAAACCAAGACCGCCCCGCAAAGGCTTCGACAGCGATTTCAGCGCGCCCAAGCCTTGAGTGAACCAAGGGAAAGAACCTAAAAACAAACCCATGCCCAAGAAGCCTAACGCGACACGGATGCCCGCGTGCTCGGCCCCCAATTGCGTCGCTCCTAAACCACAGAGTCCCGCCGCGGCGACCAGGCCAACTTTCCATGCCAATCGATTTTGCGTCACCCAGGGCAGCGACGGCGCGTAATCTAAACTTGGTTCAATCGAGGCATCTTCATCCAGTTCTAGTTTCAGGGGCAAGGTCCACAAGGTCCGGATCATCCATCCGGTCGCCACCAAGGTCAGCGCATACCCAAGCCAGACGTGTTGATAATTCCACAGTAGCCAAACACCCGCGAGCTGTATCGGTACCGCCAATGCCAGCAACAATAGCACCCGGATGTTGTGCTTAAGCTTTGGCAAGATCACAGGCTGCGCGGGATCCTGCAAATAAACCGCGGCAAAAAGAATGGCGCCGCCGAGCAAAACTCCGGCGCGAACAGTCGATTCGGCCAGCAGAGCAAACTGCATCAAGATGACGCAAAGGCCAGCCGGAAGCAGCAGCCATAGCCGTGATATCTCAAGCTGGTCCCAAGGTATCAGGTCATCGAAAGAGCGACTGGTTGTTTTAGCCACACCACGCTTTATGGCGTGGGTGCTCACTCGCTCGGACTTCCGCCCCGCGCCACCAAAGGGCACGGGACGGAAAGAACGAAGACTTTGAATCAAGAGCGCAAAGGGCACGGCGGGCAATA
>JANLXT010000247.1:0-43415 GCA_031365225.1 candidate division FCPU426 bacterium
CCCAGATCGGCAATGCGCTAGACCGCCCCAGCCAGTTAGAGCTCAAAGGTTTGCCCAGTTCTGGCGGTCTCTATGCGCCGACCCTGCGCCATTGGCAAGGCCTCTTTTATCTGACCTGCAACAACGTCGGTGGCAAAGGCAATTTTATCGTGATGGCCAAAGATCCCGCGGGGCCCTGGAGCGAACCATTGTGGATGGATGATTTTGGCATCGACGGGGACATGTTCTTTGACGATGACGGCAAGGCCTATTACACCCGCCAAGATGGTGGCGAAAAGGGCGGCATCGCCCAGGCTCAATTTGACCCAAAGACCGGCAAGCTGCTGACGCCCTTTAAAAAGATATGGAACGACCTGAGCGAAGTTTGGAACGAAGGACCCCACCTTTATAAAATTAAAGGCTGGTACTACCTGATGCTGGCCGAAGGTGGCACGGGGTCCAATCACATGGAAGTGATCGGCCGCTCAAAGTCACCCTCGGGCCCCTTTGATCCCAGCCCACACAATCCTGTGCTTACCAACCGCGATGAGCCCCAGAGTCCCATTCAATGCTCGGGTCACGCTGACCTGGTCGAGACACCTGCGGGCGACTGGTTTTTGGTGCATCTTGCCACCCGGCCTGTCGCGGGCACGTCGGTGCTGGGTCGCGAGACTTTTATGGCGCCCGTCACGTGGACCGCAGACGGCTGGCCCATCGCCGGGGACAAACATCACGCTCGAATGGAATTTGGATCGCCCACCAAAGTCACAGCTAGCGCACAGCGCAGAACTTTTGAAAAAGCCGCGCTCGACCCAGCGTGGATTTTTATCCGCAATCCTCCCGCCAAGGGCATTTTGTTGGGCGCACGCAAAGGACAACTGCGTCTGGTCGGCAACGCCACCGGATTAGATGACCAGGCCTCGCCGGCGTTCGCGGGCTTGCGCCAAAAAGATTTTATTATGACTGCTCAAACGCAGACCGATTTTAGACCGACCAAAGCAGGTGAAGAAGCCGGCTTGTGCGTGCGTGCTAACGAAGACAATCACTACGCTATTGTGCTGACGCTTGAGAACGACAAGCCCGTGGTCCAGGCGCGTAGCAGGGTCAAAGGCGACAGCATCGTGCTTGCCAGCCAGTCCTTGGCCGAAGGTCCAGTCACCCTGCGGATCAGCGCCAGCCGCGCCCAATATCAAATGGCCTTTTCGCAAGACAGCAAGACCTGGGTCACTCTTGGCGCGACCGAAGCCGCGGCGCTCTCGCCCGAACGAGCGGGCGGATTCACTGGCGCGGTGCTAGGCCTCTTTGCCGTCAACGCCACCGCGGATTTTGCTTGGTTTGAGACGCACGCCGGTGTCACCCATACAGACATCGCCCTCAGCCCTCGACCGACACCGGTGCCACCGCCCCCCTCCACCACGTGGCGCATTCATTGTGGTGGTGGAGACTACACCGATAGCGCAGGCCAACTTTGGAAAAAAGACATCGGGTATGTCGGCGGCCAGGTCACGGGCGCGTCCCACCCCATCAGCGGCACCAAGGATCCCGCGCTCTATCAAAGCGAGCGCTACGACAAAGATTTTGGCTACGCCCTGCCCGTGCCGCCCGGAAAATATCAAGTGACCCTGAAGTTTGCCGAGATCTACTGGGGCAAGCCCGGCGACCGCTTGTTTAGCGTGATGATCAACGACAAAAGAGTCTTGAGCCACTTTGACTTGTTTGTTGAGGCCAACGGTAAAGACAAAGCCGTGGATCGAGTCTTTAAGAACATAGAACCCTCCATCGACGGCCTGCTCCATCTTCGTTTTGTGGCAGATTTTGAGAACGCCAAGGTATCGGCCATCGAGGTCGTGCCGCAGCCTTAACACCCATGCCATTGACCGCTTAAATAAAAAAGCCCCTGAAGGAGGGGCTTTTTTAT
Source organism: candidate division FCPU426 bacterium (assembly GCA_031365225.1). Lineage (GTDB taxonomy): Bacteria > Oederibacteriota > JAJYGY01 > JAJYGY01 > DAIDJD01 > JANLXT01. Next base: position 1,898 of record JANLXT010000247.1, read on the forward strand.
GCGCAAACACCAGAGGGCGGGCGGCTTTCCCAATCCGGCAGATCAAAACCTAGCTCTAACAAGCGTTGCTTCAGTTCTAAGTCATTAAAAGTGTAGTGAAAGCCTCGCAGGCCTTGGGCTCGCGCCGCCTCGACATACGCCCCTATATCATCTAAAAAAAGAATACGGTCGGCGGGTACGCCACACGCCTTGATGGCGATATCAAAGATGGCGGGCTCGGGTTTACGCGCGTGAACTTCGTTGGACGCCACTACTTTTTCTACGCTATCAAAAAGGCGGTACATCTGCTTGAGGTGCGCTAGGTGCTCGGCGTTGGTGTTGCTAAGGGCCAAAAATCGGGCCTGCCCTTGTAGTTTGGCCAACAAGGTTTCCATGGGTCGATTGACCTCAAAATAATCATTCCAAATCTCGAGCCACTGACTGTATGTCCACGTCAGGCCATAGCGAACCTGCAAGCTGCTATAGAACTGGGGTCCATCGCAGTCCCCTCGCTCGTAGGCGTGATGCGGCGAATCAGGCGAGCGCAGCTCCGCAAGATAGATCTCTTTGGTAAAACGAGGGTTGTTCTCGACCAAACGCGCCAAGAGCTGGTCCGTCTTTAAGCGCACCAGCACATTGCCGATGTCAAAAAGGATCACATCCACCACGGGCACGGATCAGGATCCTCGTTTGGATTTCAATTCATCGATCAATTCACGCTCCGCGCCCAGCCATTTTTTAACATATTCAGGTAGCGCTTGATTAGGCGGGGTGACCTTCAACAGATCAAAGACCGCCTGCGTGGGCACCGGCCCCTCTTTACCCGCCATCAATCCTTTGACCACGGCCAAGCAATAGAGCTCGCCCGCGCGCTCAAAGCGCTGCTCAAAATAGATCCATTTCTCGTCAAAACCCAGCACCCGCGTGCGCAAAGTAAAGAGCTGCCAAACCTTCAGCGCCTTAAAATGCCTGCACATCGACACCGCGATCAGGGGCTGCCAGCCCCGACCAAACCACAGACGCATGGCTCCCGCCCGCAACATCAGATCCATGCGACCTAGATCCATCAAGGTCAGGTAGCGTCCGTTGTTCATGTGCACGTTCAGGTCAAGGTCGTTGGGCCAGACGCGCAACGTTAAAGCGCTGGGTTCATGCATGGGACGATGGCGTCCAAAGGTGCCCCGCGCCATGATATATAAAAGACGCAGCAGAAAGCTCATCGCGGATTTTTCTCCTTGCTTGGATCCAGCACCGTGTTCTTAAGCCAGCGCTTGTCATCCGTCTTGGGGCAATCAAGATTAAAGTGTAGGCCCCGGCTCTCGCGGCGCGCCATGGCACAGCGAATGCTGAGCTCGGCCACGGTGGCAAGATTGCGCAGCTCTAGCAGATCAGGCGTGACCAAAAAATCCCAATAGTATTGATCGATCTCTTCGCGCAACAAGCGCACTCGGCGCAGAGCGCGTTCGAGACGCTTGTCGGTGCGCACGATGCCCACATAATTCCACATGGTGCGGCGTATCTCGTCCCAGTTTTGGGTCACGACCACCGCTTCGCTTGAATCCGTGGCGCCAAAAGTTCTCCACTTGGGCGCCTGACTTGACGCGGGACGTCTAACCTTGCTCTTAAGCACGTCTTGAGCGGCGCGATGACCAAAAACCAAGCCCTCTAACAAGCTGTTGCTGGCCAGTCGATTGGCTCCATGCAGGCCCGTGCAAGCGACTTCTCCAGCGGCGTAGAGCCGTTTGACGCTGCTACGTCCACTCAGGTCTGTGAGCACCCCGCCACATTGATAATGCGCCGCGGGCACCACAGGGATCCACTGTTTGCTTATGTCCACGCCGTAGCTCAAGCAGGTGGCGTAAATATGCGGAAAACGGCGCTTGATCCAGGCCGCCGGTTTGGCTGTGATATCCAGATAAACGCAATCGTCGCCTGATTCTTTCATGCTGGCGTCGATGGCGCGCGCCACAATATCACGGGGCGCCAGATCTTTTAGTTGGTGGGCCCGACTCATAAAGGCCCGCCCGCGCTTGTCACGCAAGACGCCGCCCTCACCCCGCACAGCTTCGCTTATCAAAAAGCTCTTGGCTTGGGGGTGAAAGAGACAGGTCGGATGAAATTGAAAGAATTCTAGATTGGCGACCTTGGCGCCCGCGCGCCACGCCAGTGCCACGCCATCCCCCGTGGCCACATCGGGGTTGGTGGTGTAGAGATAGACCTTGCCCGCGCCACCCGTGGCGAGCAGGGTCGCGCCAGCCAAGAACGTATCCACCTGCCCGCGTTGGGCGTCGAGGGCATAGGCCCCCAGCACTTCTCCCCTTCGCGTGATCAGGTCCACGGCGTGATGCCACTCAAAGAAACGTATGCCCTTTTGCCGGCGCGCGCGCTTGAGCAAGGCTCGTTGAATCTCGGCTCCCGTCAGATCCGAAGCATGCAAAATGCGGCGAGCGCTGTGCCCGCCCTCGCGCGTCAGATCAAACTCGGCTGCGCCACGCGGCGTGGCCTTGGATCCCTTGGCGCCAAACTCGCGGCTAAACCTCACACCCCAACGCATCAGGTCGGCGATGCGTAAAGGACCGTCCCGCACGACCGCCTCAACCACGGCAGGGTCGCACAGACCCGCGCCCGCCTGAATGGTGTCTTGGGCATGGGATAAAAAGCTATCGTCGGGGCGCAACACGCTGGCGATGCCACCCTGCGCGTATGCGGTGTTTGTCTCAAAAGCTTGGCGCTTAGACAACACGGCGACGCTGTGCCCCTCTTCGGCCACGCGCAAAGCAAAGCTGAGCCCCGCGATACCGGACCCCAGCACTAAAAAATCATCCCGCCTGACTTTGGTCACGCTTGATCCTTGAATTGCAGCTCTACCAGGCCCCGATAAAGGCCATCGCGCGCCATCAACTGGGCATGCGTTCCTTCTTCGGCCAGCTTGCCATCTTTAAGGACTAAGATCTTGTCCGCGCTCACCACCGTGCTTAGGCGATGGGCGATGGTAATCGACGTGCGCCCTTTGAGCAGGACTTCGAGCGCGGCTTGCACGTCAGCTTCGGTGGCGGTATCCACACTGGCGGTGGCTTCGTCCAGGACTAGCACCTTGGGGTCAAAGACGAGCGCGCGCGCAAACGAAAGCAGTTGCTTTTGACCCGTGGAAAGATTATTGCCACCTTCGGCCAAGACAGCGTCGTAAGCCCCTGGCAGAGCGCGTATAAAAGCGTCCGCCTGGGTCTGCTGGCAAGCCCACACCACCCGATCCCTTGGAATGCTCGGATCCGAGAGCCTTAGGTTCTCAAGGAGCGAGCCAGAAAACAAAAAGGGTTCTTGAGGCACCAAGGCAAAAGCTCGCCTGAATTCTTGCCTTTTAAGCGTGGCTAGATCCACTCCATCGAGCAAAACGCGGCCCTCTTGCAAGGGATAAAAGCGAAACAGCACGTTGGTCAGGCTGGTCTTGCCCGCGCCAGTGGGACCGACCACCGCCACCCGTTGACCCGCCTTGGCCTCAAAACTAATGCCGTCCAAGACCCACGATCGTTCGTCATAAGCAAACCTGACATTCTCAAAAACCAGATCTCCGCGCACCGTGCCCAAGGATCCCGCGTTGGCTGGGTCTTTCACCTCTTCGTCGCGGTCCAACAAAGCAAAGAGCCGCTCGCTGGATGCCATGCTACTCTGCAAAATATTGTATTTTTCTGTTAGATCGCGTAACGGCTCAAAAAATCTTTGCACATACATCACCACCGCGACCACCGTGCCGATGGGCAGACTCCCCGCCAGATGCCGCAGGCCGCCATACCAAAAGACCAGCGTGATCGCCAAGGCTGAGAGAAATTCAGCCAAGGGCAAGAAAAAGGCGTTGATGCGGATCTGCTTGAGCAAAATGCGCAAATTTTCACTATTGAGGTTATCAAATTTTTGAGCATTGCGAGCCTGCCGATTAAAGAGCTGCACCGTGGTCATGCCCTGCAAATTTTCTGTTAAAAAAGCGTTGAGCCGAGAAGTGTTGGCCCGCACCGCCCTGAAGTTCTCGCGCGCGCGACGACGAAAGAGAAAGGTTCCCCAACCCAAAAATGGCAGGGTCGCCAGCGCTACTAAGGCAAGGCGCCAATCAAGCATGAACAAGGTGACCGTGATGACGACGAGCGTAAAAAAATCTTGAAAGATCGCCGCGACGCCCGCCGTAAAGAACTGATTGATCGTCTCAACATCATAGATAACCCGCGTCATCAACGCACCCACGGGATTTTTGTCAAAGTAGCGCAAAGGCTGGCCGTGAATCTTAGCGAACGCCGCCATGCGCAGATCAAGCATCAAGGCGTGTCCCATGCGCTTGGTCTGCAAGGTCTGCCAGCATTGCAAGCCAAAGACGCTGATCACCGAGATCAAAAAATATCCTGCCCAGGGCAAGATGCCTTGGGCGTCACCTTTTAGGACGTGCTCATCGATGATGATCTTGACAAGCAAAGGCCGCGCCTGCTCGGCCAAGGTGATCAAGAGCAAAAGGATCGCGGCAACCCCGAGATCCTTCCAGTAGGGACGCGCAGCGCTGATCAAGCGCTTGGTCAGCACCCAATCATAGGCTTTCTCGTCTAACGACAGACCATGCGCATCTTGCACCGTGTGCTCCTCAGCCCAATCCCGCTTGGGCCGCTAAACGTTCGCGACGCGTCATCTCGGCATAGTAGCCTTCTTGCGTCACGAGACTGGCATGGTCACCCGACTGGACAACGTGCCCGTCCGCCAATACCAGCACACGATCACAAAGCCTTAACGTTGAACTGCGATGCGAGACCAGCACAACCGCCGTGTCAGGCAGGGCAGCACGCAAGCGCGTGACAATGCGTTCTTCGGTGGCGGTATCCACGGCACTGAAAGCATCATCAAGGAGCAACAGGCTCGGCTTCTTGAAAAAAGCTCTCGCCAGGGCCAACCGTTGCCGTTGACCCCCTGATAGATTGACGCCCCTTTCGCCCAGCATGGTTTCGTAACCCTGTGGAAAACCAAGCACCGTGTCATGCAGATCGGCGGCCTTGGCGGCGGCAAGGATCTCTTCAAGGCGAGCGGCCGGATCGCCCTGCTCAGCAAATCCTACGTTTTCTAGCAACGTCTCAGAGAAGACAAACGGCTCTTGTGCCACCACGCCGATGCTGGCGCGCAAACTGGTCAAGGACCAATCCCGAATATCCCGCCCCTTGAAAAAGACTTGGCCCTCGTCGGGATCCGCCAAACGCGGGATCAAGCGCAACAAGCTTGTCTTGCCAGCGCCCGTGCGCCCGGCCAGCCCCACCCACTCTCCCGCCTTGATCTCAAGGGAGAGGCCCTTCAAAACCCAAGGGCCGTCCGCGGTATAACGTGCGCCAACATTCTCAAAATGCACAACACTCGCATCCGCCGAGAAGGTATCCGTCGCTTGCTGCTTGTCGTCAATGCTAGGCAAACTATCATAGACATCATTCAAGCGCTCAAGACTGACCCGTCCACGCATATAGATGTTGGTGCTAAAACCCAGCGCCATCAAAGGCCAGACCGCCGCCAATAGATAGTCGTTCATCGCGGCAAAACTGCCCAAGCTAAGCGTGCCAGCAGCCACGCGTTGGCCCCCTCGGTAAAAAAGCACCAACTCGGCGATGCCTGACAGCACCGCCAAAAGTGGCCAATAGTAGGCTTCGATCCGTACCAAGCGCATAGCCACGGCGCGATAGTTTTCGGCCAAAGCCTTAAAACGACCCAGCTCTTCTTTTTGGCGGGCAAAGGCGTGTAGCACCTTGACCCCGCTAAAACTCTCGGTGGCGGCCTGTGATAATTGGTCCAAACATGCTTGGGTCTCGATAGAACCTTGGCGCACACGGCGCCCAAGCGTGATGACCAAAAAGGGGATGAGGGTCAATGGCAACAACGACCAAAGCGTCAAGTCGCTATCAAGGCGTAGCATAAAAAAAATGGTGAAGCTGATCATCGTCACGCCATCCAAAAGCGCCAACCATCCAAAACCTAGGCTCTCGCGGACCGTGACCAGGTCACTCATGGCCCGTGACAAAAGATCGCCCACGCGCAGACGTTGAAAAAAATCTGGCGAAAGGCTGAGTAGCTTCTCAAAAAACTGACGGCGCATGCCGTACTCGACTTGCCTTCCCATACCAAAAAATCCCATGCGCCAGCCATAGCGCAACCCGCCTTGAGCCGCAATCGCCCCTAGCCGCAAGAGCGCCCAGCCCACCACCGCGGCAATGGCGGCCCCGCCTCGCAAGTTGTCGATGGCGTGCAATAGCAAAAGGGGCAGGGCCTGCTGTAACAGATTGGTTGTTAAAAGGGCCACCACGCCCAAAGTGAATAGAGGAGCCTGACGGCGAAAATGAGGCCAAAGGTGTCGGAAGGCGGACATGGGTGTAGACCTAATGGGACGAAAGAGTGTCTTGCAGATCTTGAGCCAGCGTGACGTCCACGGCGCGCAGGCGCTCTATCTGGGCATGGGCCGAATCTTTATCCCCAAGCTCTTCGAGCACCAGCGCCAGGTTGTAATAGGCCTGACCCAAGCTCGGGTCCAAACGGATCGCTTCTTGATAGGACTGACTGGCTTCTTGTTTTTGCCCTTGCTGATCAAAGATCACGCCCAAGTTATAGCGAGCCTTGGCGCTATGCGGATCTTTTTGCAAAGCTTGGTCAAATTCGCGTTGCGCGTTCTTGGTCAAGCCCTGCCGCAAGAACAGCGTGCCCAGCTGGTAGTGCGCGCGAGCGTATTCTGGATGCAGCTCAACGGCGCGCATCAACGTCTCGGCCGCGGCTTCTTGCAAGCCGCTTTCCATTTGCAGGGTGCCGAGACTGACCAGCATCTCGGAATTGTCTGGGCGCAATCGCAACGATGCCTCGGCGGCGTCGATTGCCAAGGGCAGTTGACCAGTGGCCGTGTAGAGCGCCACCATATTTTGGTGCGCCCATTCATGATCGGGGTTCACCGACAGGCAGGCCAGATACGCTTCCATGGCCTCGTCTCGCCGACCCAGGTCCTCAAGTAAAACACCCAGATTAAAATAAGCGTCGGCGTACTTGGGGTCCAGGCTCACCGCTTTCGAAAAATACTCGATCGCCTGGGACGCGTCCCCTTCTGCGGACGCCAAGGTCCCCAGATAGTAGAAGACCACGGGTTGATCAGCTTTGAGGGCTAAAGAGCGCTCAAGTTGAGCGCGAGCCGAGGCTAGATCCTGCGCCTCGTAATCAAGCACCCCAAGATTGAAGTGCGCTTCGGGCAAAGCGTCGTTGTGAGCGATCGCTTGGACGTAGTGCGCCCGGGCCTCGTCATTGCGGCCTTGCGCGTGCAGATCCGCCCCCAAATTGCAGCGCGCTTCACTGTGGTCCGACTGCAGCTCGAGGCAACGCTCGTAAAACTTTATCGCCTGTTCCAGATCACCTTTACCGTCGAGCGCGACGCCCAAGAAAAAATAGACATCAGCGTCGTCTGGAAAGAGTTGCAGGCCTTTCATCAGCTCACGCACCGCCAAATCAAGATAGCCCCGGTCGAGGCAATCCTGGCAAAACTTAAGGCGTCCGTCCTTGCTGCTAAGATTTAGGTCGTTTTCGTCCATCGTCAACGCTCAATCAATTAAGGCGACCTACCACACAGGGCAACGCGCGCCCTTCAGGAAAAACAGGCGTCTCGGGCAAGTCCCAACCCGGCGAGAGCAGGGCTTGCACTTCGAGCGTGCGACCGGCGGATCTTGCGGCGGCCACCGCCAATTCGGTCCAGGCTCCACCTTCCCAGGCCGAGGGCGCCGCCCACATCAACGCGGCGCCAGGGCGCGCTACTTTGGCCAAAGCTTCAAAAAGGCGAGAGGAATGTTTACCAACTTCAAAACGCCCAAACGAGGCCTTGCACGCCAAGGGCGGGCGCAGCAAAACCACATCGTAGGCTTGCCCCGCTTTGCCAAGATCCGCCAACCCAGCGAACACATCCCCAGGCTGACCCTGCGCAGGCTGATCCCGCCGGGCATCCCACGCTTGGCGCGCCTGAATATTGAGTGGGGCATCTGATTCGAGCACGCGCAACGCTGCCGCACCACCTGCGGCGGCCGCGGCGCTCAGTCCGGCGTTTGGCGCAAAGACGCTCAGGACCGCCGCGTCTTTGGCGTGCGCGCGCAACCAAGCGCGCCAAGCTCTCTCGGCGATCGGAAAATCCATCGTCGTCCCATCCAAGGGCACGCGATAGCGCAGGCCGTCTTCCTGACATTCCAAAGTCCAACCCGCGCCTTTTAAATCGACCCACAGTCCCGGGCCCTCGCTCATCGCTAAGCGCATCCACATGGCTTTCGGGCGGATCTGCTCACGCAACGCGGTCGCCACGTGTCCGGCCAAGATCGCCATGCCAGGATGAACGACCTCGATGGTCAAGCTATCATCATTCCAAGCGTCCACATAAATGCCCGGCAAGCCGTCGGCTTCGCCATGCACCAAGCGCTGCGGCCAGACCTTTAGGCGCCTGCGCCCACCCAGGGCAAGCTCAACCCGCGCCGCCACCCAACCGGGATCCAAGATCGCGTGCCGCTCGCGGCTGAGCGCCACGAACATCGGCTCGGTGGCGGGGCCATTGCTGATGACATGCGCCAAAAAATCACCCTTGGCATCTTGCGCGCGCAGCACCGTTCCGGCAGGCGCGGGCGGACGCCAAGAGAGCTGGTCCTTACCGCGCACCCAAGGATGTCCCGTGGCAAGACGTTTAGAGCCGTGAAGTTTTAGGCGAAGGTTCATTGCGCGACACTCAACATTTACAACCGATGAAGGATTCCTGATATGGCAGGTTTAAGTCCAGCATGCGCTGGATGGGAGCCCACGCGCGAGCGCGGATGTTTTCGGGGACTTTGACCTGAGGCTTCAGGTCGCGTAAAGACAGATACACTTTTTCTAAATCGTTCATCTTCATGTGCGGACAGATGGCCAAGTCGTTGGCGGCATAAAATTGCTTGGCGGGGTTTTCGCGGCGCAATTTATGCAAGATGCCTGTTTCGGTGGCGATGATAAATTCGGACGCGCTCGATTCAGCGCAATAGCGGACCATCTGCTCGGTGCTGCAAACCGCGTCGGCCTGCACACTGACTTCCAGGGGCGCTTCGGGATGCGCCACGACGAGCGCGTGGGGATGTTGTCGCTTGAGCGATTCGATACCATGTTGGCGCAATTCCATATGGATCGGGCACCAGCCGTCGTAAAGGTGCATGGTCCTGCCTGTCTGCTTGGCCACATAACCGCCTAGGTATTTATCCGGCACAAAGATGATCTCGGCGTCTTTGGGAAGGCTGTTGACCACATGCACCGCGTTGCTGCTGGTGCAGCAAATGTCACTCTCTGCCTTGATGGCGGCCGTGGTGTTGACGTAGCTCACGACCAGGGCCTTGGGATGCTTTTCTTTAAGGTCCAGCAAGGTATCCACGTCGATCATGTCGGCCATCGAACAGCCCGCCAGCGCGTCGGGCAACAGCACGGTTTTGGATGGATTGAGAATGGAGGCGGTCTCGGCCATAAAATGCACGCCGCAAAACACAATGACATCTGCCTCGGCAGCCTGCGCCTTGCGCGACAACCCAAGTGAATCCCCTACAAAGTCCGCGATCTCTTGAACAGCGGGCATTTGATAGTTATGCGCCAGAATGACGGCATTGCGCTTGGCTTTGAGCTCGGCAATGCGTCCAATCAAGTCGGTGTCTTGGGCCAACACGCTCATGCCTGCGCTTGGCTCGGTTCGGCCATGATCTGGTCTGCGGTCTCAATAAAATAGCGCACGCGCTCTTTTTTGTACTCGCGCGTCGAATAAAGCATTTTAAATTCGGTCAGTCCCGTGTCCTTTTGGATAGCCTGCACGATCATCTCGCAGTCTTCTTTGTTGCGGCCATGGATCATCGTAAAAACGTTGTAGGGCCAACCAGGAAAAACCGGGCGCTTGTAGCAATGCGTCACCGCCTTGTACGCGGCCATCAGGGGGCCGAGCTCTTCGGTCTTTTCTTCGGGGACGATCCAAACTGCCATGGCATTGTCCGAAAAGCCCGCGTTGCGGTGGCGCAAGATGCTGGCAAAACGTCGGTAGAGCTTGCGTTCTTTCATGCTCTCAAGCCAATCAAAAAATTGTTGCTCGGTCCAGCCGATCTTGGCGGCCCAATCCTTAAAGGGCTCTTCGGTCAAGGGCAGGTCTTCTTGCGCCACCCGTATGCCCTGCTTATCAAGCTCGGTCAAAAGTCTAAAATTGCCAATGGTGTCGACGATCCGCAGATCGCCGCCCTTTTCTGTATTGACTTGGTTCTTCATGTCAAAATTAACGCCGATCTTAAACAAACGCAGCGTCGGCAGGATGATGGTGTCGAGGGCGCCAGAATCCGCGGCCAACTTATCGATCACGCGCTTGAGATTGCCCTCACGCGGCACCGCCAGCGTGAACCAAAGATTGTAGAGATGCTCACGTTTGTAGTTATGCGAGACCCCCGGATGCTGGTTGATGACCTCGGCGCCCGCGTCGAGCGTGGCAGGATCAAACTTCATCGCCACCAAGGTCGACTTGTAGCCAAGCCCACGCGTATCAAAGATCGCGGCGGTCTGGCGTATCACCGCTTTGCGCTTGAGCTCGGCAAAGCGCGCCACGACCTCGGCCGGGGTCAGCCCTAGATCTTGCGCCAGCTTTTCATAAGGCCGGCTGATCAACGGAAACTGCGTTTGCACAATGTTGAGCAGTTCGCGATCTTTATCGTCAAGTGTGTCAGCGACAGCAGGGTTTTCTTGGGTCATGGTTTCCTCGTTGGCGCGGATGCGCGTCGGCCTAAGGGTGTCGGCACCCAGGTGGGTGCGGGTTGTCCATCCACCGTCAAGGCACCCGCAGAGCGAGGGTCTTGCGGGGCGATCTCAGCTGGTAAGGGTTCGTCGTTGGGCGCACTGGCGGGCGCGGCGCGGCGCGGCGGCCCCTTGGGTTGCGGTGGTGGCGCGGGTTCTTGCGGCGCAGGCTTGGCAAAATAGGCTTTGATCCACGGCGTGACGAACCAGCCAACGAGCACGAGTAAGGTCACTGCGAGCAGCGCCTTGATAAGGCCCCAAGGAATCTTAATCGGGCGTCGCGTAACCACGGGTGCTGACTTAACTTGTGTCGGGACCGCGCTGATGGGCGCCATGTCCTCGATGCCATCGCCACTTGTCGAGGACGATACGTCTTCGACCGGGGCGGCCGCGCCGCGCCAACGGCGCTTGGGTTCGGCTTCGGCGCCAGCCGTGGTCGCGGGCTTAGGCGCGCTCTTAAAAAGTCCAAGCAACCAAGCGATGGGATTGAAAAAATGACGGCGCACCCGTGTCGCGTAAAGCGCGCTGACGCGCTGATCCACAATTTTCCATTGTTCGCGCGTGAAGCCATACGGCGGTACATCGTCGAGCGCGCTCTGCATCTGCGCCAATAACTCTAACGGAAACTGAGGATCCTCTTCGACGACTTCTTGCGCTTGCTGCAATTGTTCTTCTCTGCCGCGCCCAGTCAAAAAGACGCGAGCCAGCGCGTTGATCTCGTCTACATTCAGTTCGATCATCGGCTGGTCCTCATAGCCCGAACTGCTCTTTGACGCGCTTGACCAAAACCTGGCGCGCCATCATCAACTTGGACACCGCGCCACACCAAGAACAATTGATGCGCTTGGATAGCTCTAAAAGTGAAAGGCCCTCGATCTCGTACATCATCATGATGGCGCGATGGGGCTCGGGCATGTCATCGATGTCGCCACGCACCATGTAGGCCACGCGCTCTTTGGGGTCCTGGGTGATCTCTTGCAACATGGGGACCTGCCCAGCGACGGCTTCCATCGCTTTGGTCTGGCTGTCGTAAGAGATCCGCATGTCCTTGAGCACATGAAAGGCTTCTTGCACGGTCAAAATCGACAACCAGCTACGCAAAGGAATATCAGGTTTTTTGCCGAGGGCTAATTGGTCAAAAGCACGCTTGTACCCACCGACCACCACCGCTGGCATCGAATCTTCGTCACCAACAAAAAAAGACGCCACGCGTTCCACGTGAGCTTTGGTGGACGTGTAGAATTCATCAAAAGCGCTAGCGTTGCCTTCGATTACCCCTTGGATCATCTCATCGTCTGTCATGGCACTCCTGCATATCCCGACATTATTCCAGAAAAAGGCTGTAAAATGAATGCCTTAGCCACAATCAGGGAGCCCCATGTCACGGATCCAAGCTCAGCAAGCCCTTTGGGATAAGCATGGCCAAAGCGACCCACTTTGGGCCATCTTGACCGACCCCCGCTACGCGGGAAGACTCTGGAACGAAAAGGCCTTTTTTGAGACGGGCCAAAAAGAGGTCGCCTTGGTCCTGGCCCGCGCCCAGCGCCTGGGTCTCAAGCCCAGGCGAGGCCGCGCCTTGGATTTTGGCTGTGGTGTGGGCCGACTGACTCAGGCCCTGGGGCGTCATTTTGGGGCGGTCGAGGGCATCGATATATCCAACGCCATGATCCTCGCCGCAAAGCGCTACAACGCTTTAGGCCGCCGCTGCGCCTACCACATCAACGCCTCCCCCGACCTAGGCCTTTATGCCTCCAAGCGCTTCGACTTTATTTATGCCAGCATCGTGCTACAACATATCCCCCCGGCCTTGATGGTGGGCTATCTGAAAGAGTTCGGTCGCGTGCTCAAGCCAGGAGGCGTGCTGATCTTCAACCTGCCTTGTGCCGATCACGTCCCGTGGTTCAATCGAGTTCGCTATCAGCTAAGGTTGCGTACCCGGCTCAGGGCGCTGGCACAGCGCTTGGGCTTTGACCAAGGGGCTGGCTTTGACCCTCACCCGATCCCCATGCATGCCAGCCCAGAATCCAAGCTGCGCTCGACGCTCGCGGCGGTTGGCGTAAAGGTCCTCCAAGCCGTGCCCACCAACACCGCCCACGCCAGTTTTTACCGTGGATTGCGGTTCTTTAAGGCCCACCCCCAAGATGTTTGGTACCCCACACTGATGTATTTTTGCCAAAAGCCACTTCGCCTTGACCATTCAAAGTGACGGCCCTAGCATAGTGCCTGTGAAATTCTTTATCACTAGCTTGCTCATGTCATTGCTGACACCGTTGGGCCTCGCCGCCGCTGGCTTTGGGTCCACGGGCGCGTTGCTCATGGCCGAAACCTGGTCACCTCGCCCCTTGGCCATGCACGGCGCCATGACCGCCTTGGTCGATGACAGCAGCGCTATTTATATTAATCCCGCCGGTCTAGCCGCCAGCCAAGGACTGCGGCTCGATGGTGGATTGGCCTTAGGTCTCTTAGATACGCGTGTGACTTGGGGAACTCTTGGTTGGAACTTAGGTGTCCAAGGTGCGCTGGGCCTGCAAGCCGCGGTGCTCAGTGACACAGACACGCGTCGCGACGCCTTTGGCAATGAGCTGGGCGAATTTAATAACAGCGTCATCTCAACGGGCCTCGCCTGGGCGCGTAATCTAAGCGCCGACTGGCGTGTGGGTCTTGGGGCCAAAGGACTGTCTGAAGACTACGCTGGGTCGCAGAGCCTATCGGTGGCGGGCGATCTTGGTCTGCAGGGTCGTTTGTCGCACGGTGTGCGCGTAGGCTTGAGCGCACAAAATATGGGCGCTCAATTAAGCTCAAACAATGGCGGTGCCGGCAAAGACCCTACGCCCTGGCGCGTGCAGGCTGGTGTGGCCGTGCCGCTCTTCTTTGAATCTTGGCAGCTAGAAGTGGATGCCCAGCATCTGCCGATCGAAGAACAGCTACGGGTCTTGATCGGCACCGAATTGACACGTACCGTGGCTTGGGGGCCAAGTGAGGCTTCGGCGCAAAACAGCGCGCCCGCCAGGATCAGCCTGCGCCTGGGCACCGCCTTGGGGACTTTGCGCGAAGAGCTACCGCGCTTGACCGCGGGTCTAGGTTTAGCGACCGGCAAGGGGCTCGCGCTCGATTACGCGCTCTTGAGCCTGGGGCCCTTAGGGCTATTGCACCGCATGAGCATCGGTCTAGAATTTTCTGCCGCCAGACCCAGCGTGCCAAGCAGCACCGAGCTGAGCGCGCCCACCGACCTGCGCATCGAAGCCACAGGGGACCAACTGCGCCTGTCGTGGCAAGACAGCAATGGGGATGTCGCAGGCTACAATCTTTACAGCGACTTTGGCATCTTGGCTGAGCGCATGAACAGCAAACCAATGCAGGGACAAAGCCAGCTTTTGATCAACGCCGTCAAAGGTCAGCTCTACAACTTTTACGTGCGTCCCATCGGCGGCGACGGCAAAGAAGGCCCCGCAAGTCGCGTGCTGCGGTGGGTCCAGCCATGAGAACACGTGCTCTGATCCTTGGCGTGCTGCTTAGCCTTAACGGCATCGGACAGGCCGCCAGCGATGCTTTTGGCTACCAAAGTAGCGCGCCAAGTTTCGCGTGGGTTAACTTTACAGGCACCGCCATCTTACCCGGCGACTGGACCAACGGGTCCGATGACGGATACTATTTGATCGACCTACCCTTCAACTTCCGTTTTTACGGCTCAAACTTTAGCAAGATCTATGTCTCGACCAATGGATATCTACAATTTGGATCTGCCTCAAGTTACTTTGGCACCAATTGCCTCGCTGCCAATGTCGACCCTCGCAACATCGCGGCAGCCTACTGGATGGATTTGGATCCAGGACGGGGCGGGAGCGTGCAGTGGCAAGTGCAAGGTGGCGCGGGCAGTCATACCGTGCTGATTGAATTCAACAAAGTCCCGCCGCATGTGGGCGCGAGCGACGTCACCTTTGAGATAGAACTGGATGAGGCGAGCAACTCGATCGAGGTGCGTTACCTCTCTACCTCGGGCGTCGGCAGTGGCGCCAATGCGGTGGCGGGTATCCGCTCACAATTTGACTGCCCCAATCACACCGCGCTCCCTTTTAGCTGCCAGCAAGCGGTCTTGGGCGATCTAAGCGCCGTGCGTTACAGCTATCCAGCGCTCGAGCCCGCCTGCGGCACGCCCACCATCAGCCCGACCTTTAGCGTCAGTCCCAGCGCGACGCTTAGCCCCACGGTGACACAAACCGCGACGCCCAGTGCTAGCCCCAGCAACACGCCGAGCGTGACCGAAACCCTCACGGCGACCGCTAGTTTTAGCTCTAGCCCCACGGCGACCCCTAGCGCTAGCCCGAGCGTGACGCCCAGTATCACCCGCAGCGGGACCATCAGCCCAACGCACAGCGTTAGCCCGAGTGCCACCGCGAGCCCCACCATCAGCCAAACCTACAGCAGCAGCCCGACCTTTAGTTTCAGTCCAACCCATAGCCTGACGCCGACCATCACTCAAACGTTTAGCGAGAGCCCGACCTTTAGCGTCAGCCCCACCGAGACGCTCACGTTCACGGTCACGCCCAGCTTTAGCGTCAGTCCAAGCACCACGGACAGCCCAACGCTTAGCCCCAGCTGGACGAGCAGCCCAACCGAGAGTGTCACATCGAGCATCACCCAAACGCTGAGCTCCACCCCAAGTCAGACCAAGACCGCCACGCCCAGCGTCACCTCGACACGCACGCCGTCCTTCACCCGCACTATGTCGGGCACGCCGAGCGTGACGCCGACCTTCACGCTTACGTGGACCCCCAGCGCGACACCCTACCCCCCCGCATCCGCCCCCGCCTGCATCGTGCTGGGCCAATCAGGCTTTGGTGGCGCTGTCAGCGCGGCGCTGCCCGCGGGCCTCAACTCGCCGCAAGGCATGATCATGGATACGCGTAGCCTTCCCTATCGCGTCTATGTGGCTGACACCCAAAACCATCGCGTGGTCTTTTGGAACGATGCCCAAGCCTTGGTCAACGGTGCCGCGCCCAATGGCGTGATCGGCCAAGCGACTTTGAACGCTTCCAGTGCCAATCGCGGTGGCGTGGCAGCCGCCAACACGCTCAACGCACCCATGGGATTGGCCCTGGACCTGGCCACAGGTGATCTATGGATCGCGGATAGCGGCAACCATCGTGTGCTGCGTTATAGCGCCAGCATCCCTAACTTTGGCGCCAGCGCCGACCGAGTCTTAGGTCAGGGCGGTAGCCTTTCGTTGGGCAATGCCAACCAAGGTGGCCTGAGCGCGACCAGCCTCTCGGCGCCCGTGGCGTTGTCGATGGACAACGTGGGCCGCTTGGCCGTGGCCGACAGCGGCAATCGACGAGCCTTGGTTTTTAACGATCCAAGAACCAGCGCCAGCGCGGATCTTGTGTTTGGACAAAGTAATCTTAGTAGCGCTGCCGTGCTGACGGCGACATCGGCCAGCCTTGGCACGCCCAGTGGTGTGCTTTTGACGGGCACCCACCTTTGGGTCGCCGATAGCGGCTTTAATCGCGTGCTGGCCTTTGGCATGGCGCCCGTGGTGCAAGCCGACGCTAGCGTCTTGTTGGGGCAGGCCGCTTACGGTGATAGTTTGGCCAACCGTGGTAGTATCAGCCCCACCGCCAAAAGCCTCTCGGCCCCCCGCGGTCTATCGATGG
The DNA here is from genome assembly GCA_031365225.1 of candidate division FCPU426 bacterium. GTDB lineage: Bacteria > Oederibacteriota > JAJYGY01 > JAJYGY01 > DAIDJD01 > JANLXT01. The sequence goes on from JANLXT010000247.1 coordinate 18,325, forward strand.
ATCCTGCCCAGCGGGTCTACGTCAACGACAGTGCCAATCATCGTGTGCTGGCGTTTAACCCGCCCTACGACGATGTGGCCGATGTGCTCTATGGCCAAAACACCATGACGGGCGATCAACCCTGGGCCGCCAATGGCTCTCCCTATGACAACGGGCTCAACGCGCCCGCCGCCTGCGACGCCAGCGCGCTTGGCACCCTGCTGGTGGCGGACAGCGGCACCCATCGCGGTCTGCTCTTTGGCTGTGGCGCCGCAGTCGCGCCAGCCACACCCACCCCCAGTGTGACGCCGAGCGCCACGCGTAGCGCAACGGCAACGATCACGCCCACACGCACGCCCACGCCCACCATCACCCAGTCCCACACGCGCACGCCCACCCGAACCATCACTGACACGCGCACCTTTAGCCCAACCCCTAGCCAAAGCTTTACGAACACACCCAGCTTTAGCAACACGCGCACGTTCACGCGTACATTCACGCCCAGCATCACCACGACCCGGACCGTGACCTTGACGCCCATCCCCAGCCAAACCCCTTACCCCAAGGTGCGCGACAGGGCGATCAGCTATCCCAATCCAGCCCAGCGTGGGGCGCCCGTCTGTCTGGCCTTCCCTGCTGGCGGGACCGCGCAGATCTGGGTCTATGACTTGTTGGGCCAACCCGTGATCCAACTGCGCGACACACAGATTGACGCGGCAAAGGGATTTGCCTGTTGGGATCTTCGCCGTGGCGATGGCGCACCCATCGCGGCAGGCATATACTATTGGCGAGTCTTGGTCGAAGGAAAACAATACTTGTGCAAGATGACCGTGCAATAAAGGGACCACGTTGGTCCGATCTTTGGGAGGCAGCATGGAACTTTTAGTCTTGATCGTGTTAGGAGCCGCGTTCTTCTTTTTTATGTCGGGGGTACGGATACTGCGCCCCACGCACCGTGGCTTGATTGAGCGCCTTGGCAAATACCAAAAGTACGCCACTCCCGGCTTTCATTGGATCATCCCAGGCATCGAGCAAATGGTTCGGGTCAACATCACCGAAGCCATGGTTGATGCCGAGCCCCAAGAGATCATCACCAATGACAACCTGAACGCCCGTGTGGACGCGCAGGTTTATTTTAAGGTCAAGGCAGATGAAGAAAGCGTCAAGTCCAGCCAATACCAAGTGGCCAACTACAGCTACCAGATCGTGAGCTTGTCCCGCACGACCCTGCGCAACATCATTGGCACCTTGACCCTAAAATCAGCCAACAGCGAACGAGGCAAGATCAACGACGAGCTGCATCGCATCTTGAGCGTCGAGACCGCCAAGTGGGGCCTAGAGATCGTGCGCACCGAGCTGAAAGAGATTGACCCGCCCAAAGATGTGCAAGAGACCATGAACAAAGTTGTCAAAGCCGAGAACGAAAAGATCGCCGCCGTTGACTTTGCCACCGCCGCTGAAACCCAAGCCGACGGCCTCAAGCGCAGCAAGATCAAAGAAGCCGAGGGCGTCAAACAAGCTAAGATCTTGGAAGCGGAAGGCGAGGCCACCGCCATCGCCCTGGTCAACGAGGCGGCTGAAAAGTATTTTGTTGGTAATGCTCAAGTGCTACGCCGCATTGAGGCGGTCGAAAAATCACTCAGTCACAACGCCAAGATCGTCTTGCCCGCGGACAAGGACCTGGTCAACGTCATCGGCGACCTCGCTGGTCTGGCACCGCTGCCCATACGGCACGAAAAAAGACAAGAATAGAGCAAGCAGGTACGGACACGGCATGCCGTGTCCCAACACCGTCGCCCCGTAAGGCCATGGCCTGCCATGGCCCAAACTAAAAAGACCCCCGCTTCCGCGAGGGTCTTTTTTTATTCTCGAGTTTTACGCGCTAGCGCAAGAGCACCAGCTTGCTGCGTCCACGCTGACTGGCCTTGATGCCTCCCCGTACACTATCGACCAAACAGTAATACAAACCACTGGGGGCGCTCGCCAACCAATCCGCGTTCAGCGGCAAGCTGTTCCAACCTTTATTCAAGGGTCCATAGTCCCAGCGCCCCACCACCTGCATACCCGTGGTGTAAACCCGCACGGTCACGATGTCACTCGGTCCCCCTAAGAGCACGCTCAGCGCCAAAGGATTGGGGTTGGGCACAGCCGCCACGTCCAAGACTTGGTTGGGCCCGCTCCCAGGCACGGGTGTCGCGGTGGCGCTGGCACTTGGGCTGATCGTCGCCGTGATGAGCGGACTGGGGCTAGGACTAAAGCTATGGGTGAGTGTCGGTGTGGCTGTCGGGCTTGGTGACAAGGTGTGGGTCGCGCTTTCACTGGGCGTCACGGTGGAAGTCTTGGTGCCCACAGGGCATTGCGCCGCGCTCCAGGCCGCGTCGAGCAAGTCGTGCGAGGACCCGATCCTATCGCCATTCAGATCCCAAAAGAAGACCCCCGCCAGGCCCCGGGTGCCCACCGCATACTGCGTTTTTATCCATATGGATTGTGGGTCGTCGTAACTGATAACACCCGCGCCCGCGTCTTCACGCAAGTAAGGGCTGGCGGCTTCTTCGTCCCAATAACGGGTCCACCCCGGCGTCGCGCCAGTCACAAACGGGACAATGTTTCTGTAGTCCCGGCTCGAGGCCAGGGCGGGAGTGAAGGACTGATAGAGATTCTCTCCGTCGCCATATTTGTAGCCATAGGCTGGCATGCCAAAAAGTATCTTGGCTGGATTCAGCCCCTTCGCTAAAAAATAGTTCACATTGATGTTGGAGTTGTAATTGGTGTACGGCAATCCGCCTGGTAAAAGAGATTTGTAAAGTCCCGCGTTGTGACCGCTCTTGCTCTCCCAAGCGCCATGCCGGTCATAAAACATCAGATTGATGTAGTCGAGGTAATACTGCAGATAAGCTACATCCACCCATTGGCCATAATAGTTGCCCCAGCTGACATCGATGGTGATCAAAAAATTCTGCGTTGTCGGTGAACTATTAAACTTGGCGCGCAACTCCGTCGCAAACTGGTTTAACGCGAGCTTGTCGCCTGCACTGTCAGCAAATTCCCAATCAATATCCATGCCGTCATAGTCGTTGGCGACCAAAAAAGCTGTAAGGTTGTCGATAAACGTCGTCCGCGCGGCAGGGCTCAAGATCATCTCGTCAAAAAATTCACTGCCACCCCCGGGTTGATCGTCCGCCCCGCCCACACTGACCAGGACTTTCACTCCATTGGCGTGGGCCAAGGTATTCATGGCAGGATCAAGATAGCTGCCCGGTACATCCAAGCTGCCATCTGCTAAAGGCCGAATGAAGGCATGCGCGATATGGGTGAGCTTGGTGTAGGGCAGGGCGCTGGCAGGCATCGCCGCGCGCGTCCAATAAGGATAAAAGCTCATCACCACCTTTGGACAGGCAACGGGTGTAGGAACGGCCATCGTGATGCTGGGCGTGGGTGTCGGGGAGGCAGTGCGGGTATAAGTGCGGGTGCGAGTGGCGCTCGCCGCATTGGTAAGGGTCTCGGTGATTGTCGGCGATTCAGTCTCGGTGATTGATGGAGTCGCAGTTTCAGTAATCGTCGGGGTCTCAGTCTCAGTAACTACATCCGTCTCAGTAGGGCTGGGACTGTCCGTCAAAGTCTCTGTATACGTCTCCGTCGCTCTCAGTAAAACCGAGAGCGAGACCAAAGCAAGTATGCTGATAAAACGTCTAAACACTGGGGCCCCATTCATAAACACAAGCCATCGAAACAATGTCTCGGTGACTAAATCAGGCTCAAGCCTATCATCTACGGCCTCTTATTTCAGCTACTAGTACTCTTGAAAAAACCAGGTAACAAAAGGTCTTTAAGGGTTTGTCGGGGTGCGGCTATTATTTTGAAAAACCCAGATCATCAAGATAAGTATTGGCCACTTGCCCCAGCGCGCCGGCCGCGTACTGAATGTCGACTGTGTTGATCACGGGATCAAGCGCGTTGTTGTCGGCGGGATTGCCTAGAGTCACGTGAAAGTAGTTATTTAAAGTGAATGCCACCAACGGCACCTGTACAAGCTGCCACGTTGACCCAGCGGTGACAGCGACCAGTGGGCTGGTCCATTTTTCTTGATTGCCACCCAGGGTGGCATTATCCTCGACCAACGTGACATAAAGCCCTAAGTCTTTATCGGTCTTGATCCACATAAAAAACTTAGTCGGAGCGATGGATCGAGCGTCGACCAACGCGACCGCGCAACTCATGGGCGAGAACCCAAAACCTGCTCCCCAACTAGTGGCGAAGTTATAACTGTGATAGTACGCCCCCGACCCGCTGTGCGCCTGGGCGCTATCTTGGGTCAACGTGGGGATAGCGGGACTGCTTGTGCCATCATCGTAGGTGTAGAAGCCACAAGGCAGGCTTTCCATCTGATCAAAGTAGATCTCGGTCAGCGCAGGCGGGGGCGGGGGCGGAAGAGGCGCTGGCGCTGGCAAGGACGCCAGATCATGTTGATCGAAAGGATTGGGGCGCTGTTGCGGAGGCGCCTCGAGCCAGAAGCCAAGCGCGCAGGCCAAACTAGGCAATGAAAGCGTGACGGCCAAAATAAGACGAATCAATTTCGAGAGCTTTTTCATGGCGTCCTCCCAGCGTTGTCATCTGTCTATTTAGACACCTTTCCTCAGCGCTAAGTTCCCCGCAAGCAAAAAGCCCCCCGCGTCACCGCGGAGGGCTCTTGGCTTGCCTTTGTCAATCAAACTTTAGGGAACAAAGTACATGTCATCGATATACACGTTTGCCAAAGTACGTGGACCCACCGTGTCTGTCGCGAATTGAATCTGAATATCAAAGACTTTGCTGATATTGAAGATGTCGTCCCCAGCAGGCGCCAGCGCGATCGAGGCGGCAGTCTCGATGGTAAAGTTTGACAACGGGATCGAGATCAGCTGCCAGGCGCCACCCGCCACGGGAATGTTGATATTGGGGTTCTGCCAGTACTCTCCCGCGACACCAGGGCGATTGGGATCCACCCCGACGCCCTCACGAAGGATGAATGACATATTCACGGCGTAGTCGGTCTTGACCCAGAACTCAAACTTGGTGGCGATAGCCATGCTTATCTCGCCACCGCAACCGACGGGATAACCCCAGTAGAAGCCTCCGCCATATCCAGAAGTATCTAGGACAGAATCAACGGTCGCCTGCAACAGCAGGCTTTGCGCGCCATTGTGCGGGACGCCCACGTAGCTTTGAGCGATATCCGTCCCCGCTCCGTTCGCGCAGTCTCCATCGTCACAATAAGTGCCGTCATAGCAAAGACTACCTTCAAAATCATCGACCTTGATGGGCGCCGCGGGTAATTGTCCGCGGTCCGCAAAACCGTAGTCATCCATGTAGATATTCACGAGCGCGCCTGATCCAGCGCCATATTGAATGTCGGCTTCGTTGACGACATATTGAAAAACACTGTCATCCATTGGATTGCCTAAGGTTGTGTGGAAATAGTCATTCGGTATAAAGTCGCTAAGCTTTGCCTCAATCAACTGCCAACTAGGCGATGCAGTCACGGCGACTGGAAGGCTAGTCCAATGCTCGCTGTTAACCGCACCTGAGATCGAAGCCGTATCTTCGACAAAAGTAAAGTAGATGCTGAGGTCCCCATCGGTCTTGATCCATAGATAGACGTGTGTCGGACTGATGGGACGCGCATCGATGACCGTGCAAGATCCCATCGCCGAGAAGCCCCAGCCACAGCCCCAGCTGGTCCCTGTGGTGAAGCTTTGGTACCACGAACCCAAGCCCGAAAAGACGGTGCCCGTCTCCGCGACAGGATCACCAAAGCCAGAAGTGGTGCCATCCTCATAACCGCCATAACCACCGCACATGGGGTTTTCCATGTCGTCATACATCACGACAGCGACGGTGGGTGACGGGGTCGGTGACGCCGCAGAACCAGGGGTGTTGGTCAGGGTGATGGTTGGGGTCGGTGTTATTGTGGGCGAATTGGTCAAGGTGACTGGCGGCGAATTGGTGAATGTCGGCGTCACAGTACGTGTCGATGTTACCGTAAGCGTCCACGTAGGCGTCCCTACCACAACAATCGGCGCCACCGTTGCTACAAAAAGCGGGCTTTGGCGATCAAAGGCATTGGGCCGCGTTGAAGGTGGCGCCTCAAGCCAAAACGGAAAAGCCATCGCTTGTGCCGCAATCAGGCCACTGATGATAAAAACCAAAGTTTGGGAAAGTTTTCTTGAAATCATAAAAACCCCTCGACGTGGGCCAAAAGAATTGGGCCCTGAATAGTAGTTTAGACCCGTTCTTTCAAAAGATGTTCCTCTAAATGGATCTATAAAATCTATGTAGAATAAGGGCTTTAATTTGTCTTTAAGTCAAAAAGAGCCCCGCAGATCAGTCACGGGGCTCTTTTTGACTTAGTTAGGATCTAGAATAAATACATCCTAGGGTTGCAAAGTAATGTCGTCAATATACACGTTGGCAACGGTCTCGGGTCCAACGGCATCGGTACCGATCTGCCATTCAAACCAGATCAAGTTGCTTGTGTTGACCACGCCATCACCGATGTTAGAACCACCTGTCCGTGCCCAGCCAGAGGCCAATGGCAAGATGATGTGCTGCCAAGCCCCGCCCGCCACGCCTATGGTCTGGTCATAAGCCCAGCTCTCGCCAGTTCCCGCGCCCAAGACTGGGTCGCTGCCAGCTCCTTCGCCCATCGTAGGTATCAAGCGTACGGGATAGTCTGTCTTGACCCAAAAATCAAAGTTATTAACGCCGTTGGCCGCCAAGGTCGCTACGGCGCACCCTTGAAAACCAAAGCCAACCCCACCGCCCCACGAAACTGTCGTGGCCTTCGCCTGTATATATAAGCTATTGGCACCGCTATGCACAGTCCCTGTGTCGACTGCCGCGGTAATGTCGGTGGCATTGCCATCCGTGCAATTTAAGTCATCGCAATAAGCGTAAGAGCCACAAAGCCCGTTCTCAAAATCATCCACGACCGCCGGTCCAGGAAGCGGCGTGGGCATCGGCGTTGAGATCGCTTGATTCGAGAACCCAAAGTCATCCAGATAGACATTCACAAGCGCGCCAGTGCCCACGCCATACGCGATGTCAGCTTCTGAGATCGCTAAGTCAAAAATACTGTTGTCCACCGGGTTGCCCAAAGTGACATGGAAATAGTTAGCTAAGACCATGTCGCTTATTTTTACTTCGGCAACCTGCCAACTGGACGATCCTGGTAGCGAGACTACCGGTGATGACCAATGCTCTGAGTTAACAGCGCCTGCGATAGAAGCTACATCTTCGATAAAAGTAAATTGCAGAGAAATTGGGCCATCTGTCTTGACCCATATATAGATATAAGTTGGGAGCGGGCTATTAGCTTGCCAATCGACAAGCGCGCAAGAGCCCATCGATGAAAAGCCCCAGCCACATCCCCAACTGGTCCCCGTGGTAAAGCTTTGAAACCATGAACCCGCGCCAGAATGGACGACGACCGTCTCGGCGACAGGATCCCCAAATCCAGAAGTGGTACCATCCTCATAGCCGCCATAACCACCACACATGGGGTTTTCCATATCGTCATACATCACCACCACGGCCGTTGCTGTAGAAGTAGGTGTATTGACGATGGCAGGGCTATTGGTGAACGTCGGCGTCACCGTGCGTGTCGCCGTTTGCGTGTTGGTTGGCGTCGACGACACAAAAGCGCTCTGGGTAAACGTGGGCGTCACCGTCGAAGTGGGCGTCGCTGTCACAGCGGGGGTGTCTGTCAAAGTTAATGTGATCGTTCGGGTCGCCGTATTTTGTGGCGTATTGGTAATCGTGCTCACGGGCGCTGTGCCCAGGGTCGGTACAAAATTGGGGTTTTGACGATCAAAAGGATTGGGCCGTGTTGAAGGCGGCGCCTCTAACCAAAATGGGAATGCAACCGCGTAGGTGGCGCTGAACGCCACCACGCTAAATAACGCTAGTGTAGCAAGGTTTTTAAATCTCACTCGCAACTCCCATTGTCAACATACCCATTCGAAGCGTTTCGATTTTAAATTAGACTCGCTTCGCGCACTAAGGTTCCATAAACATATTCAGCTTGCTAGGTACGTGCGCTTAAAACGCCAACAAACGATACTTCATGCCCATGCCACCTTGTTCGGTGATATGCGCCTGCAAGTCAGGTGGCTCGGACATAGAATAGGTCGAGCTGCCCTTAGGCTTGGCAAAGATGACGGCGTCAACCAAGGTAATGCCGTACATGACCGTCATGCCTAAGAAGAAGATATGGTTCAGCTCGGCCATGCTCTTCCAACTCTCGAAAGACGAGTCAAACTCAGACTGTGGGTCCGTGGCTCCAAGCTTGAGGTACTTGTCCTTGGCCGCGCTACCGATCATATACGTACCGATCTCAGCGCCCCACATGCCTAGAGTCAAGCCACCCAACAAGAGACCCTTGGTGGACTGGCCATTATAGAACTGGCCCCAACCAGGCAAAACGGCGCTACGCCACAACGGTTGCACCCAATCTTTAGGACCATCGGCCACCACGGCTTGCCCGCCAACCTGCAAGGCTTCGGGCGCATAGGCCGTGAGGAAATTGCGTAACGAGGCATTGCTGGGATCAAGCGCCAAAGCACGCTTGTAGTTGTCAACCGCGTTGCTCTTATCTCCCTTAGCATAGTAAGCATTGCCCATACCTTGGAAGGTCTTGGCATTACGGGGGTTGAGAGTCGCGGACTGCTTGTAGTAGTAGATGGCGAAATCATATTTTTTAGCGGCGTAATAGCGATTGCCGTAGTCCAATTCTTTAGCGCCTTGCGCGCCCTGCGCGGCGGCGGCAGAAGCCCCTGCGGCATAAGGAGCGAGCTTGGCGACAAATTGCCCGAGGGCGGCATCTTGCGGATTCAATGAATAAGAATATTTGTAATATTTTAGAGCGTTGTTGTAATCTTTTTTGGCGTAATAAACGTTGCCCAAGCCTTTCCAGGCGGCGGCGTTGCGAGGGTCAGCTTTCGCGGCGCTAGAAAAAGCGCTGATGGCCTTATCGTACTGTTGTAAAGCAAACTGCTGTTGTCCGTAGGCGACCCATTGTTTGCCGACCGTGGCGGGATCCGCGGCCCTGCCCAACGAAGCCAAAGCGAGCCCTACGACCAATCCTAAAACAGTGTTTCTAAGCATAAAAAACCCCGCAAAAAACCAAGTTTTGTGTCTCTGCCAAAAAAAGTCTATCAAAGCGCTCCAACCCTGTCAAACCCCTTTTCGGACAGGGTTTTTTCGGCCTACTTTACGATATAGAAACAAAGGATTTTACTTATCCACCTGCTGTTTCGGCGGCATCCACTCGACCAAATTATTGGACAAATACGCTGGAAAAGATGGGCCCTGATAGATGAATCCCGTGTAGACCTGCAAAAGCCAGGCGCCCAAGTCCAGTTTGCGCCTGGCATCGGCTGCAGTGAGGATTCCACCAACTCCAATCAAAGGGACCCGACCACGGGTGAGCTTGGCGACTCTTTCTAACGCCAAATCAGCCATGGGCCCCACTGGCCCACCCGACAGGCCTCCATCTGGATAAGCCGCGCTCGGCAGACCCTGGCGCGATAGGGTCGTGTTGCACAAGATCAACCCATCCGCGCCGGCGCTCAAGGCCGCCTCGACCGAAGCGTTGATCTCGCGCAGGGTCAGATCTGGCGCAAATTTGACTAAAAGCGGCAAGCGCGCGCCGTCGGCACCAACACATTCCTTTCGCAACGCACGAACAAGCCGCTTGATGGCCAAGGACCCTTGCAAGCTGCGGAGACCGGGAGTGTTGGGCGAGCTGACATTGATCGCGATGTAGTCGGCGTAACGCCTGAGCAGACCCAAACTAAAAAGATAATCATCCGCGGCGCCATCCAAGGGTGTCAACTTGCTCTTGCCAAGATTGATGCCCACGGGATGCGCAGGCCAGGCGCCGCTCTGCCGCAGGGCGTCTAAACGGCTGGCGGTCAATTCGGCGCCATCGTTATTAAAACCAAAACGATTGATCAAAGCCTGCTGACCGGGATAGCGCCAAATTCGCGGCGGTGTATTGCCTAGCTGTCGGCGCGCGGTGATGGTGCCGATCTCGGCAAAGCCAAAGCCAAGTTGGGGCCAATCTCGCAGATGCAGCGCGTATTTATCAAAACCAGCCGCCAAACCGATTGGGTTCTTGAAACAAAGGCCCAACATACGCCGTTCTAAACGCGGGTCCTCTCTTTGCAACCACGGCGCGCCTAGTTTTAGAAATGGGCGCGCCAAACGCAAAGCGCCCGAAGCCACAGCATGCGCGGTTTCGGGCGGTAACGCGAACAACAACGGGCGCAGTAGGCTATACATGCTTGCGATGATAATCTTGCAACGCGCGCACTTGATAGGGCTTGGCCCTGAGTGCCGCGATCGCGTTCACCGTCTCGGCGGCCGCCGAAAGCGTCGTGACGCAGCTGACTCCCGTCAAAAGCGCCGCCCGTCGGATGTGAAAATCATCTGACAGCGCGCCTTTGCCTGCGGGCGTGTTGATGATCAAGTCAATTTTTTTGGCGTTGATCAGATCGACAATCGTGGGTCCCGGCTCACTGACCTTGGCGACCTCGGTGACGGCCACGCCATGCGTGCGTAAGACATGGGCGGTGCCCGCGGTCGCGCAGATCTTAAAGCCCAGGCGCTGTAGCTCGCGCGCGACCAATGACCCTTGACGCTTGTCTTTGTTTTTCACACTAAAGAAAACAGTACCCCGGGTGGGAAACTTTTGAGTCGCGCCCAGTTGGCTTTTGGCAAAAGCCACGCCCATCGACGTGTCCATACCCATCACTTCACCGGTGGATTTCATCTCGGGACCCAACACGGTGTCCGCGCCAGGAAACTTATTAAAGGGAAACACCGACTCTTTGACACTGACGTGGGTAGTGCGCCAATAGTCTTTATCTAATTTAAGCCCCTGCGCGCGCAAGCTTTGCCCTGCCATGGCCCGGGCCGCGACCTTGGCCCATGCCACGCCCGTGGCCTTGCTGACAAAGGGGACTGTGCGACTGGCGCGCGGATTGACCTCAAGCACATAGATACGGTCGGCCTTGACGGCGTATTGCACGTTCATCAAGCCTTTGACCTTGAGGGCCTTGGCCATGCGCACGGTGTATTCTTTGATCACCGCGATCTGGTCCTCACGCAAGGTGTAAGGCGGGATCACGCAGGCCGAATCTCCGCTATGGATGCCCGCCTCTTCGATATGTTCCATGATGCCCGCGACAATGACGTGGGTGCCATCGCTGACGCAATCCACATCCACTTCGATCGCGTCTTCTAGGTATTTGTCCAAGAGCACGGGATGTTCGGGCGCGACTTTGGCGGCCACGGTAAAAAAGTGGTCCAGTTGTTCTTGATCTTGTACGGTTTCCATGGCCCGCCCACCCAACACATAGCTGGGGCGTATCATCACTGGGTACCCGATTCCCGCGGCGATCTTGCGGGCTTCTTCGATCGAACGCGCCGTGCCGTAGGCAGGCGAGGGCACCTTGATCTTGGCCAAGAGGGCGCCAAAGCGTTTGCGGTCCTCGGCGATATCAATGCTATCGGGTGTCGTCCCCAAAATCGGCACATTTTTTTGACGCAAGGGCACCGCCAGCTTGAGTGGGGTCTGCCCACCAAACTGCACGATGACGCCCCACGGTTTTTCGCGCTCGACAATGTTGAGCACATCCTCACGCGTCAGCGGCTCAAAATAAAGTCGGTCCGAGGTATCGTAGTCCGTGCTAACGGTTTCGGGATTGCAATTGACCATGATCACTTCGTAGCCATCTTCACGCAAAGCAAAGGCCGCGTGCACACAGCAATAATCAAACTCAATGCCTTGCCCAATACGATTGGGGCCCCCGCCCAGGATCATCACCTTCTTGCGCTTGGTGGGAGGCGCGTCTGAATCTTCTTCGGCGGCGGAATAGAGATAGGGGGTCTCGGCCTTGAACTCGCCCGCGCAGGTATCCACCTGCAGATACGCGGGACGAACCCCCAGGCTCAGACGATGTCGGCGCAAGATCTCTTCGTCGACCTTGGCAAAACGCGCCAGTTGCCGGTCCGAAAATCCAAGCCGCTTTGAGGCCTTCAACGTGTCGCGATCATAAGCGCGTTTCCAACCCTTGGCCTTGGCGCTAGCTCGCAATGCTGTCTCGTGATCCAGGATCGAGCGCAACTGCGCCAAGAACCAGGGATCAATGGCGCTCAGGTCAAAGATCTCCTTGTCTGAGAGGCCCGCCAGCATGGCGTCCTTCAGCCAAAAGACCCGCTCGGCGTTGGGGGTACGCAGGCGCTCGCGGATCTGGCCCAGCTCGCTGGGATTGGGCTTGCGCGCCAAGACGCCCTCGCGGCGCATGGCGTCCCAGCCCGCGCGGCCCGTCTCGAGCGAGCGCAATGCTTTTTGAAAGGCTTCGGCAAAATTGCGCCCAATGGCCATGGCCTCACCCACGCTCTTCATCTGTGTGGTGAGGGTCGCGTCCGCCTCGGGGAATTTTTCAAAAGTAAAGCGCGGGACTTTGACCACCACGTAGTCCAGCGCGGGTTCAAAACTGGCAGGCGTGCTCTTGGTGATGTCGTTGCGCAGTTCGTCCAGCGTGTAGCCGATGGCCAGCTTGGCCGCTATTTTGGCAATCGGAAAACCCGTGGCCTTGCTCGCCAAGGCGCTGCTGCGCGACACGCGGGGGTTCATCTCGATGACGATCAAGCGGCCATTTTTTGGGTCCACGCCAAACTGGATGTTGCTGCCACCGGTCTCGACCCCGATCTCGCGGATGATGGCCAGCGAGGCGTCACGCATGCGCTGGTATTCTTTGTCGGTCAAGGTCTGCGCGGGGGCGACGGTGATGCTGTCGCCAGTGTGCACGCCCATGGGGTCGAAGTTCTCGATGCTGCAGACAATGACCACGTTGTCGGCCTTGTCGCGCATGACTTCTAGCTCATATTCTTTCCACCCCAAAGCGCTCTCTTCGATGAGCACCTGCGAGGTCGGCGACATCGACAGGGCGTAGGCGGCCTTGACCTTGAATTCTTTGGCGGTGTAGGCCACGCCACCGCCCGTGCCACCCAGCGTGAAGGCGGGCCGCAGGATCAAGGGGAACCCAAGCATCTTGGCGGCAGCCACGGCTTGGGCCATGGTCTTGACCGTGGCGCTCTTAGGCACGTCCAAGCCGATCTTGAGCATGGCGCGCTTGAAGAGCTCGCGGTCCTCGGCCTTGGCGATCGCGTCCTCGTTGGCGCCGATCAGCTTGACGTTGTATTTTTTTAGCACCCCATTGCGCACCAAGGCCATGGCCGTGTTGAGGCCTGTTTGGCCGCCCACGGTGGGCAGCAGGGCGTCGGGCCGCTCGGCCGCGATGATGCGCTCGCAAACTTCGGGTGTCACAGGCTCGATATAAGTGCGGTCGGCAAAATCGGGGTCGGTCATGATGGTCGCGGGGTTGCTGTTGACCAAGATAACGCGGTAGCCCTCTTCTTTGAGCGCCTTGCAAGCTTGGGTGCCAGAATAATCAAACTCGCAGGCTTGGCCGATGATGATGGGGCCAGCGCCGATGATCATGACGGACTTTATATCTGTGCGTTTGGGCATGGTCAGACCTTGGGTGGCCGCTTGTCGCGCATCATGCGCGTAAAACGGTCAAAGAGATGATTGGCGTCGTGGGGGCCCGGGCTGGCTTCGGGATGGTATTGCACACTAAAGATGGGCAAGCGCCGGTGGCAGAGCCCTTCGATGACTTGATCGTTAAGTCCCATGTGGCTGATCGCCGCCACATCTTTAGAAAGGCTGCCGCGCACAGTAGCAAAGCCGTGGTTCTGGCTGGTGATCTCAACTTTGCCGCTGCGCTTATCGCCGACCGGCTGGTTGCCACCGCGATGGCCAAACTTAAGCTTGGCCATCTTGCCACCCAGTGCCAGCGTCAACATCTGGTGACCCAGGCAAATTCCAAACAGCGGAATGCCCGCCAAAATCAGATCCTTCACTGTTGCGGCCACATACGGGACCGCATTGGGATCGCCAGGGCCATTTGACAAGAAGATGCCGTCGGGGCGCAACGCCAAGATCTCTGCCACGCGGGTTCGCGCAGGCACCACGGTCACGTCACAGCCGTGCGACACCAGATTGCGCAGTATGTTGAACTTGATGCCACAGTCAATGGCGACCACTTTGAAGCGCTTGCCTTTGGCGGTTTTGCCACCCGGCAAGAGATCCAGCTCGGGCGGCCCAATGTTAGGGATGCCCGACTCGAGTCCTTGGGTCCAGTGATAAGTTTTAGGCGTACTGACTTTCGATACCCAATCCACGCCGTCATACGCCGGCGAAGCCTTGGCCTTGGCAATGGCCTCGGCCTTGCTGACTCTGCCCCGCAACAGCACAGCCCGCTTGGCGCCCTTGTCGCGCAAATGCTTAGTCAGCTTGCGCGTATCAATGCCAGCGATGCCAGGTACTTTTTGTTCTTTCAAAAAAGCATCCAAGCTTCCCTTCGCTCGAAAGTTGCTTGGCGCATCCGTCAGGTCACGCACGATAAACCCGCCCGCCCAAACTTTGCGGCTTTCCATGTCCAGCAGATTCACACCCACGTTGCCGATATGCGGCGCGGTCATGCAGATCAGTTGTCCCGCGTAACTAGGGTCGGTCAAGATCTCTTGATAGCCGCTCATGCTTGTATTAAAGCAAGCCTCGCCATAGCCATCCACCGGCGCGCCAAAAGCCTTGCCATAAAAGACCTCGCCGTCTTCGAGGGCAAGAGTTGCTTCGCTTTGTTTTGTTACGCCCATGTCTTCCCCGTTAGTTTTTCATAAGCTTCGACATACTTGGCCCGCGTCTTTTGGATGATGTCGTCGGGTAGCTTGGGCGGGGGCGGGGTCTTGTCCCAGGCTTGGGTCTCGAGCCAGTCGCGCACAAACTGCTTGTCAAAGCTGGGCGGATTGCTGCCTTCGGCATACTCATTCGCCGGCCAAAAGCGCGAGCTGTCGGGCGTAAGAACCTCATCGATCAGAATCACTTCGCCTTTTTCGTCCAAGCCGAACTCGAACTTGGTGTCGGCAAGAATAATGCCCCGCGTGGCGGCGTAGTCAGCGCCAGCGTTGTAGAGCTTGAGGCTCAGCGCGGTGACTTTGGCGGCGACGTCTTTGCCCAGGATCTCGGCGGCCTTTTCGGGCGAGATGTTCTCGTCGTGGGCACCCAGATCGGCCTTGGTGCTGGGGGTGAAGAGGGCCTGGGGTAGCTTGCCAGCCTGCTTGAGCCCTGAGGGCAGCTTGATCTCGCAGACTGTCCCCTGCTTCTGGTATTCTTTCCAGCCAGAACCGACCAGATAGCCGCGCACGATAGCCTCTACCGGCAGCGGCTTGACGCGCTTACAGATGAGGGCACGGCCCTGCAATTGGGCTAGATCGGCGGGGTCGCTCAGGTAGCCTTCGGCCGTGGTCGAAACTACGTGGTTGGGAACTAAATCTTTAAACTTTTCAAACCAGAAGTTGCTGATCTGGGTCAGCACTTTGCCTTTATCGGGGATCGGCTCGCTCATGACGACATCAAAAGCGCTCAACCTATCCGTGGCCACAAGCATAAAGAATGGACCTTTGCCGTCTTTGGCCGGGATCTCATAGATGTCCCGGACTTTTCCACGATTTAAAAGCTTGGCGCCTTTTAGCTCGGTCTGAAAAACTGCGTTTGACATTTTGTGTGCTCCTTTTTATAAGATCCCGCGGGCGTCGTCATAGACCCAGCGTCCTGCCACCATGGTGCGTTTTACTTTGCCTTTGAGCTTTTGACCGTGGAAGGGCGTGTTGCGGCTCTTGCTCTGAAACTTTTCCGCATCCACCACCCACGTTTCATCGGGGGCAACCAAACACAGATCGGCATCCGCGCCCACCGCCAGAGTTCCCTTGTGCCCGCTGAGACCCAACAACTTGGCGGGATTGGCGCTCAAGAGCTCGACCGCGCGGCTGGGGCTGATGTGGCCAGCGTGCACCAATTGATCAAGCGTCAATGCCAAGCTGGTCTCTAGACCAACAATGCCAAAAGCCGCCTTGTCGAACTCAACGTTCTTGTCCAACGACGAGTGCGGCGCGTGGTCCGTGGCGATGGCGTCCAGCGTCCCATCTTTAAGCGCCGCGATAACCGCCTGGCGGTCAGCCTCGTCACCCAGGGGCGGATTCATTTTGCCGTTGGTGTCGTAGGCGTGCTCGGCTAACCATTGATCGGACAGCGAAAAGAAATGCGGGGCGGTCTCGGCGCTGACCTTGACGCCACGCGCCTTAGCCTCGCGCACCAATTGCAGGCTTTGAGCTCCGGACAGGTGACCAAAGTGCACCCGGGTGCCCGTCGCCTCGGCCAAAACAAGGTCTCTCGCCGCCATGCTGGCCTCGGCCGCCTTGGGCCAGCCGCGCAGGCCTAGTTGCAGGCTGACGACCCCTTCGTTCATCACGCCGCCCTCGGCCAGCGCTTTGTCCTCGCAATGCTGCATCAAGAGCAGGTTGAACATGCCAGCGTACTCAAGCGCCCGACGCATCAGCTCGGAATTGGCCACCCCGTCGCCATCGTCGGTCAGCAGCACGACCCCGGCTTTCGCCAGCTCACCGATCTCGGTCAGCTCAGCGCCCAGGCGGCCCTTGCTGATAGCACCCGAGGGCAAGACGTTCACCACGCCCTCGGCCTTGGCCTTGGCCTTCACCAGCTCGACGATGGCCACGTTGTCCATGGCCGGCAAGGTGTTAGGCATAGCGATCACGGTGGTCACGCCACCTGCGGCCGCGGCTCGCGTGCCACTGGCGATGGTCTCTTTACCCTCTTGGCCGGGCTCGCGCAGATGCACATGCATGTCGATGAGGCCCGGCAGAATCCATAGCCCTTTAGCGTCAAATCTTTCTGCCGGCCCTGAGCCTGTCGAAGGGGCGCGATTGCCCTTGGCCTCGGCGTCCTTGCCCAGGGCCGCGACCTTGCCGTCCTCGATCAAGACGCTCGTCACGGCGTCCACCTTAGCGGCTGGGTCGATCAAGCGCGCGTTGCTGATCAAGATGCTCATAGTGTTGCCTCTGCGTCGTTGCCTGCCAGTAGGTACAAGACCGCCATGCGCACGGCCACTCCGTTAGAAACTTGTTCGCGGATGACGGACTGTGGCCCATCGGCCACGCCGCTGCTGATCTCTAGCCCACGGTTCATCGGACCAGGGTGCATGACCATCGCGTCGGGCTTGGCCCAAGCCAATTTTTCGCTGGTGACCGAATAGAGTCGGCTGTACTCACGCGTGCTAGGAAACAGCCAGCGCGCCTGGCGCTCTAGCTGCAAGCGCAACACATTGACCACGTCGGCGCCTGTCAGCGCCTCTTTCAAATCATGCGTGACCGTGACGGGCTGACCGGGCCAGAGCTTGGTGATCTGGGTGGGGCACATGGTGGCGGGCCCGCAGAGCCGGACTTTGGCGCCCATCTTGAGCAGGCCCCAGACATCTGAGCGCGCGACCCGGCTGTGCAAGATATCGCCGATGATGGCGACTTCTAGCCCAGCCAAGCGCCCTTTCTTTTCTTGAATGGTGAAGAGATCTAAGAGGCCTTGGGTGGGGTGCTCGTGCATGCCGTCGCCGGCGTTGATGACGCTGGCTTTGACGTGGCGCGCGACCATCGCCGCCGCGCCGGCGTGCGAACCGCGCATGACCAACACCGAGAGGTCCATGGCCTCGAAGGTGGCGACGGTGTCCAGCAAGGTCTCGCCTTTTTTGACGCTGGACTCCGCCACGCGCACATCAAGGATATCCGCCGAAAGCCGCTGGGCGGCCAGGTAAAAGCTGGTGGCGGTCCGGGTCGAAGGCTCAAAGAAAAGATTGATCACCGTCTTGCCGCGCAAGCTGGGAACCTTTTTTACGGGGCGTTTGGTGATCTCTTTGAACGACGCGGTTTGACGCAAGATCAGCTCGATCTCGGCCACCACAAGGCTCTCGACGTCTAATAGATCTTTGCGTTTGAGTCTGTCCACGCTACCCTCTTTTAGCTGGCTCATGCTTCGATCACCACTTGATCTTTGCCGTCGGTCTCTTTAAGAAAGACCCTGACTTTTTCTTGATGCGAGGTCGGCACGTTCTTGCCCACAAAGTCAGCCCGTATCGGTATCTCGCGCCCGCCCCGGTCCACTAACACCGCCAGCTGAATGCGGCTGGCGCGTCCATAATCTAAGAGCGCCGTCATCGCCGCGCGCACGGTGCGCCCGGTAAAGAGCACATCGTCCACCAGCACCACCGTACGCCCTTCGACCTGAAACGAGATGTCTGTCGCCTCAGCCGCCCGAGGGCCGCGTGTCGCCGTGTCGTCCCTATAAAAACTGATGTCCAGCCCACCCGCGGGCAAGGACTGGATCTGCCCATCGATGGCCGCGATCTTTTGCGAAAGCCGCTGCGCCAGCGGGGCGCCCCGCGTCTTGATGCCCACCAAACAGAGCCCCGCCACACCCTTGTTGCGCTCGACGATCTCGTGCGCCATGCGTGTCAAGGCTCGCTCTAGATCAGGCCCTTCCATCAGGACTGCTTTGATCTTGGCGTCGCTCATACGGCCTTCCGGACAACAAAAAAGGCGCGACACCCAATCTTGGGCATCCGCGCCTGAACCAGCATTTTAAGTTGCGTACTCATTTCCACTCCTTGTCCGTCTCGCAGAACGGCCCTTAAAGGGTGGTACTATTCACTGTCGATGGGATGAATATAACAGGGGGTGGGTGGGGGAGTCAAGGGGGATGCTTTGCGCTGCCTAATCCACTACTTTTCAGGCGTCAGAGCCTGGCTAAACCATTGTCGATTCGAGAGGATGCTGCCTGGCGGAGCCTGTCGAGTTACATAAATAAAACCTGCACCGAGTAGCAAATAGTTAACCAAGAAGACCAGGCCCGCTAGCAACAACCAATATCTAAAACCGGCTTTATAGAGGCCTTTAAGGTACCTGTCCAGAATCTCCGAAATACAAAATACGGTCAAAAAGTTTCCTGCAACCATCAATAAAATCTTTACCCAGTTTTGAATCTCTCCTTCGAAATTCCTCGGCAAGATTACGCTGGCAATAGCAAGAGTACCAATTCCT
This sequence comes from candidate division FCPU426 bacterium, assembly GCA_031365225.1. Classification (GTDB taxonomy): domain Bacteria; phylum Oederibacteriota; class JAJYGY01; order JAJYGY01; family DAIDJD01; genus JANLXT01. The sequence continues at coordinate 37,354 of JANLXT010000247.1, forward strand.
GATCCACCAGCAAGCCAAAATAATGCGTTCAGGATTTCTCCGGGCCAAATCAATACGACACCTAGCGCCGTTATCACAGAATACAGAATGGCATAGGTGATCCTCTTTTTCATATATTCTCCAATTGGGGCGAATTCAACTCGCCTGCGCCTGCCCTTCGTGGCCCGGGCTTCCTGAGATTTCCATCCGCCGGGCACCTCAGGGCAGGCTTTCCATCCACTGGGGAGTTCAAGTTTTATTGGGCCTGCCTGCACGCCGGGTGGCTAGCTGCTTTAGATGGCTGATGTTGCCGGCGATGAGAGCATCTTTCTTGGCGCGGCTCCAGCCCTTCCAGCGCTTCTCGGTGGCCAGGGCTTCCTGGCGCGTCTCAAAAGCCTGCTTGAAGACCACTTTGGCGTCACTGCCCTTGAGCTTTTGATGGGCCCTGGTACGCCTATCCAGTTTCCCTGTAGACCCAATATACAGGCGCTCATCAGCATACTGAAGTATGTAGGTGAAGTACTTCAAAGCTCCCTCACACCAGATTCAACAAATCCCCAGCTCTCAGGGAGCGCCGAAAGCCTGCCCTGAGGTGCCCGGTGCGTGGATGGATCGGGGAGCCCGGGCCACGAAGGGCAGGCGTGAACGAGGAACCAGATGTGTTCACTCAATCAACATAATCGCAGGCCCGAAAAAACCGCGCTTTCCTCGAGCCGTTTTAACCAAAGAATCACCGGAAGTCACGACCACATATTTAGTTGGCATACGAAATCTTGAAAGTTTGATTAGAAAAAACTCTTTTGGCAGCTCCGCTGCAATCCCCTTCAAAAGAGCTGCCAATTTTTGTTCACTCCATAATAATAAGGCTCAGCATGATGGCCCAACCAACTAAAAACTGAGCCCCTGCTCCCCTCACCCAAAAACAAGAAATCAGTACAGCTGTGATCATTGAGCCGAAAATATAGGCGTAATCCAATAGCGACATGTTATTTGCGTTTTCAATTCGCACCCAAAGATCATCTGAAAATTGATCTGGTTTTTTAATAACTATCATCGTGCCTCCTGCTTTAATTTCATAAAACACCACCACGCCTATTGAGATTTGTTAATTCTACTTGATCGGCCTCACGCTCAATTCCACCTCTTGCGCAGCCAAAGAGAAAGCCCAAATTTCTTCTGTAGGTAAAGTCAGCTCGCCCTTCACTTCCCCACCCAGATCTAAGATCAAAGCCCCCTGGCAGCGCTCTAGCCTCAGCCTGGTCCATTTGCCGGGTCGCCAGCCGAGGGGAGTGTTGGGTTTACCGAGCTTGGCTTTGTCAGGGCTGATCAAGAGCAGGCCAGATCCATCTGGCTGGGGGACCAATGAAAGCATCAGGGGGATGGCACCGGTTGAGCCGGGTTTTAGCTCGGCTTCCCAGGCTTGGCCGTCTTTAAGCGCGCCCAGCATTTGGGTGCGCGCGAGCTTCTTGCCCATGACCGATAGCAGGATGGCGCGCTGACGCGCTGACGCGGGCCAAGATTTGACGCGGGTTTTGGCGCAGGTCAGAGGACTTGGCGCAGAGCTGGCATCGGTGCTTTGCGCCTGCCCAACTTTCACCACAGGTGTCTTTTGAGGTGGAGAATTTGACGCGGGCGCCGAATTTGGGTCGATCGTGTAGACACGTATGCCGCTCACCACAAAATCATCAGCGATGCCGACACCTGCGTCGATCTCTAGTCGGTGGGCGCCAGGACCGAGCGTGATGGGTGCCACCCAGGCCCAGCCTTTGGCATTGTGCTCGTGGCGCAGCGGACCGAGGGAACGGTTATCCAAACTGACCAGAGGCTCAGCCAGGTGCTCGCGATCCAGACCGAAGACTTTTTTGATCTCAATCCGCACGAACGCCGCACTCGTGAGCGTGAAGGGCCAGCTATGGGTACGCCCCGCCCACGGCTCCCGTAAGACTTGGACCGACGACGCGGTGTCAGGCGCTTCACTGCCATCCCCCAATCGCCAGCGCGCGTCATCTGACACAAAGTTCTTGGCGTGAAGCGTCACGCCAAGTCCAAGCATTAAACCAAGCAGGCTAGCGCGAACCACGGCCTGCCTTGGATTGCTTCTGAAGTTCCCGCTCAAGCAATTTTAAATTTTGCTGTCCTAACGCCCAATCAGGCTTAAGCGCCAGAGCGCTCAACAACGCCTGCTTGGCGTTGCTCAGGTCACCCGCGCCTGCCAGGGCCGTGGCCAAATTTCCCCAGGCTTCGTGACTGTTTGGGTTCAACGATAGCGAGTGACGCAACGCCGCATCGGCCGCGCGCAGGTCGCCTAGTTTGCCCAGGCTCAGCCCCAAGATATTCCACGCCTCAGCCGAGGATGCTTGCGCACGCAAGGCCGCTTGGGCCGCCGCCAGGGCCGCGGCGCTATCGCCCAACTTGTCCCATTGAACCGCCAAGGCCAAGGGCGCGCGAACATCTTCAGGCCAGAGGCGATTGGCGCTGCCGAGCACAGGCCGAGCCAGATCGGGGCGGCCTGCCAACGCCAACTCTTGTCCTCGTCGCAAGAGCGCGCTGGCCTGAGCGTGCCGGCCAAAAAGAAGCAGACTGACGATGCTTAACGCGACCAGCCCGACGCCCACGGCTTGGGACCCACGACGACTGAGCGCTGTCTGGCGTTGCTCGCAAAGGCACCCGAGCAAAGCCCAAAAGAGCATGGCGCTTGGCACGATCGCCAACGGAAAATGGGCGGCGGCGTGCACGCTAAAAGCAAGCAGCGCGCCTACCGTGCCCCAGGCCTTGGTCACCCACGCCTGGCGTAGCCCAAAGAACCATAGCGCTAACAAAAAGAACAAGCCCGGCAAACCAGATTCCGCGGCTGTTTGAAGCCAGTCGTTGTGGGCGTGCGGCGTGTTGCGATAGACACCCCCCTCGCGATTAAGGCGCTCGCCTTGCGCTTGCGCGTACGCGTCCGCAAAGCGTCCCGCACCCACGCCCGTCAAAGGCCGCGACCACGCCAGATCGAGCGCGATCGTGCTCATCGCCAGACGCCCCTGCCAGCCATCGTCGTTGATGTTGGTCAAACTGGCTAAACGACGCAGCGAATCGAGACCGCGCGGATTGAGCGCATGCGTGCCGGACAAGAGTATCAGCAAGAGCAAAGGCAAAATAAACAAGCCTGCCAATCGCCGCCCCCGCAACTGGCCCGCGCGCCACGCCTGAACGCAGACCCACGCCGCGCCCAGCGCGCCCGCCAACCACGCGGCTCGTGCTTGAGTCAAAGCGAGTGCGGTGCTGATCAGAAACACGGCCCAAACACGCCCGCGTTGGCGCAACCATGCGTCCAAGACCAAGGGCAAAGCCAACGCCAAGTAACCCCCCAAAAAGTCAGGGTTGCCTAAGGTGGCGTAAGCTCGACGCGAGAATCCCAATTCGACCGCGTCTTTGGCCAAGGGATCCCAGCCCAAGCCCTGCGCACAAGCGTAGGCCGCCACCGCCACCGCACCCCAAAGGCCGGCGCGTAACGCTAACGCGCGCGATGCTTGATTGCCACAGGCCAAAACGCCAAAGAGCGACCCAGTCAGCGCCCATTCACACAACCAGGCTAGCTCCAGCGGACCGCTCAAAGCGTGGCTTACCCCCCGCCACGCAAAATAAAAAAGCCCCGCCAGCGCCAAAGCGCCCCGGGGCTTTACGAGTTCTGATCCAAACAAGATTCCAACACCTAGCAACAGTGTCGCCATCGCTAAGGCAAGCCATTGCGGCAAGCGATAAGCGTCTTCTAGTATTGGCGCGCAAGCGAGTGGTCCCAGCGCCAGCGCCAGCAGCAGTCCTAAACCTAAGGCCCGCTGCCCTCGGCTCACCGAGGGGGCGCCACCTTGCGCAACAAAGCCCGGGCAGCGATGTAGTCGGACGGCAAGGGAGCCATCACGGCCATGGGCTTGCCACTGCAGGGATGGGCAAAGCTCAATTTCCAGGCGTGCAGCGCTTGCCTCTTTAAGAGCAAAGGCAGGCCCTCAGTCAAGGCTTCGGGGCACTGCGGTGGCAGACGGCCGTAATCAGGATCGCATAAAACAGCGTGTCCAATAGATAGTAGATGAGCGCGAATCTGATGGGTACGGCCCGTCTCAAGCTTAAGCTCAAGCTCGGTCGCCAAACCATAGCGTGCCTCAACCTTAAAATGAGTGGTCGCTTCTTTGCCCCCCGCAAAGACCACGGCCATGCGCTTGCGCGACTTGTTATCCCGGGCCAACGCGCCTTCGATCGTACCAGATTCTTCAGCGATATCGCCCCAGACTAGCGCGCGATAGATCCGCGTCACTTCGCGCGCGGCAATCATCCTTTGTAGCTCAACGAAGGCTTTTTCGCTCTTGGCCACGACCAAGCACCCTGTGGTGTCTTTATCTAGGCGATGCACGATACCGGGCCGCAGCTGGCCTTGGATCGGCTTGAGCTTGCCCTTGCAATGATAGAGCAGGGCGTTGACCAAGGTGCCATCGGGGTGCCCAGCACCTGGATGGGTCAGCATGCCCGCAACCTTGTTCACCACGATGATGTCCGCGTCTTCAAAAAGTACGTTTAGTTTAAGGTCTTGCGGGATCAAGCGCGCTTCGGCCACCACTGGCAGCGCCATGGTCACCACGTCACCGACATGCAAGGACACCCGGTCCGTCGCGACCACTCCGTTGACCGTGACACAGTTGTCTGCCATCAGACGTTGCACCCGCGAGCGCGAGATGACCTGCGCCTTGAGCTGCTGCGTCAAATAAAGATCCATGCGCAAGCCCTTGAATTCAGGGGCGACCGTCCACTGCAAAGGTGGGATGACCTTTGCCTCGACAAGCGCCGCCGGGACAATCTTCAGCTTGCCCTTCGGCTTTGGTTTGGATTTAGGCTTTGCTCTCGACTTTGATTTTGCCTTTAGCTTTGGCTTTGGCTTTGGCTTTAGCTTGGCTTTAGATTTTGCCTTCGGCTTTAATTTTTTCTTAGCTTTATTTGCGGGCATGGGAGAGCTTTCTCAAAAAGATGGCCGCAAGCAACAAGCCTACTAGGCTGATCCATTGGCCGGGCGTCAAGAGTGCCGATACCAAGGTGCCGCGTTCACTGTCATCACGTAACATTTCAATAAAAAATCGCCAGATCGCGTAAAGACCGATCCAAGACCAAAAGATCTGACCAGCAAAACTTCGGCGTGGTTTGGCCCAAGCCAGGCCACCCGCCAACAAGATCGCAAAGGCGCTCTCGTAAAGTTGGGTAGGCAGACGGGGCAACCCGTCCATCAAATTAGGAAAAACGACCCCGTGCGCGTGGTTGACGGCGCCATAGCAACAGCCATTCAAAAAACACCCGACACGTCCCAGCGCTAGACCCACCGCCAAGCCTGGCGCGACACAATCCCCAATAGCCCAGATGGGTAGCCCTTGCTTGCGCATCCAAAAATACGCCGTCACGCTGGCACCGATCAAGCCACCGTAAAAAACTAGCCCGCCTTCCCAGATCTTGACAATCGCCAGCGGATGCTCGTAAAAGTACTCCGGCTGCACCGCCACATACATCAAGCGCGCCCCGACCACCGACGCGATCATGATCCAGACGATCAAATCCAAGACGGGCTCGTCCAAACGGCCCTCTTTGCGATTGAAGGCCACGGTCACCATGCTGCCAAATAAAAATCCAAGCGCAACCATCAGCCCGTAGGAGCGCAAGGTCAAGGGGCCAAGCTCAAAAAGTATGGGGTGCATGCGGACGCCTTACTTTAAAGGGGCAGGCAGTGGCCGAAAAGCACGCCACAGCAAAAGCGTGACGCCGACCGTGACCGCCGCGTCAGCCACATTGAAGACGGGCCAAGTATAGACGCTACGCACGCCCAACTCGATAAAATCAACGACCTCACCATAGCGCGCGCGATCGACCGCGTTGCCAAGCGCCCCGCTGGTGATCAAGCCCAAGCTCAGTCGGCTGAGCTTATCGTGGGACTCTAGCTCGCGCAGGCTCCAGGCCACCGCCAGCAAGGCTATCAACGTCACCCCAAAAAAGAAGGGCAAGCGCCACGCGGCGTCCGCGTCCGCAAGCATCGAAAAGGCCGCCCCGGGATTGCGCACGTAGGTCAA
>JANLXT010000264.1:0-2191 GCA_031365225.1 candidate division FCPU426 bacterium
CCCGCCGCCGCCCCCGCCGCCGCCCGAGCTTCCACCACCGTCACCGCCGCCGCCACTAAAGCCTGAGCCGCCCTCGCTGGGTGGGGACGAGGCCGAGCTGATGCTAGCGCCAAGGTCGCTGGCAAACTGACTGCCAAAATCACTCATGCCACTATGCCCGCTCCAAAAACCATGCTCATAACCCATCACCCACGCGGGAGCATAGTCCCCACGCGCGGCCGCGGCTTCAAGCACACTGGCAAAACGCTTGCTCCAGGTATTGGCTACGCCCAGAGCCACGGCGTAAGGCAAGAGTTTCTCAAAAAGCTGAGGCGTGTCTTGGGGTGGGTGAAGATATTCTAAACGCTGGCGTTCGGCAGTGCCCAAGTAGAGCGTAAAGCCCTCGATCTCGTCGCGCAAACGTTGTAGATCCTTGCTGGGCTGTACCATCCACACGCCAAACGCGCCCAGCATGAGGCCACCAGGCAAGACCAAGAGAGCGGTCCAGGTGCCATGAAAGACATCAAAGAGGGCATAGGTGGTGAAACTAGCTAAGCCAAGCAACACTAAACCCAAGCCCGTAAATCCGATGAGCTGACCCCACAGTACACCGATGCGCCCCAGACGCAAAGCGTCCCAGGCCCCGACCAACAAACCACTGGCCAAGGCGGCCAAGCTCAAGATCAATCCACCAAAGAGAAATTTGGGCAGTGGCATCCCAACTCCCAGCCACGTTGAGAGAGCAAGTCCGAGAGTAAGGCAGATCAAACTCGGTCGCAATTGTTTGAGATTAAGGGCGATGTCTATTTTTTGGCGCTTGGCTAGCAGGTCATTGTGCGCGTTGACAACCTTAAGAAAAAAAGTCGCTTCGCGTATGTTGCCGCTATCCGCAGGTCCATGCTTCTTTAAAGTTTTCAAAAACACAGCGCCAAGCTCTTCTTCTACCGTGACGTCATCCAAGGGCGTCAGCAAGAAACCTTTTTTGTTTTTAGTGATTTGCAAAGCGCCATGCACCGCCAGGTCTAGCAAGGTGGCCGTGAAACCGAGGCTGTCATTGCCACGGCCATCTAAGTAGCGCAGCGCCGCGGGAGACAAGTTTCGCGGGGGCTCCCAACGCGGCACCGCTGATCGCATGCTGGGGTCTTGACCATGCGCGCGCCAGCGCTGCAGTAGCAGGACCACCGCTGTGATCAAGGCCAGCATGGCCAAGAGGGGCTCACGCAGATCATTCAAGGCCCACCAAAACCGCAAGTGCGCTCTCGGCCCCGTGACCAAACCCTTGGGCCAGCCTAGCACCAGCGTCAATCCCTCGTTGCGTCCCAACATTCGCGTGGCCTTAAACTTAGCCTGCCCTCCGCCTAGATCTTGGGCCACGTAATCGGTGCCGCGCTCGCCCTGCCGCCCAGTGTACGCCTGCAAACGCAATGGCACTTGGGGGTCCTCAGCCAAGATGACTGTGGCGGACGCCTCGTCGATCTCAAAGTCCCAATCATTGCCTGTCACATTCCAATACAGTTCGTCGTGATCTGCCAACTGGGTGCTAAGCAAGCGTTGTATGCGGTAATGCAGGGTGTACTGGAAGTCGCTATTGATCGGCAAGAACACATCTTTGGCCCCCAAATAGACGCGCGTCCCATTTCCAAGGCTCTTGCTGAACCAAGGTTCTTCATGCCCATCCCGGGTGGCGCCCAAAAAACTGAAAGGCGCGTACCAGGGCCAGATCTCTATTGGCACATCCCCCCTCGACCAGCCCCGACGGGGGTAAAGCGTGGGGATATCTCGAAAAATTCCGTGCTTGATGTTCTGCCCCATCCCATGCACACGGATGGTCTCAGTCACATCCAAGGTGCTATCGTCCAGCACCTTGATGTCGGCATGAAACAGGGTGATACGCTCAGGCGCGTTCTGCGCGCTAGCGACAAATGTCAGAGAGAGGCAAAAAAAAGAGAGAAGGGCGCGTTTCAAAATTTTGACTCGGGCGAGGCGCGCTCGCTATCGTCCGCCAAAAAGTATTCTTTGGCTTTAAAATTAGCCGTGCCCGCCAAGAGGCTTGCGGGTAAAGTCTGGCCATAGGTGTTGTGATCGCGTACGCAGGCGTTAAAATATCGCCGAGCCATCGAAAGATCGGTCTCAAGTTGTACCAGCTGTGCCTGCAACTGCAAAAAGTTTTGCGATGCTTTCAGGTCTGGGTAGGCCTCGGCCACCGCCAGCA
>JANLXT010000269.1:0-19257 GCA_031365225.1 candidate division FCPU426 bacterium
GCGAAGTCCTTTACGTCGGCTACGAGCCCCAGGCCGGCAGTGTCGGCGCGCGCTTAGCCCAAGTCGTCGAAGGCACCGGTGGTCTCGACCCAGCGATCTTGGCGGTCGTCCAAGAAAACATGGCCAACGCCTACTTTGACGCCGTCTCCACCTCAGACGCCGCCGATGACGCCGACCGCCTCGATATCGCCTGGGCCATCGTCCAAACCAAAAAACCCCGCCTCAATCCCCTAGAAGCCCAAGCGCATTCGGGACGGTATTCTACGATCACGTATGTAGAAGGTTAGGTCACAGAGGTGTTTTATAAGACGTGATTAAGAAAGCCCTTCGTTGACATGCCCTCTCAAAAGATGTAATAACTATGTAATTACTTTTTGAGGCGCCCATGACGACCCATTTGATACAGATAGGCAACTCGATGGGGATACGGATCCCTAAAAATCTGATTAAAGAATGCGGGCTGGAAGGCGAGCTGGAGCTGGAGGGCTCGCAGGGCACGCTGGTGATCCGCTCGGTCAGCGCCGCCCGCGGTGGTTGGGACGCGGCTTTTGCTAAAATGGCGGCGCGGGGTGACGACCAGCTTTTGGACGCAGTGACTGGCAAAGAGACCCATTGGGAACGAGCCGAATGGAAGTGGTGATCGCGCGCTTTGATGTCTGGTTGGTGACCCTCGACCCCACCAAAGGCCACGAGATGCGCAAGACGCGGCCTTGCTTGGTGGTCTCACCTGACGAGATGAACCGTCATCTGCAGACCGTGATCGCGGCGCCCATGACGACCAAGGGGCAGTCTTATCCCACCCGGGTCAAGCTGCGTTTTCTTGGCAAAGAAGGTCGGGTGGCTCTCGATCAATTGCGCACCATCGACCGCATACGTTTGGTGAAAAAAATGGGCGCTATCGACCATGTCAATCAGAACAAGGTCCTCAAAGTGTTGGCGGAAATTTTTGCCCCCTAAGCCTTCGGTCGTTTGCTTTTGTCTTAAACACCCCACCGAAGCGTTTTTGTAAGACTCTTTTATCTTAAACACCGCACAATCTTAGGTATCGAGCGCCTGACAAAGGACTGCTCATGTCCACCTTGGGAGAAACAATGAAGAAGCTGATGTTGGTCTTGGCGTTGCTTGCAACTGGTTCCGTCCATGCAAAATCTGTGGATGAGCGGGTGGAAGATCTGCTCAAGCGGATGACGCTTAAAGAAAAGGCGTCGTTGAGCGCAGGGCTGGACAACATGCATTCGCGCGCGATCCCTCGATTAGGCATACCTGAGCTACGCATGACAGATGGCCCCAATGGCGTGCGCTGGGATAAGACGACGGCGTTTCCGACGGGGATCGTGCTGGCCGCCAGTTGGGATCTGGCGCTGGCCGACAGCATGGGCAAAGCGTTGGCGCGCGAATCCAAAGGTCGGGGTCGCAATGTGTTGTTGGGGCCTTGCATCAACATCAACCGCCATCCCTTTGGCGGGCGCAATTTTGAGAGCTATGGTGAGGACCCCTGGTTGACCTCGCGTTTGGGCGTGACGTGGGTCAATGCGTTGCAAGCGCAAGGCATCGGTGCCTCGACCAAACATTTTGCCGCTAACAACCAAGAGACCCTGCGCGACACCATCGACGCCAAAGTCGATGAGCGCAGCTTGCGCGAGATCTATTTGCCGGCTTTTGAAGCGGCAGTTAAAGAAGCGAACACTGCCACCATCATGGTCGCCTACAACCGCTTGAACGGCGCCTATTGCTCCGCCAACGATATCTTGCAGAACAAGATTCTCAAAGACGAATGGGGCTTTAAAGGTTTGGTGGTCTCGGACTGGGGCGCCACGCACGAGGGCGCGGGTGCCGCGCGTGGTGGACTTGATCTAGAGATGCCAGGACCCGGAAGATTTATGGGCGACAAGCTTGTGGCCGAAGTGGAGCAAGGACGTCTGGCCGAATCGGTCGTCACCGAGCAAGCCCGCCGTATCTTGCGCGTGACTTTGGAGCTGGGTCTGATGGAAAAACCCAGTAAAGAAGACGCGTCTTTAGTGAACACCAAAGAGAATCAAGCCGTGGCGCGAGCCATCGCCGAAGGGGGCGCGGTCTTGCTCAAGAACGAGAGACAGGCTTTGCCCTTGGATCTGACCAAGATCAAGCGCTTGGCCGTGGTCGGACCCAGTGCCGCGACGGCGCGTGTCGGGGGTGGTGGTAGCTCACAGATCGCGCCACCCTATGCCGTCAGCCCACTGCAAGGCTTGCGCGAACGCTTGAAGGGCAAAGTCGAGATCCTTTACGCCCAAGGCACAGAGATGGACGAAGAGGTCGAGACCTTGCCCGCGTCGGCCCTGCGCGATGTTAAGGCTGAATACTTTGATAACAAAGAGCTCAAGGGAACCGCGGTGCTGACCCGCGCCGAGAAGCGCGTCAACTTTGACTGGGGCCTTAAGTCGCCGTCCAGCAAGATCGCCAAAGACAATTTTTCGGCGCGCATCAAGGGCACCTTGATCGCCCCGGTGACGGGAGATCTACGATTGGGCTGCCGGGGTGATGACGGCTACCGTTTGAAGTTGGACGGCAAGCTGATCGTGGACAATTGGACCGAGCACGCCGCTGAGACCAAGGCGGGCGTGGTCAGCGTCGTCAAAGGCAAGTCCTATGCGTTCGAGCTGGAGTATTTTGAGAGCGCGGGCGACGCTTCGATCAGCCTAGGTTGGCAGGTTCCGCGCGACCATTCGGCCGAAGCCTTGGCGGCGGCGAAGGCCGCGGACGCGGTGCTCGTCTTTGTCGGACTGTCTGACCACTACGAGAGCGAAGGCTCGGACCGCAAAGACTTCAGCCTGCCAGGCGGTCAAAACGAGCTGATCTTAGCCATGACCAAAGTGAATAAGCATGTCGTGGTCGTCATGCAATCAGGATCGCCTGTCAATGTCGAGCCTTGGATCGGCCAAGTGGGCGCACTTTTGCAGGCTTGGTTTCCCGGCATGGAAGGCGGCAACGCTTTGGCAGCCCTTTTGGTGGGAGACAAGAATCCTTCGGGCAAATTGCCGGTCACTTTTCCTAAACGTCTCGTGGATGTCCCATCCAACAATAATTTTCCTGGGGACGGCAAGATCGTGCGCTACGAAGAAGGCATCTTTGTCGGCTATCGTTACTACGACACTAAGAATGTCGAGCCGCGCTTTGCTTTTGGGCATGGCCTGTCCTACACCACGTTCCAATACTCAGATCTAAACGTCGTGCGCAAAGGCACGGGCGCCACCGTCACCTTCACGCTCAAGAACACGGGTAGTCGTGCGGGCGCCGAAGTGGCTCAACTTTATGTCAGCCCGCCCAAGTCAGCCTTGCCGCGTCCCAAACACGAGCTGAAGGCGTTCGATAAGATCAAGCTTGAGGCGGGCGAAAGCCGCACGGTGACCCTCAACCTTAACGAGCGTTCTTTTCAATATTGGTCACCGGCCAAAGCTGGCTGGACCGCCGATGCTGGTACCTATGGACTGGCCATCGGTTCGTCATCCCGTGATATGCGCTTAAACGGAAACATCCAGCTACCTTGAAAGCGCTTGGATGGATCTTAGTCCCTTCACTCGCCTGGTCGCTACAGGCTGGACCCAGCATGCCACTGCTTCAAAATCCTCGCGGTCGTCAAGTCCAGTCGTTGGACGGCAAGTGGCAAATGATCGCAGATCCCTACGAGAGCGGGTACTACGGGTACCGGGGCACGCCTAATCCGCATGGCTATTTTTTAGATCGCCGTCCAGTCAAAGGTTCTAACGAGCTGGTTGAATATGACTTTGACGCGTCGCCGAACTTGGATGTACCCGGGGATTGGAATAGCCAGCGCGAGGACCTAAGGATCTACGAAGGCAATGTGTGGTACCGGCGGCGCTTTAACACCGCACCCAAGCTAGGCCGGCGCCAGATCTTGCGGTTTGAAGCGGTCAATTATGAATGCGTCGTCTGGTTGAATGGCATTGAATTGGGACGGCATGAAGGCGGTTTCACACCTTTTGAATACGAAGTGACGGGCAAGCTTAAGACGGGTGCCAACTCACTGATCCTAAAGGTCGACAACCGCCGCAAGCGGGATGGGGTCCCCACACTTCAGACCGATTGGTGGAATTATGGTGGCATCACCCGTAGCGTCTTATTAATTGATCTTGCGGCGACCTATATCCACGATTACACAGTCAGCCTTGCGGCCGATGGCGGGATTGACGCGTGGGCCAAGCTTGAGGGTCCCGCGGCGGCAGGCGTCGAGCTAAGCCTGGCGTTGCCAGCGCTGAAACTTGTCACCAAGGTCACGACCAACGCCAAAGGGGAAGCGCGCTGGCATAGCGGCGCCAAGCCAGATTTGTGGAGCCCTGAACAGCCTCGGGCCTACGAGGCTACGCTAAGTTTGGGCGAAGAAAAAATCAAGGACCGCTTTGCTTTCCGTAGCATCGCCACGCGTGGCGCGGATATCTTATTGAATGGCAAACCTGTATTTTTGCGCGGCATCTCGCTGCACGAAGAAGCCGCTGGTCCCAAGGCCGGTCGCCTGCGCAAAAAAGCAGACGCCACCAAACTGCTCAGCTGGGCTAAAGCGCTGGGCTGTAATTTTGTGCGCCTAGCCCATTACCCCCATGACGAGATGATGACGCGCGAAGCCGAGCGCTTAGGCCTGATGGTCTGGCAAGAGATTCCCGTCTATTGGACCATTGCCTGGGAAAATCCTGCCACCGAAGCCTTGGCGCATGCGCAACTCGAGGCCATGATCGCGCGTGACCGCAATCGGGGTGCCGTCGTGCTATGGTCCGTGGGCAACGAGACCCCGCTGAGCGAGCCACGTTTAAAGTTTATGGCCGGCTTGGCCAAGCGTGCCAAAGCGCTGGACCCTACCCGCCTTATCACTGCCGCGCTCGAACAGCATGGTGGCGACGAACGCGAAGTCAACGACGCGTTGGGCAGTCACTTGGATGTACTTGGGTTGAACGAATACATCGGGTGGTACGATGGACCGCCTGAAAAATGCCGCCAGGTCACTTACAAATGCGCCTGGGACAAACCACTGATCATCAGCGAGTTTGGGGCGGACGCCAAAGCGGGCCTGCGCGGCAAAAAAGAAGAGCGCTGGACCGAAGACTACCAAGCTTTTGTGTACCGCGAACAGTTGGCGATGTTGCAGCGTATCCCCAACCTGCGCGGCCTGTCGCCATGGATCCTTAAAGATTTTCGCTCACCGCGCAGGCCCCTGCCCGGCATTCAGGATGGCTGGAATAGAAAAGGCTTGCAAGACGAGCGTGGCAAGAAAAAGCTGGCCTGGACCGTCTTAAATCAGTTTTATAAGGCCAAGGCTAAAGCGGCGGCTCAAGAACCCTAAAACCGTTGCCAGACCTTCAATTTCCTCACAAAATAAGCCCATCCCCCAAGTCTTGACGTGCGTAAGTCTGTGGTAGACCATGCTTGGCAGCCTTGAGCTTTTCTGACTGATGCTTGGAACAAGGGTGCCACAAAATTCGTCTGGTAAACTAGGAGGCAAGAATGGCACAAGAACGCAGTGGTCAATACACCTTAAAAGGCGCTCCGCTCACCTTGGTCGGTCCCGAGCTCAATGTTGGCGATGCCGCCCCCGAGTTTACGGCCTTTATCGGCTTGAACAAGCCGTTCAACAGCGCCGAGATCAAAGGCAAGGTGCGTTTTTTCAACATGGTACCTTCCGTGGACACAGGCATCTGCGACGCGCAGACCAAGCGCTTTAGTGAAGAAGCCAACAAGATCAGCGGCGTGGAGTGGGTGACCATCAGCTGCGACACGCCTATGGCGTTGGGTCGCTGGTGCACCGCGGGCAACATCACCAACTTGCGCATGCTGTCTGATTTTGCTGAGCATCAGTTTGGATTGGGTTATGGCGTGTACGTCAAAGAAGTGGGTCTCTTGCAGCGCGGCATCATCATCGTGGGTGCCAACGACAAGATCGCCTACATTCAACGCGCGCCCGAGTTCGCCGCGCACGTAGATTATGACGCGGCCTTGGCAGCTTTAAAGACCATCTTAGGATAAAGAGCGCGTGTTCTAGCCTGTGGAGTGACAGCTATGAAAAAGAATCTATGGATCGTCGCCTTGCTACTGACCTTGGCCCCCGCGTTCGCGCGGGCCGGGTCAGTCGAGCAGGCTTTGAGCGCGTTAGCAAACGTTGAAGCGGATGTCCGAGGTCTCTCGGCGGTCAAACAACCCGGGCTGAACAATGTCGAGCAGGTGCGTGGCGAGTTAAGCGTCTTGCAGCCGTTTTTGGGGCGTTTGGGCGAGAGCTTGGTGGGCCTGGACATAGGGCCTGCCGAAGAAGTTCGTTCAGTCTCGTTGGATATCAGCGCCAAGATAGACGGGGTCAAACAAAATAGCCAAGTGGATCTAAATGTATTCATTCAAAAGATCCAAGGCATTGGGATGGGGATTGATAATCTGAAGGCGCTCTTGCCAGAGCTGCGCGCCCAACTTGAGCGAGCCGTGCCTGCTTTGCAACAAGGAGCCGCCGCGTTGGCGACTGTTTTTCCGACACCCTTGCCCGCGGGACTTTTGCCACCCAGCAGTGTGGCCAATCCCACCCCGTCACTTTTTGTCTACACACCCACCGCCGTCCCGACCACCCAGCGCGGAAATGTCGCCCAAGCGACCCCCACACCCGGGGCGTCGATCCCCGGCGTGATCCCGGGTGGATCGATGTTGCCGCCCTTGCCCATGTCGACTCCGCTGCCTGCGTTGATCGGCCCGCAACCTAGCACCACACCGCGTGGCCCTTGGCGCGCGCCCGTGCCTGTCGTGCAAAGCCGTAACGGCAGTGTGGCGTGGATCGCCAACACTCAAGAAGGCACCGTGGTGCTCTTTGATACGGGAGTGCGCCGTTTTGTCGCAACGATTGCCACCGGACGCCAGCCAGTCGCTTTGGCCCTGGACCAGAGCGGGGCTTGGCTTTTGGTCGCCAACGCTGGAGCCAATACACTTAGCATGGTTGACACGGGAACCCGCAAGAAAGCGCTGGATGTCAAAGTTGGCGTCACACCCGTGGACGTGGTGTTGCAACCCAATGGTAAAAAAGCCTATGTGGTCAATTCGGGCTCAAACACGGTGACAGTCGTTGACCTAGCCAAACGCGCCGCGATCAAGACGATCAAGGTTGGGTTGGCGCCTGCCAGAGCGGCATTTTCCGCGAACGGGGGCACGCTGCTCGTGACCAATAGCGGGGACGACAGCGTCACCGTGATTGACACAGGGATCGATGAAGCCGTGGCCACTGTCGAAGAAGAATGAGATTTTATTAGAAAAAGGGTAAAAAGCGGGCTTCCGGGCCCGCTTTTTGTCTTTGGTGGGCCTTGAAAAGGGGACAAGGCTCGGACATAATCATGATTCCCTTACGGACGAAGCGCCTCTATTGAGCGCTTCGTCCCTGTCTTTTAGAAGCGCCCCTATGATTGAACGTTACACACGCCCAGCGATGGGTCAGCTTTGGTCCGAAGAGAATCGCCTGCGCATGTGGATGCAGGTCGAGATCGCCGCCTGCGACGCGCATGCCACGCTGGGGCGCATTCCTAAAGCCGCGGCCATCAAGATTCGTAAGAAAGCCAATTTTAGTGTCGCCCGCGTGAACGCCCTAGAAAAAATCACCGATCACGATTTGATCGCCTTTGTCACCAACATGGCCGAAAACGTCGGGCCCGAAGGCCGCTTTATTCACCTTGGCCTGACCAGCACCGACGTGGTCGACACCGCCCAAGCTTTACAATTGCGTGATAGCGCCGATCTGCTTTTGACGGGTCTCAAAGCTTTGCGGGTGGTGTTGGTGCGTCGGGCCAAAGAGCACAAGCACACCCCCCAGATCGGGCGCACCCATGGCGTGCAAGCCGAGCCCATCACCTTTGGGCTCAAGCTGGTGTTGTGGGTGTCTGAGCTTGATCGCAACATCGAACGTTTGCAGCGCGCGCGCGCCGTGGTCGCCGTGGGCATGATCAGCGGGGCGGTGGGCACCTACAGCAACATCGACCCCAAAGTCGAGGCGATCACCTGCAAGCTCTTAGACCTGGCCGTCGATCCCGCCAGCAATCAGACGCAGAGCCGGGATCGTTTGGCCGAATTTTTAACCACCCTTGCGCTCATCGCTAGCAGCTTGGATAAGTGGGCCACCGAGATACGCAATCTACAGCGCACCGAGATCCTTGAAGCGGAGCAACATTTTGCGCCTGGACAAAAAGGCAGCTCGGCCATGCCCCACAAGCGCAACCCCATGCTGGCAGAACGTGTGGCGGGTCTGGCCCGGGTTTTGCGAGGCAACGCGATCGCCGCGCTCGAGAACGTGGCGCTGTGGCACGAGCGCGACATCACGCATAGCTCGGTCGAACGCGTGATCGTGCCTGACAGCTGTATTTTGTTAGATTACATGATCGCCAAGTTTGTTACGTTGATGGACAAGTTGATCGTCTATCCAAAAAATATGATGCGCAATCTAGAGATGACGGGTGGCCTGGTTTTTAGTCAACGCGTGCTTTTGGCGCTGACCGAAGGCGGGCTCAAGCGTGAAGACGCGTACAAGATCACCCAAGAGAACGCCATGATCGTCTGGAACGCGCGCCAGGCGGGGGACACGAGCGAGGATTTTAAGAGCCGCCTTCTAGCCGACCCCCGCGTGCGCGCCAAGATGTCAGCGTCCCAAGTGGAGGCGGCTTTTGATCTAGATTGGTATTTACGCAATGTGGATGTCGTTTTTAAACGCCTAAAGATCTAAGGAGCCCTATGCTCGTCGCCAAAATTCACGTCACGCTCAAGCCATCCGTGCTGGACCCTCAGGGGGTCGCTGTTTCGCAAGCCCTGCGCGGGATGGGATTTGGTGAGGTCGAAAGCATGCGCTTGGGTAAGTACATGGAGCTGAGACTCAAAGACAAGGGCCAAAGCCGTGCGCAAGTTGAGAAACGCGTTAAGCTGATGTGCCAAAAGCTTCTTTCAAACACTGTCATCGAGCGCTTTGAGATCAAGATCGAAAAGGGCGGTGCAAAGCGATGAAGTTCGCTGTCTTAGAATTTCCTGGTAGCAACTGCGACCACGATTGCGAGTGGGTGCTTGAGAAGGTGTTTAAGCAAAAGGTCAGCCGCGTCTGGCATCAAGACACGCAGCTGCCCAAGGGTATCGATTGCGTGATGGTCCCGGGTGGCTTTAGCTACGGCGACTACCTGCGTTGTGGCGCGATCGCCCGCTTTGCCAACATCATGCCTGCGGTGCAAGCCCACGCCAAGCGCGGGGGTTTGGTGTGGGGCATCTGCAACGGCTTTCAGATCCTGACGGAGAGTGGCTTGTTGCCGGGCGCCTTGCTGCGCAACGCCAGCCTAAAATTCATCTGCCATGACACGTATCTGCGCGTCGAGCGCGTGGACAGCGCTTTCACCAACGAGGCGCGCCAAGGACAAGTCTTGCGCGTGCCAGTGGCCCATGGCGAAGGCGCCTACTTTTGCGACGATCGCGCGTTGGCCGAGTTGCGCCAGCGCCGCCAGATTGTTTTTAGATACTGCGACCAAGATGGGGAAGCCACCCGCGAAGCCAATCCCAATGGCTCGTTGGATAACATTGCCGGCATCCTCAACGCCAAAGGCAATGTGCTTGGCATGATGCCCCACCCCGAACGCGTGGCCGAGCTGGCCATGGGGGGCGTGGATGGCAAGGTGCTTTTTGAGTCCGCGCTCAACGCCCTCAGCGGAGCGCGCCGATGAGCCTGCCGATCCCTCTGCCGCAAGATCCCACGGTCACCGAAGCGCTGGCCAAAGAGTACGGGCTCAATAAAGCGGAATACCAAAGCGTGCTGCGTATCATGGGGCGCCAACCCACCCATACCGAGCTAGGCATTTTTTCGGTGATGTGGTCAGAGCATTGCTCGTACAAGACCAGCAAACCTCATCTGCGTGGTTTTCCCACCAAGGGCCCCCGTGTGTTGCAGGGCCCGGGCGAGAACGCTGGCGTGGTGGATATTGGTCGGGGTTGGGCGGCAGTCTTTAAGATCGAATCGCACAATCATCCTTCAGCCATCGAACCGTATCAGGGCGCGGCCACGGGCGTGGGCGGAATCTTACGCGATGTCTTCACCATGGGTGCGCGACCCATCGCCTGCATGGACAGCCTGCGTTTTGGCTCTTTAAAAGACGCGCATGTGCGGCACTTGTTTGCTGGCGTGGTGGCGGGGGTGGGCGGCTACGGCAATTGCGTGGGCATCCCCACCGTGGGGGGCGAGGTCGTCTTTGACGACGTCTACCGCGAAAATTGCTTGGTCAACGCCTTTGCGCTGGGCGTCGTGCGCAAGGATCGGGTCGCTAAAGGCAAGGCCAGTGGCGTGGGTAATTCGGTCATGTACATCGGCGCGACCACGGGCCGCGACGGCATCCATGGCGCGACGTTCGCCAGCATCGAGCTCTCGCAGCAAAGCGAAGACAAACGCAGCGCGGTGCAGGTCGGCGATCCTTTTATGGAAAAGCTCTTGCTGGAGGCCACGCTCGAGCTGATCGAAAAAAAGCTGCTCGTCGGTATTCAGGACATGGGCGCGGCAGGCTTGACCAGCAGCAGTGTTGAGATGGCGTTTCGTGGGGGCGCCGGCATTGATATCGATGTATCGCTCGTGCCCCAACGCGAAGAAGGCATGGTCCCTTACGAGATCATGCTGTCCGAGAGCCAAGAGCGCATGCTCTTGGTCGCTAAAAAGGGCAAAGAGAAGGCGGTCGAAAAGATCCTTAACAAATGGAATCTGCACGCCAGCGTCATTGGCAAGGTGACCAACACCAAGCGGCACCGGGTTTATTTTGAGGGCAAGCTGGTCTCGGATCTGCCCGTGGCAGCCTTGGCCGATGACAAGCATCCTGATTTTCCGCTTTACCATCGGCCCATGCGCCGACCCAAGTATTTGATCAAGACCCAGGCCTACAAGCCCAGTCGGCACAAAGTGCCTAAGGACCTTGGGGCCACCTTGTTCAAACTGCTGGCTTCGCCAAACATTGCTGACAAGAGCTGGGTCTATAAGCAGTACGATCACATGGTGCGCACCAACACCCTTATCAAGCCAGGCTCGGACGCAGCGGTCGTGCGCGTTAAAGAGAATGGCTCGGCGCTTGCCATGGCAGTCGACGGCAACGGGCGTTACTGCTACCTGGACCCCCGTCTGGGAGGCCAATTGGTGGTGGCCGAAGCCTGCCGCAACGTCGCGGTCAGTGGTGCGGTGCCCATCGGTTTGTCGGATTGCCTCAACTTTGGCAATCCACAGGACCCCGAGATCATGTGGCAGTTTGCGCAAGTGGTCAAAGGCATGGCCGAAGCCTGCCGCGCTTTGGGCGTGCCAGTCATCAGTGGCAACGTCAGCCTTTACAACGAGAGCCCCGAGCGCGCGATCGACCCGACCCCGGTGGTCGCCGCGGTAGGCTTGCTCGAGCCCGTGCGTGGCCAGTTGCGCCCCGTGCCGCAATGGTTTCAGGCAGAAGGCGATTATGTCTATCTGTTGGGCAAGAGCGCTGAGGATCTTGGCGGAACCGAATACCTGCAAGTGGTGCATGGTGTTAAGAGCGGTCGTCCGCCCAAGCTGGACCTAAAGGCAGAGAAGCGCCTGCAAGTTTTTTTAGTTGAGAGCGCTCGTCAAGAACTAGCCCGCTCGGCGCATGATCTTAGCGACGGGGGGTTGGCGGTGGCCTTGGCGGAGAGTTGTCTGAGCGGCGAGCGGTATGGCGCGGGTCCCATGGGCGCCGAGCTCGCTTTGCCAGGACGCTTGCGGGTGGACGCGGCTTTGTTTGGCGAGACCCCGTCGCGCGCGCTGCTTTCGGTGGCGCCCGTCTCGGCCAAGGTATTTGAAAGTTTGGCGCGCAAGCACAAGGTGCCGTTGGCGCGGGTGGGCCTGACCGGCGGTAGCCGCTTGCGGATCAGTTTACCAACAACAGGACAGGCGTTAGAACTAGGACTGCGTGAGATGAAGGACGCGTACTTTGGCGCTTTGAAGATCATGGACGCTCTTGCTTGAGGCAAGTCATGTCCGACGAGAATAATTCACCCTTTGATAGCCGTGATTTCGACGACAAACCCAAAGATGCCTGCGGGGTGGTCGGGGTGTATGGCAATCCCGAGGCTAGCAAGCTGGTCTACCTGGGTCTTTATGCCGTGCAACATCGCGGACAAGAATCCTGTGGCATCACGTCCGCCAACGGCGAAGAGATGAACACCGTCAAAAAGATGGGCTTGGTCGCGGACGCCTTTGGTGCCGAAGAGATGAACACTCTGCAAGGGCATCTGGCGATCGGGCATGTACGGTACTCTACCGCGGGTGGTAAGAATCTGCGCAACGCTCAACCCATCACGGTCGAATACGCCCGGGGCGGCTTGGCGGTCGCGCACAACGGCAACTTTACCAATGCCGAGCTCTTGCGCAGCGAGCTCGAGGCCTATGGATCGATCTTCTCGACGACCGCGGACAGCGAAGTCTTGGTGCACTTGATCGCGCGTTCTTCGGGACGGCGTTTTACCGACACGGTCATCGACAGCTTGAAGCGTATCGAAGGCGCCTACAGCATGCTGATCATGAACGAGCAACAGATGATCGGGGTGCGCGATCCCAGCGGGTTTAGGCCCTTGGTGCTGGGCAAGCAGGGTGAGTCCTGGGTCCTGGCCAGCGAAACCTGCGCCCTGGATCTCTTAGACGCCGAGTATGTGCGCGATGTCGAGCCCGGCGAGATGATCGTCGTGGACCAGACGGGCATGAGCTCGCTCAAGCCTTTCAACCCGGCCAAGTCCGCCATGTGCGTTTTTGAGTTTGTGTATTTTTCGCGCCCCGATAGCTTTATCTTTGGCACGCAGGTCGAGCGCGTGCGGCGCGATCTGGGCCGGCAATTGGCGCGGGAGTGTCCCGCCATCGCTGACCTGGTTATTCCCGTTCCTGACAGTGGGGTCACCGCGGCGATTGGTTTTGCCGAAGAGAGTGGTCTGCCCTTCGAGATGGGGCTGATCCGCAACCACTACGTGGGGCGTACGTTCATCCAGCCCAGTCAGGCGATCCGCGATTTTGGCGTTAAAGTAAAACTCAATCCGGTGCGCCACATCCTTAAAGGCAAGCGGGTGGTCGTGGTGGACGATAGCCTGGTGCGGGGCACCACCAGTCGCAAGATCATCAAGATGCTGCGTGCGGCAGGGGCCAAAGAGGTGCATTTTAGGGTTTCGAGCCCGCCGGTGGCGCACCCTTGTTTTTATGGGATGGATTTTCCGACACGCAAAGAATTGATCATCAACAACATGAATCATCAAGAGATCGAGCGTTACCTGGATGTTGACACCCTGGGCTATCTCACGGTGGACGGCATGATGAGTGCCGTGCATTTAAGCAAAGACCAGTTTTGCAAAGCCTGTTTTGACGGTGAATATCCCGTGGGCGTACGCGGAGTCATTGGCGAGCGCGAGCTGGCCGCTGGCAATATCAAAGGTAAGTGCGACTAAGACCCCTCTGAGCAGGAGCACTCTCTTGGCCAAACCCATCACCTACAAAGACGCTGGCGTTAATATTGACGCAGGTCAAGACGCGGTCCGGCGCATGAAAAAAAATGTGCGCGGAACCTTCAATAAAAATGTGCTGGGCGACATTGGCTCCTTTGGCGGTCTTTTTCGCTTTGATAAAAATAAGTACAAAGAGCCTATTCTCGTAAGCTCGACCGATGGTGTGGGCACCAAGATCATGGTGGCCGCTCAAGCCAAGCGCTTTCATACCGTGGGCCAGGACCTGGTCAATCACTGCATCAACGACATTTTGGTGCAAGGTGCCCACCCGCTCTTCTTTTTAGATTACTTCGCGACGGGGATCCTGCAGCCCAAAGTTTGCGCCGAAGTGGTGCGCGGCTTGACCATCGCTTGCAAACAGCAGGGCGTTGTGCTGATCGGTGGCGAGACCGCCGAGATGCCAGGCCTCTATCAGCCCGGTGATTTTGACCTGGCGGGCACGATCGTGGGCGTGGTCGAGCGCAAGGATCTGATCACAGGCGACGAAGTGAGGCCGGGTGACATCATCCTGGGCTTGCCATCCAGTGGCATGCATACCAATGGTTATAGTCTGGCGCGCCAAGTGCTCTTAAAACGTGGCAAGCTCTCACTCAATAAAAAACATCCTGCCTTGGGCAAGACCTTGGCGGACGCGTTGCTCGCCCCGCATCGTTGCTATGCCAAAGAGATGCTGGTCCTCATGAAAAAAGTGCGGGTGCGCGCCATCTCGCACCTGACGGGTGGCGGATTTTACGACAACATCCCGCGCGTCCTACCCAAGGGTTGCCGCGCGATCATCCGCAAGGACGCGTGGCAGGTCCCCCCGCTTTTCAAGTTGATCGTCGACATGGGACAGGTGCCAGAAGAAGACGCTTTTCGGACGCTGAACATGGGGATTGGATTGATTGTCATTCTGCGCGCGGACGACGCGACCAAAGCGCTCAAGATCTTGAAACAACTCAAGAGCCCCGCCAAGGTCTTGGGTTGGGTGGATAAAGGGCCGGCCGAGGCCCTGCTGGTCTAGGTCAACGCACACGGAGCAGGGCGAGGGGTTTTTCCCTCGCCCTTTTTGTTTATAGAGGCATGCTTGTGACGACAGTTTGGCGCCGCATTTGGGTCCAAAGCCTAGGGTTGCTTGTATTTGCTTGCGCGGTCTTGCCAACGCAGAGCCTTCTGGATCTGCGCTTTAGCGCCGCCTGCGTTTGGTTAGCTTTATTTTTATTGGGGCTAGGATTGGGTTCAAATTTTTTCTGGCCACCGCGCCGGCTGGTCTGGGCGGCCTTGTTTTTTTTATTTGCGCTTGGCTTTAGCTGGTACTTTTCACCGTTTCGATCGGGATCGTTGGCGCGGGTGCAGGCCTGGGGCCTGGGGCTCGGCATTGCGTTGAGTGTGGCTGGGGCGGCGCGAGAGCTGCGCCAACGCTTGGCGGGTGGCTGGGTTTTTGGTGCTATGGCCTGTGCGGCGCTGGCGCTGGCCCAGCGTGCGGGTTTTGATCCTTTTGCCTCACCTCTCAGCTTATGGCGCGCCCCCGCGACCTGGGGCAATCCAAACTTTTTGGCGGCGTTTCTTGTGTTGTCTTGGCCTCTCTTTTATAGCCGCTCGGCGTTGTGGTGGTCTTTTGCTGCTTTGAGCGTGACCGCCTTGGGTCTCGCCGCGACGGGCAGTCGCGCGAGCGCTTTGGCCGTGTTGGTTCAACTGGGCTTGCTGGTCTGGGAACGGCGGCGTGAAGTTTTGCTCCCAGAAAAGGCCGCGCCCTCGGTCCCACGCTGGGCCTGGATCGCGTTGGTCCTTTTGGCGGTTTTTCTCGCCGATCCGATGGACTGGGCCCGACCCACCGAGCGTTTGGCGTTATGGAAAACCAGCGTGTCGCTGTGGATTGAGCGTCCGTGGTTGGGTTGGGGGCCAGGGAGCTACGCCTTGGCAGCCGAGGGACGGGGAGCCCCCGCCTTGCAGGCCTTGTTGGCAAGTAGCAATCAATTCGTTGAACATCCTCACAATTTTATTTTGGCTCTGCTCTGCGAAGGAGGCCTGCTTTTGGTGGGAGCCTTTGGCGCTTTGACCTGGGCCGTGTGGCCCGCAAAGCCCCTTGATCCTCTAGCATGGGCGGCACGTTTGGGTTTGTTTGGGCTCTTGATCCATTGTTTTTTTGACCGAGCCTTGGACCAAGCGGGACTCTTATTTTTTGCGGGCCTAGCGTTTGGTTTGTTGTTTGATACCGAGCGCGACAGCGCGCCACAAGGATTGCCACGCTGGGGACGCGCGCTAGTTTTGACCGCGGCTTGCGCGACGCTGGCGTTGGGAATCCGTCCCTTGTGGGCCTATCAAAGGGCGGTCGGTCGCGAGCCCTTGCCGGGCTCGCCCGTGGGGGGACTTGAAGCGGAGCTGCAGGCGCGCGATCAGTTACGACAGCACCCCCAGTGGGCACCTGGGTACAATCTCTTGGGTGAGGCCTTAGCCCGGCAGAGCCGCTTTGAAGAGGCGGCGCAAGCGTATGCCAAGGCTTTGGCCTTAGAACCGAGCTCGCGTGCCGCCGCGCTCAATCTTGGCAATTGCCGTTTTATGCTCAGTGATTTTACGGGCGCCGAAGCCGCCTTTCGCGAAGCGGCAAAAATCGACCCAAAGAGCGCCGACGCTCGATTCAGTCTAGGGTACGCCCTCTTTCAACAGCGGCGCTTGGGTGAGGCCGCCAAGCAGTTGGACGAGGCCCTGCGCTTGGATCCCCAGCATGCCGCCAGCATCAAGTTAAAGGAGCAAGTCCTGCCATGATCGTCGTGACCCCGGACCAAGGATTTAGCCCCGCGCAAGCGCGCGCGTTGAAAGTGATCGACGGCCTGCGCATGGCCACGCTTTTAGTGGCGCTGCTGGGTGTTAGCTTCGCGGTTGATTCGCTCGCGGCGGATCCGCTCGCGCCTAAAACGTTTTGGGCTAGTTTTGGTATCTTGCTATTTATCACGCTGAGCGTCATGCGCTTGTGGTGGGGGGGCCGCGTGTTTGTCCCAGGAGGGGGGGCAGGGAAGGCTACCTTAGGGCTCATCGCGGCATTGGTATTGTCCGCGACGCTTTCGCCGGTAAGGCCGGTGTCGTCGCGAGCCTTGGGCGCATGGTTTTTAATCTTGGTTTGGATTTACGCTGTTCGAGATTGGGCGCTGGGCGCCAGCCCACGTGCGCGCGTCATGTGCTGGATACTGACCGCGTGCCTTGGTATCGCTGGCCTGCTGGCGTTGCTGCCGCCAGGGCTGCTTGGTCTGGAGTGGGCGCGATCGGCGGAGCAAATCTTTGGCGGCAGAGCCAGTGGGACCTTTGGCAATCCAAATTTTCTAGGTGGCTTCGTCGTGCTCTTGTGGCCCATCGCCGCGTACTTGGCATGGACCAACCAGGGAAGCCGCCGCGCGCTTAGTCTCGCTTTTTTGAGCGCCGGGTTGGCGGCCGTGTTGGCCAGTGGCAGTCGCGCCGCCTGGATTGGATTGCTGGCGCAAGCGGCGTTGATCGCGCATCTATTTTTTTGGTCGAACGCGGCTAGCTCTCGCCGTGGGCGCGCCCTAAGCGCGACAGGTCTGGGATTGGGAACTTTGATTATCCTTGGGTCCTTGATTCCCCAGGCCCACCTCGCCCAGCGTGTGGTCGATGTGTTTCGTGGGCAAGATCAAGCGGTGCGCTTTCGTTTGGAAACGTGGAGAGGAAGTTTCAGGGCCGGCCTCGCGCGACCCTTGCAAGGACACGGTCCTGGGAGCTTCGCGGCGGTTTATCCCGCGTTTCGTCCCACAGAAACCATGGCCTGGCAGTCCCAGCATTCGTACGAGATCACCCATCCCGAAAATTGGTTGGTCCAGCTGTGGGTCGAACTAGGTTTACTTGGCCTGGGACTTGGCGTCACATTCTTGGCGTTGTTGCTTTGGCCACTGCGGCTTGCCAGCCGTGATTGGGACCGTGATCCAGAGGCGCGCTTGGCGTTGGCCCTGCTCGTCGCTTTGAGTGGATCGTTGGTCACCAACCTGGGCTCGCTGGATCTCTTTTTACCCAGCACCTACTTGCCATTCACCATGTTGCTGGGACTCGCGTTGGCGCGTTTTGGTCAGACTGGGGGTCGCCTAGGTCTCAACCCAGAGTCTGGCGCGGCGTTTTTAGTCAGCCTGGGCCTACTCTTGGTGGTCTCGCAGCCTATTTTTGGGGCGTGGCTCAACTGGTCGGCGTCACGGGCCTTAGCCAGCGCGAAGCAGTTCTCTAAGGCGAACAACGTCGAGGCGGCTTTGCCTATGTATCGCCGGGCGCTTGACGCCGACGCGCTCAACTTAGAGGCGCGCTATTTTTACGCTTCGGCCTTGCAAGAACGCGCCAAGCCACAAGACCTAGAAGAAGCCGAACGCCAATACGGTGCCTTGGCGACCTTGGCGCCGGATTATGTCTTGATCCACGAAAAACGCGGACGCTTGGCCCAAACGCAAGGCCGCTGGGCGGATGCCCAGCGCGAGTTCGCGCGGCAGGTTCGCTTGGACCCGTATCTTGAGACTGCCTGGGATGGCCTGGCGCATAGCCTTTTCGCCCAGGGTCAAGTGGCCGAGAGCATTGCCGCGTTGGACGAGGCTATCACGTACAATCGGGGTAGCAAGACGCTGTACAATAGTCGTGGCGTGGCCAGGGCGGGTTCGGGGCAACTGCCCCTCGCGGTCCGTGATTTTATGAACGCGCTTCATCTTGATCCTGATTATGACGAAGCGCGTTTGAATCAAGCCGAGGTGTCGATCGCCCTAAAATTGCGCCCTGCCGCCATCAACATGATTGAGACGGTCTTGGCCAAGCACCCCCAACATCCGCGCGCCAAAGCGCTGTTAAAACTTGCCCGAGCAAGGAGCTAGCTTACGATGACAAAAAAACGAGTCGCGATCTTGGCCAGCGGCGGCGGTAGCAACGCGTTGGCGCTCATGCAAGCGATGGCCGCGCCAGATTTTCCGGCGCGTTGCGTGTTGGTTTTTAGCAACAAGCCCCAGGCGGGCGTGTTAGCGCGTGCGCTGCAATTTGGCGTGATGAGCGCCGTGCTTGACTCAAACGGTCGAAGCGATCGCGAGGAGTACGACGCTCAAGTGCTAGCCCTTTTACTTGAGCAAAAGCCCGACGTCGTTTGTCTGGCCGGGTACATGCGCATCCTCACGCCCGTGTTGGTGGACGCGTTCAAGGATCGCTTGCTAAATATCCACCCCGCGCTCTTGCCAAAATTTGGTGGAGCGGGCATGTACGGTCAGCATGTGCATCAAGCCGTGTTAGAGGCAGGCGAAAAAGAGAGTGGGGCCACGGTGCATCTGGTGGATCACGGCGTGGACAGCGGCCGTATCCTTTTGCAGGGCAAGGTGGCGGTGCAAGCGGGCGACACGCCCCAGAGCCTCGCGGCAAGGGTTTTAGAGGTAGAGCATTGGATCTATCCCCAGGCGTTGAGGGAATTATGCGAAGGAATGACTCGATGATCCAACGTGAAGCGAGGATGGATCGGTGGATACTGGCGCTGATAATCTTGTTTGGCGCGGCCTTACGATTTTATGATTTAGGACGCCATTCGTTGTGGTTTGACGAGCTGCAGCAGGCCAGCGTGGCGAGCTTGCCCGCGACCGAATTTTGGAGCGCGATCAAATTGCAATTGGCTCCGCCGCTAGACTACATTCTCTTAAAGTTGCTCTTTTTGACTGGTTGGCGAAGTGACTTTTGGGCGCGTTTCGCGGCGGCTAGCTTTTCGACGGCGTCTCTTTTTATGATCTACCGTTTAGGCAAGGTGGCGTTTAATAAGCGCGTCGG
>JANLXT010000289.1:0-26583 GCA_031365225.1 candidate division FCPU426 bacterium
GTTGACCAGCCCCCAGCCTTCGGCACGCACTCGATTCAGCGTTGGCAGGGAATGCCCGTTGACTCTCAGGCGTGGGCTGTTCTATCATCCCGACGGCCGTGGGCCTGCCCCTGTAGCTCAGTGGATAGAGCAGTGGTTTCCTAAACCATTGGCCGGCAGTTCGATTCTGCCCGGGGGCATAAATATTAAAAAAACGTTGGCAGGTTTGTTGTGGGTGGGTTTAGTCGTGGGACCAGTTTGGGCGCTTGCGGCCGTCACACCCAATGCCGGGATCTATCAAGAATACCGACCCGCGCCGACGCATACCGTGCCACCCCAAGGTAAAGTGGCGCGTTTGCATCGTCCAGCGTGGGAATTGATCATGAAAGGCGGCCTGGCCTTGCCCATGGGCGACAACGCCGCCTACAATCAAAGTGGTTTTGGGGGTGGTGCCGAGCTCTTGTATGAGGCCAGTCCCGAGCTGGGAGCCTCACTTTTTGTTCAGGCGCTCAATCTTCGCTACAAAGTTGAAGGCGCCGGCTCTCCTTTTACAGCCTTGGGAACGGGCTTGAAAGCCAGGATCAATCTTGGCGAGTTCGAGGATGTGCGTCCCTACATGGGCGCGGGCCTCGGGCTCTTTCATACCAATCGCGCCGCTCTTAAATTTATTGGCATCGACCCTATCAAGAACATCGCGATGTATGAGGTTGAATATAAGAGCTCAAACGATATTGGATTTGTAGCCTCGCTGGGTGGGGCCTATCGTTTTCATCCACAGCTTGATTTTTTAGTTGAGTTCAACATCACCAGTGTCGGTCTGGCGGGTGGTACATCCGAGACTGCCATGAGCTTAGGCCTGCATAGCGGCTTGGGTTGGCGTTTTTAACGGAGGCAACATGAAAAACAAACAATTGACCCATCACCAAATGAAAGAAGCGCTGCATCGCAATGAGCTGGTCAGCTGGCTTACCACGGCAAGCGAGTGGACCAAGGCCCATCTCGAAAACGTGCTGATTGTGGGTGTGGCGGTGGTGGTGCTGATCTTTGGTGGCTTGTATTGGTTTTCAAGCCAAGCCGAAAAAAGAGTAGACGCTTCGAGGCAGTTAGAAGAAGCGCAAACAGTGCTCGCGCAGGTCGATAGCCGAAGCGCCGCCGAGACCGCTCAGATCGCCAGTCAAGCGTACGCCAAATTTCAGGCCATTGTCGCCGGAGGCACTCCACAGTCGGCGGTTGCTCGCTTGGGCATGGCCGCGGCCAGTTTTGCGATGGGCCGTTTTGATGACGCGCGCAAGGATTACGAGGCCTTTCTTGGCGCCGAAGGTGACAAGCATGTTTTGGCTCCCCTGGCCGCGTTAGGCGTGGCGACCTGCCTCGAAGCCTTGGGCAAGAGCGCCGAAGCGAATACGCAATACCTTGGTGTGGCCAAGCGTTTTCCGGATTCTGGGCACGGTGCGCAGGCGCTTTGGCAGAATGTCGAGATGCAACAGCGTTTGGGTGTTGATTCAGCGCAGCGCACTCAGTTGTTGCAAGCAATTCGCGAGCGCGGGGCCAACGGCGGATATGTCGGTGAACTAAAGCTAAAAGTCGATCAGGCGCTAGGTGGAAGCGTGCCAAAAAAGCCTTGACGCCCACGGGGGGCAAACCTAAAATCCCTTTCCTACCTAAGGGAATCCTTGGGGGGCTGTAGCTCAGTTGGCAGAGCGCCGCAATGGCATTGCGGAGGTCAGCGGTTCGACCCCGCTCAGCTCCACCATTTCCAAGGCCCATCTTCAAACCCGCTGGGGAAGAAGATGGGCCTTGTCGTTATAGCGTCCTAAGGTCGCACCTGGCCTTGGGCATCTCTTGAATCGCGAGTGTCCTATGAGACATACGATTTCTGCGTTAGTTCAAAATCACAGCGGAGTCTTGACCCGAATCTGCGGATTGTTCTCCAGCCGAGGCTTTAATATCGAGAGTTTGGCGGTGGGCGAAACCGCCGATCCCGAATATTCCCGCATGACCTTGGTCGTCAGTGGGGATGATCAAGTGTTGGATCAAGTTCAAAAGCAGTTGAGCAAGCTGGTTGAAGTCATCAAGGTTGGCGACCTAAAAGCGGATCGATCCGTGACACGAGAGTTGGCACTGGTCAAGGTGAAGGCCCAAGGAAACAAGCGCTTAGAAGTTGTCGAGTACGCGAATGTTTTTCGTGGAAAAGTTGTGGACCTGAGCGCGGAGACCGTGACCGTCGAGATCACGGGTACCCGTGACAAGGTAGAAGCTTTTTTAGAGCTGATGCATCCGTTGGGTGTGCTCGAATTGGCCCGCACGGGGTCGGTTGGCATGCACCGCGGCAGCGAGATACTTTAATCATCAAATAAGGAGTGAAGACATGGCAAATATCAATTTTGGCGGAACATCCGAAGAAGTCGTCACGCGCGAAGAGTTCCCCTTAGAAAAAGCGCGCCTTGCCCTTAAGGACGAGGTGGTCGCCATCTTGGGCTATGGTCCGCAAGGCTACGGGCAGTCACTTAACATGCGTGACAATGGCATCAACGTGATTGTGGGACAGCGCAAGGGTGGCAAGGGCTGGACCGACGCGATCCGGGACGGTTGGATCGAGGGGAAGAATCTATTTTCGAGCATCGAAGAAGCGATCGATAAAGCCACCATCGTTCAATATCTATTGTCAGATGCTGGTCAAAAAGAGCAGTGGCCGATTGTTAAAGCACGCCTAAAAAAAGGCCAGGCGCTTTATTTCTCGCATGGTTTTTCGATCGTGTTTAAAGAGCAGACTCAAGTCATCCCACCAGATTTTGTGGATGTGATCTTGGTCGCGCCCAAGGGGTCGGGCCGCACCGTGCGTAGCAATTTTTTAGAAGGTTCGGGCATCAATAGTAGTTTTGCTGTGTTTCAAGACGCGACCGGTCGCGCCCGGGACAGAGCCATTGCTTGCGGGATCGCGATCGGGGCTGGTTATCTTTTTGCGACC
The DNA here is from genome assembly GCA_031365225.1 of candidate division FCPU426 bacterium. Lineage (GTDB taxonomy): Bacteria > Oederibacteriota > JAJYGY01 > JAJYGY01 > DAIDJD01 > JANLXT01. The sequence continues at coordinate 2,948 of JANLXT010000289.1, forward strand.
ACCTTCGAAAAAGAAGTGATGTCAGATTTGACCGGTGAAAGAGGCGTTCTCATCGGGGCCATCGCGGGTTTGATGAAAGCCCAGTATGACGTTTTGCGCTCGGCGGGACACAGCCCCAGCGAGGCCTTTAACGAGACCGTCGAAGAAGCCACGCAAAGCCTTTACCCACTCGTGGGCAAGTACGGCATGGACTACATGTTCGCCGCCTGCTCCACCACCGCGCAACGCGGCGCGCTTGATTGGGCGCCAAAGTTTGAGGCCGCGACCAAGCCTGTTTTTGAGGCTCTGTATAAGAGCGTGAAAGACGGCAAAGAGACTGAGCGAGTTCTTACCACGTGCTCTGCGCCTGACTATCGTCAAAAACTGGACGCAGAGTTAAAGATCATTCACGATAGCGAGATGTGGCGTACCGGTGAAGCGGTTCGTAGTTTGCGTCCAGAAAATTGGGGCAAAAAGTAATCAACGCGCCGATGAGCGCGCTACGCACGCCCAACGCTCTTAGTGTGGCAAGTTTGGCGCTTGGATTGTTGGCGCTTGCGGCATTAGCGCGGACAGACATTGCGGGATCGGGGCGATGGCTGGCTCTGGCATTGTTGATGGACGGGCTCGCGGGGTTGCTTGCCGCACGGCCCAAGGGCAAATCGGCGCTCGGAGTGGAGCTCGATAGTTTGTCGGCGCTGCTTTCGTTTGGCGTCGCGTCGCCCGCGTTGGTCTACCAGGCAAAGCTGCATGTGCTTGGACCACTGGGAATGGCGCTCACAGGCGCGCTGGCAGTGAGCGCGGGGCTTCATCTGGCTCGTAGGGGCGCCTTTGACCTAAACAGGCGCTACGGCGGACTACCAGTGCAAGTTTCGGGGCTGACCTTGGTCTGGGTCGCGCTGCTGGGCCTGTCGCCGACTTTGCTTTCGTTCTTGATCTTGATATTTATCGTCTTGAATCTAAGTCCCTTGGGTTATGCGCGTTTACCACGCGACTTGGGATGGAGAGCGCCTTTGGGGGCGGTACTGATTGCCGCTGCGCTCGGTTGGGGTGTGGCTATTTGGATCTTGGTCGTGATCGGCTTGGCCTACGCTGGGACGGCTTGGATCCCTAGAACGACTTCGCGCTAAAAGGCATAAACGACATGACAGACAAGGTAGTCATCTTCGATACGACACTACGGGATGGAGAGCAATGCCCGGGCGCTAGTATGAACAAGGCCGAAAAATTAGAGGTCGCGCGCCAACTTGCCCGTCTAAAAGTCGATGTGATTGAAGCGGGATTTCCTATCTCGAGCCCTGGTGATTTTGAGTCTGTCAAAGACATCGCCAAACATATCAAGGGCCCCATCATCGCCGCGCTAGCGCGTATCATCGAAAAAGATGTTGAGCGCGCGGGAGAAGCTCTTAAACCAGCCGCCAAGCGACGGATCCACACATTTACATCTGCCAGCGACATTCACCTCGAGTCGATACTGCGCCTGACGCGGCAGCAGAACATTGATAAATCGGTCAAGGCGATCAAGTTAGCCAAAAGCCTGACGCCTGACGTAGAGTTTTCGGCGCAGGACACCGGTCGTGCGGAGCGCTCCTACCTTTTGGATCTTTACACCGCCGCCGCAGAAGCGGGTGCCACAACTTTGAATGTGCCTGATACCGTTGGATTCTCGATACCCGAAGAATTTGGGGCGATGCTGGACTACCTGATCCGCGGCATCAAAGTTCCCGGATTGATCTTTTCGGTGCATTGCCACAATGATCTGGGTCTTGCTGTCGCCAACAGCCTTGCGGCGGTGCAAGCTGGCGCAAGGCAAATAGAGTGCACCATCAATGGCATTGGTGAGCGTGCGGGTAATGCAAGCCTAGAAGAAGTCGTGATGGCGCTCAAAGTTCGCCAAAATTACTTTAAAGTCCGTACGGGCGTGAACACCAAAGAGATCATTAAAGCCTCGCGGCTAGTTTCGACAATCACGGGCATCAGTGTGCAGCCTAACAAGGCCATTGTGGGTGCCAATGCGTTTGCTCACGAAAGTGGCATCCATCAGGATGGCATTCTCAAAAATCGTCAAACCTACGAGATTATGGAACCCGCGGACATTGGCTTGAATGACAATGTTATCAAGCTCGGTCGGCGTTCGGGTCGGCACGCACTTAAGAAACGCTTGGGCCAACTGGGCGCGCAGTTAGATGAGAAGCAGTTAGACAAGGCCTACGAAGCTTTTATAGCGCTCGCGGATAGAAAAAAAGACATCTACGATGACGATCTGCTGACTTTGTTGGCGCCTGAAGCGGCTCAGAAGAAGGATTTTCGCCTAGTTGAGCTAGCGATCACGGCTGGCTCGGGCCACGGGGCCACGGCCAAGATTGTTTTGGATCGCGATGGAAAATTGCTTAAAACCGTTGCTGAAGGCACAGGTCCTGTGGACGCGATCTACAAGGGGCTGCAAGAGCTGACCAAGACAAATTTTACATTGGTGAGCTACACCATTCAGGCCATCACGGGGGGGTCGGACGCGCAAGGTGACGTCACTGTTGTGCTCGAGCACAAAGATCGGCGTTCGAGTGCGCGGGCTGCCCATACCGACGTCTTGATTGCGTCGGCTGAGTCCTATCTCGCCGCGATCAACCGCATGGCCCGTCTCAAGGACAGCGCACTGACGTCTAAGGGCATTTAGCCAAGTTTCCTTCAACAAAGAGGGTAGTTCGAATGTCGGACCGCAAACTTAACGTCGCTGTCGTAGGCGCCACCGGTATCGCCGGGCAACAATTTTTGGCCTGCCTGGATCAGCATCCGTGGTTTCAGGTCACGGCGTTGGCGGGTAGCCAGCGTTCGGCCGGTAAACCTTATAGCGAAGGGATCAAAACCGCCAATGGCGCCACGGGATGGTGGGCGGATGGCGATGTGCCTGAGCGCTTTAAGAGCATGGTGATTCAAGACTCGGCCGCGTTTGACGCGAGCAGTGTGGATCTGGTCTTTACCGCCATTGAGAGCGATGTGGCCAAGATCTTAGAGCCAAAGTATGCGCAGACCACTCCCGTGGTTAGTGCGGCGTCGCTCTTTCGCATGGAAGCGGATTCACCACTATTGATCCCTGGGATCAATAGTGACCACGCTGTTCTGGTCAAAGAAATGGCCAAAAAGCGGGGGTGGAAAGGTTTTGTGACGGCAATCCCCAATTGCACCACCACGGGTCTGGCGATTGCCTTGGCACCCTTGGTCAAGGCCTATGGCGTCAAGACCCTGTTTATGACAAGCATGCAGGCGGTTAGCGGCGCTGGCCGTAGTGGGGGTGTGTTGACGCTCGACACCATGGATAACATCGTCCCCTATATCGTGGGTGAGGAAGAGAAAGTCCAGCGAGAAGTCGCTAAGATCTTTGGCCAGATGACGGGCACAAGCGTGACACCCGCGGCGATCAACGTTAGCTGCACCTGCACGCGCGCGGCGGTTCTTGAGGGGCACACCGAGAGCGTGTTTGCAGAGCTTGGTAAAGCCGCAAGCGTGGACGAGATCATCGCCTGCATGCGAGCGTACGCGCCTAAAGAGCTACAAGGCCTTCCGACCGCCCCGCAACCTTCGATGATCCATGTGCACGATGACCCTTTTCGGCCGCAAGTGCGCTTGGACCGGGATCGCGGCGCGGGCATGGTGACGACCGTTGGGCGTGTGCGTAAAGACCCTGTGCTCAACCACGGGGTCAAGTTTATGCTCGTTAGCCACAACACCAAGATGGGCGCGGCCAAAGGCGCGGTCTTGGTCGCCGAGCTTTTGAAGACGCAAGGTTTGATCGGCTGATCCAAAAAACTTTTTTTCAATGAAGTCCGGGGTGCGCTCCGGACTTCATTGTTTAGAGATTTAGAGCGACTCATGCCTACTTTCAAATTAGTTCTCGAATACGACGGCACTGCCTACCACGGTTGGCAGAGTCAGCGTAATGCCGAATCGGTTCAAGCCACGCTCGAGGCAAAACTTGCTATCGTGCTTCGGCACGCGGTACGAGTTGTGGCAGCGGGGCGAACTGATTCGGGCGTGCATGCGCACGGACAGGTGGTTTCGTTCGCGACACCCATCGAGGTCAATCTAGGTAAGTTGTTACGCGGGCTGAATGGGTTGTTACCCCAAACAGTAAGGGTGCGGTCGATTGAAGAGGCTCCGTCCGTTTTTGACGCACGACGGGACGCCATGTCCAAGACATACCGCTACACCTATTGGGACCATCCCGTGGCGTCGGTATTCTGGCGGCGTTGGTCCTGGCACGCCAAGGCTCCGCTTGATGAGCTTGCAATGGATAAGGCCGCCAAGGCCTTGGTGGGCGAGCACGATTTTAGCGCTTTTCGAGCCGCAGGATGCTCGGCGCGGCATCCTGTACGCCGTATGCTCGATGCGGGGGTCATTCGAAAAGGCAACAGAGTAGAGTTTCGTATTACGGGACAAGCTTTTTTGCATCAGATGGTTCGAATTATCAGTGGGACCCTCTTTGATATTGGCGTGGGCAAGCACCCCGCAGGGCATTTGAGCCAAGTTTTGGCCTCAAAGGATCGTAAAAAAGCAGGAAAGACAGCCCCTTCTGACGGTTTGGTGCTTTGGGAAGTGGCCTACGGGGCGATTCCAAGACCAGGGCGTATGGTTAAAGGAAAGCTGGTTCAAGAAAGGGATTCGGATTCAGAAATGGCTTGACCAAACAAGCGAAAAGGCCTTAAAGTGCTAGCCCTTTACGAAGGAATCGCCTCGTAATAGGTCCTTTCCATACCTAAGGTAGTTGCCATGGCTCAGTTGACTCGTGTAACAAAATTCTTTAGCGCGGACGCAGGTTTGCGTGAGCGCAAGTGGTATATCGTCGATGCCACCGATAAGCCATTGGGCCGTTTAGCCAGTAAAGTGGCGATGGTTCTTTTGGGCAAGCATAAGCCGACCTTTACGCCTAATTCAGACATGGGCGATTACGTGATTATTCTCAATGCCGAAAAAGTCGCGCTCAGCGGCAAAAAGCTTGAGACCAAGACCAAGTTCAGTCATAGCGGCTATCCTGGTGGCGCCCGTTACGAAAAAGTGAAGCACTTGATGGTTGAGAAGCCAGAGCGGGTGATTCATTTGGCGGTTAAAGGGATGGTTCCCAAGACACATCTAGGTCGCAAGATGCTCTTAAAGCTCAATATTTATAGGGGTGAAAAGCACCCTCATTCAGCGCAGAAGCCTGAGCCTATTCCTGCGAGCCTGCTCAAGTCCTCGAAAGAAGGGAAATAATTATGGCAAGCACATTAGTCCAGTACTTGGCCGTTGGGCGTCGCAAGAATAGCGTTGCGCGAGTCATACTCAAACCTGGCAAAGGCGTTATCTCTGTCAATGGCTTGGATGCGGATAAGTATTTCGGACGCGAGACATCCTCGATTTACATCCGCATGGCGCTTTTGGCTGTGGGTGCGATTGAAGCCGTGGATGTGCGAGCAAAGTGTTCAGGTGGTGGCAAAAGTGGCCAGGCCGGAGCATTGCGTTTAGGGATCGCTCGCGCGCTTTGCAAGCTTGACCCCGAGAATCGTATCGCCTTGGCAAAAGCTGGTTTTATGACGCGTGATCCACGCATGGTGGAGCGCAAAAAATACGGTCAAGCCGGTGCTCGCAAGCGCTTCCAGTTCAGCAAGCGCTAAAAGTAGCTCTCAAAAAAGGCCCGCGCCCATGGCGCGGGCCTTTTTTTATGCCCACTAAAATTATATTAATTTCATATTATGGAACAAAAATAAGATATCCCCTTAAATTTGTGAATTTAGCTGGCGTGTCCCGAACAATCTGCTTGACGTTCCCAGCATTTTCTATATAATCCCATTCAGTGGGGTAAAAACCCACACAAACCCATAAAGGCCCAAATGTTGCTTTTAACTGGAAAATACGACTACAGCACGGATGACAAGGGTCGCTTGTCGATTCCGGCGCGTCACCGCGAACAAGTTGAGCGGGATGGGCAGCCACTGCTCTTTTATGTGGCTCCAGGGCGTGATGGTCAATTGAATGTTTATGCCGAGCGTGAGTATCACGAGATGACCGAAGAACTCGGTGCGGGTACGGATGAAATCGCACGTGAAGCGTTGCGCTTTGTATCAGCAAATACAGACACCTGTCCGTTGGACAAGCAAGGACGTTTGGTCGTCAGTCAGGCTTTACGAGAAGTCGCGGGCATCAAGCGCGACGTGGTGGTTGTGGGCATGCGTCGTCGCATAGAGATCTGGGATAAAGAACGTTTTGCTAAGTACCAAGAAGAACGTGGCGCCAACATCGCGAGCGCGATGAAGGCGATCAAAGGTCGCGCCGACTTAATGTAATCTTCGGGCCAAGCTGGCCCATCACCTAGGGAGTACCAACATGAGCGCTAGCGTCGAAGCACCGATCCGGGTCCAGATCTTGCGTCTGCGTGGAGAGCTGAATCTAGAGGACATGCTAAAGATCAAGCAGCTCTTGGGCGAGTACCTTAAAGGCGGTTTGGTGCATGTGATCCTTAATCTTGAGAACGTCACGCATGTGCATCTGTCTGGTTTGCCAGTCTTGGTTGAGCGCGCGCAGCGGTTGCGTGAATATGGCGGTGACATGAAATTGGTCGGTCTTTCACCCTACCTTAGTCATATCTTAGATCTAGCGGGAGTCACCGCTCAATTTGATTTTTGTCGTAGCGAAGAAGAGGCGAGCGTCCGCTTTTCTGGCGTGCGCGTCGCGGCCTAAAGAACATGAGCGTGGCCCACGTCAGCGTCTTGCTCGCGGAATGCGTTCAGCTTTTGAACGTGGCAAGCTCGGCAAAACGCGATCGAACTTGGTGGGTCGATGGAACAGTGGGGTTGGCCGGGCACAGCGAAGCGTTGCTAAAGGTTGCTGGACCCGGGGCGCGTTTGTTGGGCCTAGACAAAGATCCGGCTGCCTTGAAATTGGCGGGCCTGCGTCTTGAAGCGTTTCAAGATCAGGTGGTCCTTCGACAGGGCAGCTTCGCGGATCCAGAGGCGTTGAAAGGGTGGCTTCCCGCAGGGGAGCGCTTGGACGGGGTCCTTTTGGATTTAGGAGTGTCGTCGCTTCAGCTAGATACCCCTGAGCGCGGATTCAGTTTTAGATTTGATGCGCCCTTGGATATGCGGATGGATACAACCCAAGGACTGAGCGCGGCACAATGGTTAGAGCATGTGGATCAGGACGAGCTGACCCAGGTCTTGCGCGAGTTTGGCGAAGAACCTAAAGCGCCGGCAATTGCGAGAAGCATTTTGGCTGCGCGCCCCCTTAAGAGCACGGCCGATCTTGCGTTGGCGGTGGGCAAGATCTTAGGCAAGGGCAAGCCGGGTGGGCGGCATCCCGCCACCCGTGTTTTTCAAGCATTGCGCTTAGTGGTCAATCACGAGCTCGAAGACCTGAGTCTAGCTCTACCCGCCTTCGCTGGGCGTCTACGGCGTGGTGGCAGGCTAGCCGTCATCAGCTTTCATTCTTTAGAAGATCGTTTGGTCAAAGACTATTTTAAAGCGGAGTCGCGCGACTGCATTTGTCCGCCTGGGTTGCCAGAATGTCGGTGTGGACACAAAGCCAGCCTGTTGTTAATGACCAAAAAGGGAGTTGAGCCAAGTGACGCTGAACTGGCGCTCAATCCGCGGGCACGTAGCGCGAGGTTAAGGGTTGTGGAGCGAATTGCTCCTTAATAAAGAGAAGGCTTTACCTTGAGAAAGAACCAGCCGTGACCAAAGGTCTTTACCGAGATTATGCGCGTGTGATTCTGAGCTTAGAGCCTCGCTTTAGCTGGACCCGTTTGGACCGGGCGCAGTTCAGAAGCTGGGCTCAGCTGCTCGGTGTTTTGGCAGTGCTGGCTGGAGCGTTGACATGGAGCCGCCTGCGGGTCTTGGAGAACGGCTATCAGATCATCGAGTTGCGTCAGCAACGGGACCGCATCCGGGATCGAGTGACACTCAGCGAGAGGCGGCTCGTCGAAGCGCACTCGTTAGAAGCGGTCGAGCGCGTTGCCCGACAGCGGTTGGGAATGGTGGACATGAATCCCAATCGTGTGGTTGTTTTACGAGGGGATGGAAAACTTGGGACCGCGTCCAAAGTGTGGCGCGGGGTTAAAGGCCTCTTTGGCGGGGGCCAGACCTAGGTGGATCCGCGTCAAGAAGAGCAGGCTCAACAAACACTGCAACGCCGCGTAGGCGTGGTCGGAGCTCTGATGGCGGCGGGTTTCGCGTTGGTCGCGCTTCGACTGCTCGATTTGCAGGTGCTTCGTCGCCCATTTTTGGTAGCGAAAGCCGAACGCCAGCAGCTTAGAAAAGTAGAAGTCTTGGCTAAAAGAGGGACCATCAGCGATCGGCATGGCCAGATCTTGGCGCAGAGCCAAGAGACTGAATCGGTTTTTCTTAGTCCCAAACTGATTCAGGCAAAGGAGCGGGATCGTTTGACGGCAAGCTTGAGCACCCATCTAGGCTTGGCGCGGCAGGGGCTACGCCGAAAGATTGACGTAGGGCGACCCTTTTGGGTCAAGCGTGGCGCCCGCATGGAAGACACGGCCAAGATCAAGGAAGGCGGCTTCGGCTGCCTTTCTTTTTTTCCGGAATCACGCCGGGTTTATCCCTTGGGGCGTTTGGCATCCCACGTGCTGGGGTTTGCCAATATTGATGGCGTGGGACTGGATGGAGTCGAAAAAAGCTACAACAGTGTCTTAAGTGGACGCAAAGGGGTCAAAGAGGTTGCCCAAGATGCGCGCGGGCGCCGTTTGCCGAACGAGTTTGATTGGATCACTCGTCCGCACGAGGGCGTGAATGTGGTGTTGACCATTGACGCGCAATTTCAACACATTGCCGAACGCGAGTTAGAAAAAGCCTGGCGAAAGCACAAGGCCAAAGGCGCCGCGATGATCGTGATGGATCCGCGCACGGGAGAGATCTTAGCGCTGGCAAGTTATCCAAATTTTGACCCCAATCGCCCCGCGGACACGCCAAGCGATGCTCGCCGCAATCGCGCGATTTCAGACGCCAACGAGCCTGGGTCGACCTTTAAAGCGGTGACGGCCGCTTTGGTTCTTGAACAAGGGTTGGTCACCCCAGATACGTTGATCGACTGCAATCAAGGACGCAAAGAATACTACGGGCGCATTGTGCGTGATCATGGTGACGACCATCTTGGCATCGTCCCTTTTCGCACGGTGTTGGCGCAATCAAGCAATGTGGGCACCATCGAAGTGGCCATGCGCCTAGGGGCCGAGAAGTTGCACCGTGGCATGACACGATTTGGATTTGGCCGATTGACGGGTGTGGACCTTCCGGGTGAGGTCGTAGGAACCTTTCGGTCCTTGGACAAGTGGACGCCATCTTCGATGGCGTCCGTGCCCTACGGCCAAGAGATCAGTTGCACACTCATGCGCATGGCCACGGTGTACGCCAGCATCGCCAATGGTGGCAAGTCGGTCACACCCCATGTGGTTAAAGAAATGAAGGGCTCAAGTTTTGGGGGATCCAGACCCGATTTGCCAGAACCCGGTGGGCGCGTGATGTCGAGCTCGGTGCGAGATACGCTGACGGGCATGCTAGAAAATGTTGTCGACGAGGGGACGGGCGCCGCCATTGCGTTGCCAGGCTATCGCATCGCTGGTAAGACGGGCACGGCTCAAAAATTTGATATGGCCAGCCATCGCTATAGCATGCAACGCAGCGTCTCCAGTTTTGTCGGTTTTGCGCCTGCGGAGCATCCTGATCTGGTAGCCGCAGTGATGTTGGATGAGCCTCAAGGGATGACCCTGGGCGGTTGGACCGCCGGACCTGTTTTTAGGGCCAGTCTATCGGCGATGCTGCCAGCGCACGGGGTGCTGCCCCAAGAAAGTGTTCGGTCCGCGCAACAAGCCGAGGCGCAAACCGCGGTCAAAGGAGCGGACAACTGGACCATGATGTACCGCCGCGGGGACGGCGCCGCCAAGATCGATTGGGTCTACACACCAGATCTACGGGGCCTCGCGGAGGGTGCGGCGCGCAAACGCCTTCAAATTTTAGGGTTAAAGTCGCGGGTGCTAGGCGCTGGTGGCATCGTCTCGAGTCAATTTCCAGAGAAGGGCGTGAACAGCCGCCAGGGAAGCACCGTGACGTTGGTCTTGAGTCCGGCTCCCAAAAAAATAGCAGTGGCCAAAACAACGCTGGTCGCTCGCGCCAACAAGCGAAAGCGCTGAGGGATGAGCGTGCGTCGATTGGGCGAGTTGTGTCGCCAAGCGGGCCTGCGTGTTCCGCGGGGCAAAGGGAAGCTGCGAGTTCTGGGCCTGGCACATGACTCGAGGATGGTACAGCGGGGCGATGTCTTCGCGATGTTGCCATCCGCCTCGAACAAATGGGTGGATGCCACCGCCCATCTGCGCCAAGCCAAGGCGCGTGGAGCGGTAGCACTCTTGTCAGAACCCAAGGTGGATAGCCAGGATTTGCCCCAGATTTGTAGTGCGGATTTGTGGGCCGCCTACGCTCATCTTGCGGCTGCCTTTTTTGGCCAGCCCTCGCGTCAATTGCGCCTTGTGGGCATCACCGGAACCAATGGCAAGACCACGGTCGGTTTCTTGACGCGGGGCATTGTCCAAACCCACGGATTGCCCTGCGCGCTCTTGGGCACGGTGGGCTACTGGGTGGGCGGTAAAAAATATGCCGCGCCAAATACCACTCCGGGCGCGCTGGATTTGCAAAGGTATCTTGCTAAGTCGGTGGGCGCTGGCGAAAAGGCCGCGGTCATGGAGGTCAGCTCACACGCTTTGGAGCAACGTCGGGTGGAGGGCTGTCTCTTTGACGCCGCTGTTTTTACAAATTTAACGCGGGATCATTTGGACTATCACGGTGACATGGTTAGCTACGCTCGCGCCAAGCGACTGCTCTTTGCCATGCTCAAGCCCAAAGGTGTGGCGGTGGTGAACGCGGATGACGCCAAAGGCGTATGGATGGCCGCGGCGCGTCCACAAGGCTCTCGGCGCCTGACCTATTCGGCTCGCGGCCGACGAGCGGATCTGCGTGCCGAAAGCCCTCGCTATGGCCCCCAGGGGACCCGCTTTCGGCTTTGCGGACCCTGGGGTTCTGTTGAGCTAGAGCTACCCCTGCCAGGAGCTTACAACGTTGCCAACGCCCTCGCGTCCGCCGGAGCGGCTTTGGCAGTGGGAGCGACGCTCGAGAGCGTGGTCGCGGGTTTGACGCAGCCGCTGATCCCACCTGGGCGTTATCAACTTGTGCGTGCAGGTCAGCCATTTAGTGTTGCGGTCGATTACGCCCACACGCCAGATGCTTTAGAGCGGGTTTTAAAGGCCGCGCGTAAAGTCAGCCCGGGCAGGGTCTTGTTGGTCTTTGGATGTGGTGGAGATCGGGACCGGGGCAAGCGCCCCAAAATGGGCGCGTTGGCGGCACGTTTGGCTGATGTGACATTGCTGACGTCAGACAATCCACGCGGTGAGGATCCCGAAGCCATCTTGGATGATATTGTCGCGGGCGTACCGAAGCCTAAACCTGGCGCATTGCGGCATGTATTGCGCGTCAGTGATCGCCGCGCGGCGATACGTCGTGCCGTGGCTTTGGCCAAACCTGGCGACACGGTCTTGTTGGCGGGTAAAGGCCACGAAGTCACACAGATCATTGGATCCACCAGGCGTCATTTTGATGACGCGCAAGAAGCGCGTGCCGCGTTACGCTCACGCGGATTCACTCAAAGCGCGCGTGTATCCGTTTAGCGGTCAACGCTTGGCGGCGGGCTTGGGCGCAAGCGTGTGTCGCCTTGGCAAAGACGTTCGCTTCACCAAGGTATCGATTGATACGCGAGCGCTTGTGCCGGGGGCGGTTTTTATCGCCTTGCGAGGCAAACGCGCTGGAGAGGATTTTTTTAAAGAAGCCTTGCGGGCGGGCGCGTTGGCCTTGGTGGGTAGACGCTTTGATCGGGTTACGCTGGCACGTGCCAAAGAATGTGGTGCGTGGTGCCTTAAGGTACGAGACGGGCAAGCGGCCTTGACACGTTTGGCTACCGACCAACGTAGCCTTTTTGCTGGGTCGGTGCTTGCGGTGACAGGATCCGTAGGCAAGACGGGTGCCAAAGAAGCCCTGGCGCGTGCATGCGGGGCGTTTGGGCCCGTCAGTGCGACTCCGGGAAACTTGAATAACCATCTGGGTGTGCCGCTCAGCATTCTTGGACTGACGCCCCAAACAAAGTGCCTTGTCTTGGAGCTAGGCATGAATCACCCAGGCGAGCTAAGCGTTCTCACAAGGTTGGCTCGACCCAATGTCGGGATTGAACTGAACGTAGGGCTTGCGCATGCTCTCAATTTTAAGCGGGGCCTTGTTGGTGTGGCTCTCGCAAAAGAAGAGCTTTTATCGGCCATGCGCGCTGGCGGAGTGGCGGTGGTCAATGGGGATGATCCACGGACAGCCGCCATGGGTCGGCGCTTCAAGGGGCGGGTCCTGCGGTTTGGCCAGCGCGGTAGCAACGACTTGCGATTGATACCCACGGTGGACCGTGGCCTGCATGGCATGCGCGCGCGTGTGGAATGGCGCGGTGCTGGCGCTGTCCAGCGGGGTGTTTTGAATCTTGCGCAGGGTGGCATCGCGCGAAGCGTGCAGGCGGGTGCGGCGATCGCGGGTGGTTTGGCGTTGGGATTGCCACTGGCGGGACTGCTGCGGGCTTTGCAGGGCTGGGGGCAAGGAAGCGCATTGCGCCAAGAGCGTAGGCGTGTCCATGGTTGGAATTTTATTTTGGACGCCTACAACGCTAGCCCCAAATCGATGGCGGCCGGCTTGGGTCAGTTGGCGGCTTCGGCGCCCCGTGGCAAACGGGTGGCGGTTTTGGGAGACATGCTAGAGCTTGGGAGTGTCACGCGGGCTGCGCAAAGGACGGCGGGACGGCAGGCGCGCATGGCAGGGGTTCGATTTTTGGTGGCTGTGGGTCCCAAGGCAAAATGGACGCTCGAAGGATTTGGAGCGGAAGGCGTGGCCTTTGGAAGCGCGCAAGTGAAACAAGCGGCTGATCATTTACGGCAGCGGCTGCGGCGAGAAGATTGGGTTTTGTTTAAAGGTTCACGTGGCATAGCAGTTGAACGGATCGCAAACGCGCTGAGCGCGCACGGAGGCTAAGTGTTCCACGCCTGGCTCTATCCCCTGGCAAAAGACTACCAGGTCTTTAATCTCTTTCGCTACATCACGGTACGGGCTTTTTACGCAGCCTTGACCGCGTTTGTGTTGTCGCTTTTGCTGGGGCCTTGGTTGATCAGTCTTTTGCGCCGACTCAAAGTTGGGCAGAGCATTCGCGATGACGGGCCAGCCACCCATCAAAAAAAAGCGGGCACACCGACCATGGGTGGGGTCTTGATCCTTGGCACCGTGTTGTTCAGCTGCGTGCTGTGGAGCCGTTGGGATAATCCCTATGTCTGGTTGTCGATGGGCGCGTTGTTGCTTTTTGGCGCGGTGGGTTTTGTGGACGACTACAACAAGCTTGTTTTAAAGAACAGCAAGGGCTTGTCCGCGAAGTCGAAAATTTTCTGGCAGGCGATGGTCGCGACTTTTTTGCTGGTGACCTATCTGTTTTTAGAGCCCTCGATGGAAAAAGCCAGCGTGCTCAATCTGCCGTTTGTTAAAGTGCCGTTTCAGTGGCCTGTCGTGCTTTATGCCTGTTTTGCCGGATTGGTGATGATCGGTTTTAGCAACGGGGTCAACTTGACGGATGGCATGGATGGCTTGGCGGTAGGCAATTCAGCGTTTGTCGCGATCGCTTTCGCTTTGATCTGCTATTTGCAAGGCAACGCGCGTTTTGCTGGTTATCTCTATGTTCCCTACGTGCCCGAGCTAGGTGAAGTAGCGGTTGTTTGCGCGGCGCTCTTAGGAGCGTGCCTAGGTTTTTTATGGTTCAACGCTCACCCCGCGCAGGTATTTATGGGCGACACGGGGTCGCTCGCGTTGGGTGGATTTTTTGGGATAGTGGCGGTCCTCTCCAAACAAGAGATTCTTTTAGTATTGATCGGGGGCGTCTTTGTCGCTGAGGCCATGTCGGTGGTCTTGCAGGTCGGTAGTTTTAAGATGCGTGGCAAACGCATCTTTCGAATGGCCCCGATCCATCACCACTTTGAGTTGCAAGGGGTCGAAGAGAGTAAGTTGATTGTGCGTTTTTGGATCGTCGCCGCGCTTTTGATGGTCGCGGCGTTGTCCACGTTTAAGCTGAGGTAGTTTTGCTAGATCTGGCCGGCAAACAAGCTTTGGTGATCGGATTAGCGCGCAGCGGCTTGGCCGCCGCGGCTGCCTTGGCGCGTCATGGCGCCAAGGTGACCTTGAATGACGCGCGGGATGCACTGGCCTTGGGCGACATCGTCGTGCGCGCCCAGCAAGCTGGACATGCGCTCAGCTTGGGCGGACACCCCTTGGAGCTTCTCGCTGGCAAAGATTTGATTGTGTTGTCTCCGGGCGTTCCTAGCTCTTTGGACCTGGTCGCCAAGGCTAAGCAGCGAGGCATGCTAGTTTTATCAGAGATTGAGCTAGCTTTTCGTCTTTCAAGCGAGCGCCCTTGGGTCGCCGTGACCGGGACCAATGGCAAGACCACCATCACCAGCCTGCTCTATGCCATGTTCATGCGTTGTGGTGTGCCAGCAATTTTGGGTGGCAACATCGGGCAGGCCCTCGCCGATCGGGTTGAGGGCGCCCCCGCGGGCGCGGCGGTGGTCGCCGAAGTGTCAAGTTTTCAACTTGAAGATGTGGATCAGTTTAAACCGCGCGTGGCCGTGTGGAGCAACCTCACGCCCGATCATATGGATCGTTACGCCGACCTGAAAGCTTATGGCGCGGCGAAAGCGAGAATCTTTGCTCGTCAAACAGCGCTCGATGTCTTGGTTTACAACGCCGACGATCAAGCCAGCGTGGAGTGTTGCCAAAGCGCCAAGGCGACCTTGTGGCCCTTTTCGCGCTCGCGCGAACTAAAGCAGGGCGCTTTTGTGCGAGATGGTGTTTTGGTGGGGCGTTGGCCGGATGGTCACGAGCGTAATCTTCTCAAGGTTTCTGAGCTGAGCTTGCGCGGCCCACATAATCTCGAAAATAGCTTAGCGGCCGCGGCAGCCGCGCTGGCCTTTGGGCTTGATGCTGAGGGAGTGGCCGAGATCTTGGGTCACTTTCCAGGTGTGGAGCATCGCCTCGAACCCTGTGGTGAAGTCGAAGGGATTGGCTTTGTGAATGATAGCAAAGCGACCAACGTGGATTCGGTTGAAAAGGCGCTGCTCAGTTTTGAGCAGCCGGTGCACCTGATATTGGGCGGCAAAGACAAAGAAGGCGATTTTACAGCCCTGACAAAACTGGTGCGCGAGCGGGTGGCGCGGATGTATTTGATCGGTTCTGCCGCTGAAAAAATAGAATCCCAACTTGGGACGGTCGCTCCGTTTGAGCGCAGTGGTGATCTGGTCAGCGCCATGCGCTCGGCGATGAACCACGCGCGTCAAGGTCAGTGGATCCTGCTTAGCCCTGGCTGCGCCAGTTTTGATCAATTTGACAATTACGAGCATCGGGGACGCGTTTTTAAAGAGTGTGCCCAGACCCTTATCCAACAACGGAGACCCGCATGAGCATCCGCCCTCGAAGCGCGACCCCAGATCTGACGTTGACCTTGGCGACGTTGCTGCTGCTGACCACAGGGTTGCTCTTGATCTATAGCTCAAGCGCCATCTTGGCGATGGGACGTTACCAGGACCCGTTCTTTTTTATAAAGCGTCAACTTATCTTCGCGTTTTTGGGCGTTTTTGTGATGGTGGGCCTACAACAAATCGATCTCGACCACATGCGCCGGCTTTCGACACCCCTGCTGGTGCTGTCGCTGGGTCTTTTGGCCGCGGTGCTGATCCCTGGGATCGGACGTAGCGTGGGTGGGGCCAGGCGCTGGATCGCGGTGGGACCCTTGCGCTTTCAGCCTTCCGAACTGGCAAAGCTGGCGTTGGTACTTTTTGCTGCCGATCGTTTGGCACGCAGCATTGAAGAGGGAAAAGATTGGCGTGGAGCGGTGAAGCCGGTCTTGGTGGCCTGGGCGCTCTGCGCGGCGCTCATCATGGCTGAACCAGATTTTGGATCAACGGCGCTGATCACCGTGATGCTTTTCACACTTTTTTATGTAGCGGGTATGCCGCTGAAAGCTTTTGCCTGGCCCGCCGTGATGGTGGGCGTTCTAGGTGTGATGGCGGTGCTTCGTTCGCCCTATCGCATGCGTCGCGTTGAGGTATTTTTTGATCCATGGAAGGATGCCAACGGAGCCGGATTTCAGATCACGCACTCGATGATGGCGTTTGGTTCGGGTGGCTTGTTGGGGCAGGGGCTGGGTGAAGGTAAGCAAAAGCTCTATTACCTGCCCGAGCCCCATACCGATTTTGTTTTTAGCACGGCCGGTGAGGAATTTGGGCTTTTTGGGTGCGTGACGATACTTTTCTTTTTTGTCTTGCTCTTGTGGCGGGGCATGCTGATCAGCCTCAAGATCCGTGATACCTGGGGCAAACTGGTTAGTCTCGGGCTCACCTTTTTGCTGGGCATTCAGGTTCTGGCCAATCTTTATGTTGTCCTGGGTCTTGTTCCTACCAAGGGGACAACGCTGCCGTTCTTAAGCAGCGGAGGTTCGGCGCTCTTGATTGACTTGGCGGTGATCGGGCTCTTGCTCAATTTTAGCAAGCGTATTGACGAGCGCACCCACTTCTCGTGAAAAGCACCAAGCTATTGATTGGTGGCGGTGGCACGGGGGGGCATGTCAGCCCCGGCTTGGCCGTCGCCAAACTTTGGGGCCAGCGTTTTGGCGCAGGCAGCGTGGTCTGGGTGGGTAGACCCGATGGCATCGAAGAGCGCATGGCCGCCACCGCGGGTTTAGAGTTTTTTGGGATCCCCGCAGTCGCTCTGCGTCGCCGTTGGGATCTTGGCAATCTAGCCTTGCCGTGGCGCTTGGCGCACGGCGTTGCTGCGGCAAGACGCCAACTGCGCCAACAAGCACCCTGCGCGGTGCTCGTCACCGGTGGCTATGTGGGTGTGCCGCTGGCACTGGCCACGAGGCTGTCTAAGACGCCCCTGGTGTTGCTAGAACCGAATGCGGTTCTAGGCTTGGCAAATCGCTTTCTGGCACCTTTGGCTGATGCGCTTTGCGTCGCCTATCCTGAATGTGTGAACGGGCCCAAGACTGTGTTGACGGGTACCCCCGCGCGCTTGGACAAGTTGCCCAGCAAGGCTGCTGCCTTGCGCAAGCTAAAGCTCAAAGCTGGGCGCCGTACGCTCTTGGTCTTGCCAGGCAGCCAGGCGGCCGCCAGCATTAACCAGGTGTTGGGCGAGGCGCTCTCTAAGCTGGCCGATCGGGCCCATGCCTGGCAGATCGTATGGATGACGGGTCCGGCGGATTACAGGACCTGCGCCGCGCTCGCGCGACGTGCCAAGGTGACCACGCGGGTGCTTCCATTTATTGACGATGTGGCCCCAGCGTATGCCGCCGCCGATCTATTGCTTTGCCGTAGCGGCGCTTCGACCTTGGCCGAGCTGGGCATGGCGGGCAAGCCTTCGCTGCAAGTGCCTTACCCTTACGCGACGGCGGACCACCAGCGCGCCAACGCCCGTGGTTTTGAGCGCGCCGGGGCGGCTCAGGTTATTCAAGACAAAGACTTGAGTGCCAGAAGCCTCGAACTGGCTCTGCGAGCCATCTTGGATCACCCCGCTATCTTGCGCAGGATGGCGAGTAGCGCCAAAGAACTAGGCAAACCTGATGCGGCCAAGCGTGTGATCGATGTGATCATGCGGGCCGCCAAGCTTTAACCCAGAGGGATTATGTTCAGCAAACTCATGCGCCTACATTTTGTGGGTATCGGTGGTTCGGGGATGAGCGGTATCGCCGAGGTTCTTTTGACCATGGGCTATCCCGTCAGTGGTTCGGACCGCGCGGAAAGCGACGCGACCCGTCGTCTGGCGAGCTTGGGGGCGACGATCCATGTGGGTCATGCGGCGGCGCACGTGGGCCAGGCCGAAGGGGTGGTTGTCAGCAATGCGGTGCCCGAGACCAATCCCGAAGTGCTCGAGGCGCGGCGTCGCAAGATTCCGGTGATTCCTCGGGCGCAAATGCTCAACGAACTGATGCGTTTAAAATATGGCGTCTGTATCGCGGGGACGCATGGCAAGACCACCACGACCTCGATGGCCGCGATGATCTTGGCCGAAGGCGGGCTGGACCCGACGATTGTCATCGGTGGCGTGTTGGACGCCTTGGGTGGGGCTGGCGCGCGCTTGGGCAAGGGTGACTATTTTGTCGTCGAAGCCTGCGAAGCTTTTGGAAACTTTTTGCAATTGAGCCCCGCCGTGGCGGTGGTGACCAATATCGACAATGACCACCTGGATCACTACCAAAACATGGACAACCTACGGGACGCCTTTGTGCGCTTTATCAATCGCCTGCCGTTTTACGGCTTTGCGCTGGTTTGCGGTGACGATGTTGAGGTGCAGGGAATACTGGGGCGCCTTGTTCGACGCTATGTCACCTATGGCTTTGGCGATCGCAATGATCTGCAAGCGCGGGTCGATAGCAGTGGCGCGCAAGGCTCCCAGTTCACGCTCTTTAGGGATGGGCAGGCCCTCGGCAGCGCGCATGTGGGTTTGCCAGGTCGGCACAATGTGCTTAACGCGGTGGCGGCCATCGGTGTGGGTCTTGAGCTTGGCCTCTCCTTTGATGTTTGTGTTCGGGGATTGACACACTTTACAGGGGTGCGCCGCCGTTTTCAAAATAAGGGCCAGGCGGCAGGCATCAACGTGGTGGATGACTACGCGCACCACCCCACCGAGTTGCGCGCGACGTTGCAAGCCGCGCGCGAAGCCTTGGGCGCTGACAAGGGACGCCTGGTCGTGGCGTTTCAGCCACACCTCTTTAGCCGGACGCAGTTGCTTTACGCGGATTTTGCCAAAGCCCTTGAGGCCGCTGACGAGATCTTGCTCGCGGGCATTTATCCAGCGCGCGAAGCGCCGATCCCTGGCGTGACCAGCCAACTGATCGCTGATCTGTTGAGCGCCGCGGGTAAAAAAGTCAGCTACGCCGAGGATCAGACCGCATTGTTGCCGTTGGCCTTGGAAAGCCTTAAGGCTGGCGATCTTTTTGTCACCGCCGGCGCCGGAAGCATTGACGCCTTGGGTGACGCGGTCCTGGTCGCTCTCAAGAAGCGTGGATGAGCGAACGCGTCGTGGACTGGTCATCCTTGGGCGCCTTGCTGGGCGATCGCGTCAGCCTGGATGAGCCTTTGTCTCGGCACAGCAGCCTTAAGATCGGCGGTCCCGCGGATTGCATGGCGCGCCCAAACGACATGCCCGAGCTGCGCGCGTGCTTGGACCTTGCTTCCAAGTTAGGCCAGCCAGTGTTTTTTTTGGCAGGTGGGACCAACTTGCTCGTGAGGGACGGTGGCGTGCGTGGCCTTACCATCAAATTGGATGGTGAATTTAAAGACGCTCGTTTTGATGGTTCGGTGATCCGCGCTGGCGCGGCCATGCCATTGGGGCTTTTGGCTCGCAAGGCGTCGTTGGCCGGTTTGGCTGGCTTGGAGTTTGGCGTTGGTATTCCAGGCACGCTGGGTGGCGCGTTGGTGATGAACGCGGGTGCGCACGGGCAAGAATTAAAGGATGTCGTCCGGCGCGTGGGAGCCTGGGAGGACGGGACGTTGAAAGAATTGAGCGCCGCGGACTGCGGGTTTGAATACCGCAGCAGTCGTTTTAAGGGCGCAAGCACACTTTTGCTTTGGGCTGAGCTTGAGCTTCGGCCGGGCAATGTCGACGCGCTGAAGGCGACCATGGACACGATCTTAAAAAAACGTCGCGAGACTCAGCCGTTGGAATTGCCGAACGCGGGTTGTGTGTTTAAGAATCCGCCCCAACAGTCGGCGGGTCGCTTGATTGAACAGGCGGGACTCAAGGGGGCCCAGGTGGGGGGTGCCCGCGTCAGCGACCTTCACGCCAACTTTGTGGTCAACACCGGTGGCGCGAGCGCGACGGACGTCTTGACGCTGATGGCGCGGATGCGTCAAAGCGTCAGTGAAAAGTTTGGGGTCGATCTGCAGGACGAGGTGCTCGTGATCGGAGAAGACCTATGAGATCAAAAACTGTCGTGGTGCTTGGTGGGGGATGGAGCGGCGAGCGCCCCATTTCGTTGCTATCGATGCGTGGCGTGGTGAAGGCCTTGCGCGGTCGCGGTTGGCACGTGCGCGCCTTTGACCTTTTGCCAGAGGGGCCTTTGCGCATGGCGCCCTTGGCCAGTCCCGCCGGAGTGGGCAGGCTCAAGTTTGGCCGTCTGGTGCCGACACTGACTCGGCTCAAGCCCCATATCGTCTTTTTGGCCATGCATGGACCCATTGGCGAGGATGGTCGCTTGCAGGGAGTTTTAGACCTGGCGGGCTTGCCTTACACAGGCAGTGGCGCCCTGACATCGGCCTTGGCCATGGACAAGGCGCTCGCCAAACAGATCCTGCGGCAGGCAGGCGTGCGTGTGCCAGATGGTTTTTTGATGCGCCGAGGTCAACCTTTGCCCAAGGGCATCAAGTATCCAGTTTTTTGTAAGCCGCTTTCGCAGGGATCGAGCCTTGGGGTCACTCTTTGCGAGAACGTGGCTGGTCTCAAGACAGGTTTGCGTTCGGCTTGGCATTGGGAAGATCAAGCTCTGGTCGAGCCGTGTATTCGTGGCCGCGAACTGGCGGTGAGCATTTTGGGTGGGCGAGCGTTGCCGATCGTCGAGATCACACCCGAGCACGCCTTTTATGATTTTCATTCTAAATACGCCCAGGGAGGCTCGCGGCATCAGTGCCCCGCGCAACTAACCCCTGCTCAGACCAAACAGGTTCAGGCCATCGGTCTCGCCGCGCACCAGGCGCTGGGTTGCAAAGGATTCTCGCGGGTGGATGTGATTTTAGACAAAAACAACAAGGCGTGGGTCTTAGAGGTCAACACCTTGCCTGGTTTGACCGACGTCAGTCTTTTGCCCGACGCGGCAAGGGCGGCGGGCATGGATTATGCCACGCTCTTAGAGCGCGTCATGGCCCTCTCATTGAAGGAGCCGCTGTGGCGCTCTACCAAGGTTTGAACCGTCCCCGATCGGATGAGGCAGCGGACTGGAAGGTGAAGCGCCATGGCGCGAGCGCCGAAAAGCCCTCTTTCTTAGATCGCATGCTCGGGCAGGGTAGCCGAGACGCCTTGCGCTCAAGCGCGGATCGGTCAACATCCTCGCCGAAGGCGGCTCCCTTGGTCACACGGCGTTTTCAGACGGTGGGTGGCACTGCCGACGCGCCAGCGCGACGGGGTCAAAAGGGCTTGATCCGAGCGGGCTTGCTGTTGGCCTTTGCGGGTTGGGGCTTGGCCGCGATCCAACCCCGTGAGCGCTTGGCGCCGCTGTTGAGCGAGCTTGCCCAACTTTTGCGCTCGCCCCAGCCCAAAACCACCAAAGCGCAGGTCCAGCCAGAAAAGCCAGCGCTTGAAGCGGCCCTCAGTCCGACGCCCGAGCCTGATTGGGAAAATTTTGACGGAACCGCCATGGCGCTTTGGCAAGACAACGCGGGTGCTTGGTGGCAGGTCAGCCAGGCGGGCGGCATGCTTGCTACCCAAGGGCCTCGCGAAAAAGGGAATCTTGGCCTGCCGATGGTGGTGGGTGCCGCCTTGCGTACACGGCCGCGCAAGGATGGATTTGAGCGCATGCTTGTGTTTGATACTGCGCTCAGTGTAAAAGCTTTGCCGTTGCTGGGCGAGTTGCGCAGCGAAGTGAGAGCGGTGTCACTGCGTGCGGGCGAAGGGCTGATCCTGTACATGCACGATGGCACTCGCGCTGAGCTTGGTGTGGACGATTTGACACGGCGGCAACGGCGTTTGGCGCGAGTTTTGGCGGATCTCAATGCCAAGCGGCGCAGGGCGACTTTGGTGGACTTAAGGTACCAAGACACGGCAGTGGTTCGTATGGCCGCGCGCTAATAGCGCTGCACCTAGAGGGAGTCAACCATGGCACGACAGATGGAAGAAACACCAACGGACAACATGATCTTAGGCTTGGATCTTGGCACCAACAAGATCTGCGCACTGGTCGCAGAGGCAATGCCCGACGGCACATTGAATGTCATCGGCGTTGGCACCGCGCCCTCGACAGGTCTGCGCAAGGGCGTGGTGGTTAATATCGAAGCGACGGTCGAATCCGTACGCAAAGCGTTGGCCGAGGCCGAGCGCATGGCGGGGATGCGGCCAAGCACCGCGTTTGTCAGCGTGGGGGGCGAGCACATACGGGGCATGAGCAGTCACGGCGTGATCGCGGTGGCGCGCAAGGACCACGAGATCGTGCCCGAAGATGTCGAGCGGGTGCTCGAGGCGGCCAAAGCCGTGGCCATCCCCCAGGATCGCGAGATCATCCATGTCTTGACCCAAGAATACTTGATCGATAACCAAGATGGCATCCGTGATCCGGTGGGCATGAGTGGCGTGCGGCTTGAGGCGGTGGTGCACGTGGTGACGGGCGCGGTGACGTCGGTGCAAAATGTGATGAAGAGTTGCGAGCGTGCGGGTGTGGGCATCGAGGACATTGTTCTGCAGCCTTTGGCCAGCGCCGAGGCGGTTTTGGCCGACGACGAGAAAGAGCTAGGGGTCGCCCTGCTGGACATCGGCGCGGGCACCACCGATCTGATCATCTTTCTTGAGGGCGCAGTACGGCATACCGCGGTCTTTCAAGTGGGCGGCAATCAGGTGACGCGTGATCTCGCGATCGGGTTGACCACCAGCAATGACGAAGCCGAGCAACTCAAGCGCAAGTACGGCAACGCGCGGGTGGAGTCGATCCCTGAGGCCGAAGAGATCATGGTCGCGGGCGTGGGTGGCCGGCCACCGCAAGCGGTGCCTCGCCGTCGCATGGGCAGCATCATTCAGCCGCGCATGGAAGAGCTCTTTGCGTTGGTAGACGCCGAACTTGAACGAAGTGGGTTCAAGGGCAAGCTTGCCGCAGGCATGGTCCTGACGGGTGGCGCTGCCTTGCTTGAAGGTTCGACGGCCTTGGCCGAAGACGTGCTACGGCTGCCGGTGCGCTTGGGCCGACCTGTCGGCTTGTCAGGTTTGGCCGATGTTGTGCAAAGCCCCGAGTACGCCACTGCGGTTGGTTTGGCTCGGCACGGAGTGCGCGCGCGTCAGGTTGGCAAGGGTCGGATGCACACATCCACACCCACGGGGCCTGCGGGCCCGGGGATCATGAGCACGCTCAAGCGATTCTTTAACGATTACATCTAGGTAAACCTTTCTCTCATTTTTCGAGGTCACCATGTTCGAGTTAGAAGAGCAATTGAGCCCATCGTTTGAGATCGAAGAGACCTTCACCCCAGGAGCCGTGATCAAAGTCATTGGCGTAGGCGGAGCAGGGGGCAACGCGATCAATCGTATGGTCGAGTCTGGCGTTAAAGGCGTGCACTTTATCGCCATGAATACAGATCAGCAGGTCCTGTCCAAGAGCCTGGCAGGCGTGCGCTTGCAATTAGGCGCCAAGTTGACAGGGGGCAAGGGCGCGGGCGCCAATCCCGAGATTGGTCGTCAGGCCGCCGTTGAGAGCGAAGCGGAGATCAGTGAGATCTTGCGTGGAGCGGACATGATCTTTATCGCCGCCGGCATGGGCAAGGGCACGGGCACCGGTGCGGCGCCCGTCGTCGCCGAGTTAGCCAAACGCTTAGGTATTTTGAC
>JANLXT010000275.1:0-2843 GCA_031365225.1 candidate division FCPU426 bacterium
AAAGCGACGACGACACCCAAAAAAGAAGAGATCCGCGCCTTTAAGACGGCCAAGGCTTGGGAAGCGTTCTTAGCCCGTCCCAGGGCATTGAAAGCCGGGCTCTGGCTGCGCATCTATAAGAAAGATTCCGGCGTCGCGACCATCACTTATGCCCAGGCCTTGGATGGGGCGCTGTGCTATGGGTGGATCGACAGCCAAAAATCCTCTTTGGACGAGCAGTCCTGGCTGCAGCGCTTCAGCCCGCGCAGGCCCAAGGGCCTCTGGTCCAAGGTCAACATCGGCCATGTGGAGCGCCTGAGCGCCGCAGGCAGGATGAAGCCGGCGGGGCTCAAGGCGGTGGAAGCCGCTAAGGCCGATGGCCGTTGGGGCCGGGCTTACGATGGCTCCCGGTCCATGGTGGTGCCCAAGGATTTTTTGGCGGCCGTGGCCAAGCACAAGGGTGCCCGGGCTTTTTACACCACCTTGAGCCGTGCCAACACCTTTGCCATCGCCTTCCGCCTGCAGACCGCCAAGAAGCCGGGGACTCGCCAAGCCCGTTTTGATAAGCTGTTGGCGATGCTGAAGCAGGGCGTCGCGATACACTCCTAGAACATCAGATCTCGTGACAGAGGCTATGATATGCAAGCACATGTTAGGACGCTGGGCATGGTCGTTGGGGCGCTCATGGTCGCAGGCTGCGCCATGCGCAAGCCGGCGATGAAGGCGGTGGCCCCTGGGGGCTTGAGCGTCAAAGCGATGACCTTCAACGTGCGCGTGCCTGTGGACTCGGGCGAGCGCAGCTGGGAGAGCCGGCGCGCGGTCGTCGCGAAAGTGCTCAGCTCACGTCGGCCCGATGTCATCGGTTTTCAAGAGATGGTCCCACGCCAAAGGGAAGACCTGCTGGCGGCGGTCGAGGGCTATGTGGCTCTGGGTTCAGGGCGCGAAAAAGATAGGGGCGGGGAAAGCGCGTCGCTCTTTTATCTGCGTGAACGTTGGGATCTTGATACAAGCCAGACGGGCACGTTTTGGTATTCGGACACACCCGAAGAACCTGGCAGCAACCAGTGGCAGGCCAAGTGGATACGCGTCTGCACCTGGGCCCGCCTGGTGGATAAGGCCAGCGGACGCGGGATCTATGTTTTCAATAACCATTGGGATTTTAGTGAGGAATTTCATCGCCAGGCCAGTGAGTTGTTGACGCGGCGCATCGCGGCGCGGATCCACGGGGATGAGCCTGTGATCGTGATGGGCGATCTCAATGCGACCCCAGACGACAAGGGTTTAGCGTGGTTGCTGGCACCCGACAGGGCCCTGCCACTGGCTGATACGTGGGTCCTAGCCCACCCGAACGAGCCTGGTTATAGCGACCACAATTTCACGGGCAAAGCTGACAAACGCATCGACTATATTTTTGCGACCAAGGGCGCTTTCAGCGTGCGACAAGCCGAAGTGGTCACCGACCACGCTGGGCCCATCTGGGCATCGGATCATTTTCCAGTATGGGCAGAGATCCACTTTCGTTGACAGCTCCCCTCTTTTTGTAAGGATCTAAAATGCGACATTTGATTCTTGTTTGGGCCTTGGTCTGTGGGCTAACTGGTCCCCTGGCCGCCGCGCCCCGTTGGGAAATGACCTGGGCCGATGAGTTCAACGCCAAGGCGGGTCAAGGCGCGGATCTTAAGCGCTGGAGCTACGATGTGGGCGGCGGCGGTTGGGGCAATGACGAGTTGCAGTGCTACACCACTTCGACCAAGAACGTCTATCATGACGGCAAAGGCAATCTGGTTGTGGAGGCCCGCAAAGAAAACGTGGTCGATAAAGCCGGCAACAAACGTGGCTACAGCTCGGGTCGCATCCTGACCAAGGACAAGTTTAGCCAGGCCTTTGGGCGTTTTGAGATGCGCGCAAAAATCACGGAAGGCAAGGGCATTTGGCCAGCCTTCTGGATGCTAGGCGCCAATTTTGACGCCAGCGGCTGGCCCGAGTGTGGCGAGATTGATATTCTTGAGAACGTGGGGCACGAGCCCGGGACAGCGCGGGGCACGGTGCATGGACCCGGCTATTCGGGCGGCAAGGGGATAGGCGGGTGGACCGAGCTGGCGGACAAGTCCAAGCTTTCGGCTGGCTTTCATGTATACACGGTCGAGTGGGAACCCGAGGAGATACGCTGGTATCTTGACGATAAGCAGTACTTCAAGATGACTCCAGCGCTTGTAAAAGGCAATCGCTGGGTCTTCGACCATCCTCATTTTATGCTGATCAATCTAGCTGTCGGTGGACAGTGGCCGGGCGCGCCAAACGCGGATACCGTCTTTCCTCAAAAGTACGTCATTGATTATGTGCGGGTCTATCGTGACCCCAGCCTGGTCTGGAACGACACCAAGCATGCGGCTTTGATAAAAAAATGGGCTGCCGAAGCGGCTGAGGTCGCCAGTGCGCTTGTCTACAAGAGTCCCAAGCCCTTGAGCCTGCCGGGCAAACTACAAGCTGAGTTTTTTGCTGAGGGGGGCGAGGGAAAGGCTTACCATGACGCCGAGGCCGCCAACCAAGGCGGCGAATTCCGCCAAGAAGGCGTGGATTTACAGTCCAATTCGGATGAGGGTGGTGGCGTTGCGGTCGGTTGGACCAAAACGGGTGAGTGGCTGGAATATGACGTCACCAGCCAGGGAGGCCGCTTCGTAGCCAAGCCCCGCGTCGCCTGCGGAGGAGTTGGCGGCATGATGGAATTGTCGCTAAAAGGGAAGATTCTCGCGAGCTGGTCCATCCCTGATACCGGTGGTTGGCAGAACTGGCAGACACTGCAAAGCAACCCCTTCACCCTGCCCAAAGGCAAGTTGCGCTTGCGCGTGCAAATGCGCAACGAG
>JANLXT010000329.1:0-2479 GCA_031365225.1 candidate division FCPU426 bacterium
GCCACAAATCCAGCCACCACGCTCTACATTGATGACATACGCTTTCTGGTCCCCTTGGGGCCAACCCCGACGCCGACCAACACTCCAGTCACAACGGCCTTGCTATGGGAAGATTTCGACTCGATAGGCACGGTGCTCAACCCGGTTGCTTTTGGCGATGGAGCGGGAAGTATCATCGCCAACTACATGATCTCTACCGCGCAAGCCACCAGTGGCACCAATAGCTGGGTCATGGATGTAGATACATCGGCCACCAGCGGCTGGGGTTGCGGGTTGAATATAGAATCCAACTATGGTGCCTTGGACGCGACGGGGGCGACGATCATGCGATTCAAGATCTACACGACCAACACCGTGACATTCTCCACGCGCTTCCGCGAAAATGGGATCGATGATGGTACCATTGCCACGGACGAAAACGAGAATTGGGCGGCGCCGAACAAGACAGTGACCGGTATGGCCAGTTGGCAGACGATTACTTTGCCGCTTTCGTCCTTTTCTGAGAACGCTTACGGCAACGTTCGCACAGGCGGCAACTCTGGTACGGTTGGCAACAACACCATGGACCTAAACGCGATCTTTCAATTTGAGTTTCAGTTCGCGACAGGGATCCCCGCCGCGACGTTCTATATTGACGACATCGAGTATCTAGTCCCCGCGCCAACCCCGACACCCACCCCCTGCCCCTCGTGCGCCGCGTCGTTGACGCTAGGTGACACGTCGGTGGGGACTTCGTTTAACGCGATCAGTGGGCCCATGCAAGCTTTGCCGGTCACTTTAGCGACCAGTCAAACAGTGATGAGCATGGCCATCTATATCACCACGGCGGTGGGTGGCAACATACAAATGTCGATCTACGACGACAATGGCAGCGGGACCCCTCGCAATCGGCTAGGGAGCACAGCGGTCTTTGCGACCACGGTTGACGGCATTTGGATGACCCAAGCCCTCACCGCGCCACTCTGCCTGCCCGCAGGGAATTACTATTTAGCCTTCAGTCGCGACACGACGGGAGACAGGGTCAATTTCACTATCGATGGCACAACCATGGCGCCTAAGGCGGCGGCAGTTGTGGTGCCCGGTGCCCATCCCAGCACCTATCCTAGCCTTTGGGGCACCCAAAATGAGAGCTGGAGCATTTACGCGAATTATTGTCCCTAAATTTTAGTATCTGAGTCTTTACGGGAGCCTAAGGGCTTCCGTAAAGACCGTGCAGGGCCTCTTGCGCGACTTCTAGATTAGGGATGAGACGCAACGACATTTTTATGGCCTCGATCGCTTCTGGTTTTCGTCCCAAACGTGCCAACGCAATGCCCCTGCCAAAATAACTATTCCCATCCTGCGGTCGAATGCTAAGCGCGGTGTTAAAGATCCCTAAGGCCAGATCGGGCCTGCCCACCTCTAGGTACTTGCCACCTTGCTTTAAAAAAGTGATGTAATCCGCATTGTTCGCCATGAAGGCCCGCCGCAAATAAGGCTCGGCACTCTCTCGTTGCCCGTCAAAATAATAAGCACGCCCAAGGTCCAGGCTCAAGCGCGTGTCGTGGATCCCGCTTGCTTCGGCTTCGCGCAGCGCGGCGATGGCTTTTTTATTCAGGTTGCGTTGTGAATAGTGGCGCCCAAGTTCAGCGAGTGCCCGGGGGCGGGAATGCCTGGCGCGCAAGCGGGGCATCAGTTCGGTCGAGGCCGCCTCTAGCCCGCGGTAGGCCACGCCATTGGCTTGGGCGTGCCGCAAGATATCGCGGTAGAGTGAGCGCGGCGCCGAGAACTCCAGGCGAGGCCGGTCATCGGTATTGAGGTCACCCTGTCCCGCGTACACCCTGGCATCGGCGTCGCTTAAAAGACGCAACGCGTAAAACCACCAGCGATCCCGTTTGATCGGCTCGGCCCGATTCTCTAAGATCCCGCAACAATCCGCGCTCGTCAGATCCTCGTTGATGGCGGGGCTCTCCAGCCGTTGGATAAGCGCGGGCGCTTCTAAGTCCGGTTCGGCATCGCTGCCAATAAGCAGCATGTTTCCAGAGACCGCTTGCTCACCCGCTTTGGGCGGGACCATCCACACGGACATTGTCTTGAAGACGCTGCCAAAGGTTCGTAGCTGGCGCTTAATATCGCCCGGGTCCATGCTGTAAAATTGAAACCATTGGCAATAGACCCCGCCAGGATTCATCCGGCGGCGCGCCAACTGATAAAAATCTTGGGTGTAGAGATTGGCGATGCCACTGATCCATGGGTTGGATGGCTGCGAGATGATCACATCGTAGCGCTTGGCGCCGCGCAGCAGATCCTGGCGCGCGTCGTTGAAGCGGATCGAAAAGCGAGGATCCTGCCACACGGGAATTGTGTTTGCCGGATTAAAAAAAGACGCGGTCGCGAAGACGGCAGGCTCTATCTCGACGCAATCTAAGCTTTGCAGGGGGTGGGCCGCCGCTGAAGCCACCGTGCGACCGCTGCCCCAGCCGATCACCAACGCCGAGCG
>JANLXT010000001.1:0-1536 GCA_031365225.1 candidate division FCPU426 bacterium
TGTCCCAAAGGCAGGGCCCGCTGTATCGCCAACGCCTGCGTGCGCAGATAACGGGTGATCCCTCTCAAATGGGGCAGGCCCAGGGGCTTGATCACCATAAATGCCGGTGCCGGACTCGCGTCCGCCTTGACCCGCCCCAAAGGCTGCCGCGCGGGCGCCACCACCAATTTTAAATTGGCTTGGTAGTTCATCTCTTTGCAACACGACACGCAATGCTGCACACAGATGGCGTCGGTACGGCAATCATTCTCTAAGACAAATTTGTGGATCGCGTCTTGCTGAACGACAAAACTATCACTGCTCGCGGCCAAGGGCTTGCCATAGTGCCGCTTGTAGATGCTGCAGGGATAAACCCCGCTCTCGTCCTGAGTGCGCTCAAGCAAAGGGATAAAGCAATGCTTGCTCTGGGCCCGTATCAGCGGATCACGCAGACCAGCGGCGTCACGCCGAAACATGTCGTGCAGTTTGCGCCTTAAAAGCGGGTACTCGCCCCAGCCTTCGACCAATCGCAAGAGCTTGGCCACGGTGTCGCGATTGCTAAGGCCCCGCAAGCGCGCGCGCTCTTGCGACACCACCAGCACCTTGATGTCATCGGACCCCAGCCGCCGCAGACTGGCCAGGCGCTTGCAAAGCTCGCGGGTGTCATAGACATCCAGACAGCTGTTGAGCACCATCCAAAAGTCCCGCTTGCCTTTGGCCCGCAGGCGCAACAAGCCGCGCACATTGGCCAACAAACGGCGCCCCGCCCCTTTACGCCCCACCACTTTGTCGATCTGACTTGGCACGGCCGAGTCGATCGAGATCCGCAGCTCGCCCAAGCCGGCCTTAAGCATCCGCGCATAAGTTTTGTACGGCAGGGTCCCGTTGCTGGTGATCGACACCGCCACCCCCGCGGCCAAACGCGTGTACAAGACGATCTTGGGATGGGTGGCCGGTTCGCCACCGGTAAAATGCAAATGCTTGAGCCCTGCCTTGACCCAATCGCCCAACCACTTTTGAAACGTCGCTTGGTCTAAATACGGCAAGACGGGCGCCCCACTGCGCGCGGCATTCTGCGGCAGATGCGGTCCGTTGCAGTAGCGACAAGCCAGGTTGCAGCGGTCGGTGACAAAAAGCGTGACGCGTTCAAGTCCAGGATTGTCGGGCAGTCCGTCCTTAAATAAATCCACCACTCGATTTACACGCGCCAGCAATTGGTCATCAAAAATAAGATCTGGGTTGCCATGTCGCATGATTTCCTCCGCGGGTGGGCCGTCTGGGGAAGATCGGGTGCTGAATTGATTAGAACACGGCACAGGGACGCGCAGGCTTAGTTTGTCTCGAGATACGGAACAAAAGAGTTAAATAGGCTTATAAAATATGGCTAAACACTTTCTACTTAAATTGCTTCCTAAAAAATCCATTGATCAGGCCCCAATAGCGCTCGGGTTCCCTGTCCTTTAAATCCACATGATGCCCGCCTTCAAAGACCTCAAAGCTCTCCAGCTTTTTAAAGTTTTTTGACTGCGCTTGGCCCAGCTTAAAAAAGATGACATG
>JANLXT010000026.1:0-27383 GCA_031365225.1 candidate division FCPU426 bacterium
GGCGGCGGCGGGGGCGGCGGCGGGGGTGGGGGCTGGTGAGACCTGACGCAGGTCATAGTGCTAGCCTGCTTTCCCGATTTAGACTGTATTCATCACCCTAGGAGGTAAGATGAGCAACCTAAACCCCGCCCTGCACCATCACCCTTTGGCCGAAGAGTTCGGTGCCCAGCGCGAAGGCTTGCGCAGGCTCAAGCTAGAGAGCTCTCATTTTCGCAGCCTGATGCATCAGTACGAGGGCTTGGACAAAGAGGTCGCCCGTATCGAAGCTGGCATCGAGACGCCTTCGGACATTTATACCGAGACTCTCAAGAAAGAGAGGCTCTTCTTGAAGGATCAGATCGCTGCGGCGTTGAGCCGGGCCTGATCCCTTGGCGATGCGCGCAGAAGAGCCCTCTCTGGCCTGAGCGGGCTTTTTTTTACGTTTTCTTTACGCGCCTTGCCCCAGCTTTGACGCCCCTTTGACGCGCCGCCTGTTAGCCTGAGCTCGATGCTCAGGAGGCGCCATGAACAGCAGTTTCAACATCGATAGCACGCGGTCCCCGGACGAACCCCCTTCGCTGTGGGAGCGCCTGCGCGCCGCCCTTATCGGCCGGGCCAAGGACCTGCAGGACCATTCGCTCTTCCATAAGCTGGCTCTCGTCCCCGTCTTGGCCTGGGTGGGCATGGGCGCCGATGGCCTCTCGTCGTCCGCCTACGGGCCCGAGGAATCCTTTAAGACTTTGGCCGACAACCTCTATCTGGTACCTTTTGTGGTGCTGGCCTCCATGCTCACCATCCTCATCATCTCGGTGGCTTATAGCCGGGTGATCGAGCACTTTCCCCACGGCGGAGGGGGCTATGTGGTGGCCTCACACCTGCTAGGGCCTCGGGCCGGCCTGGTCTCGGGCTGCGCCCTGACGGTGGATTATGTGCTGACCATCACCGTGTCCGTGGCGGCGGGCGGGGACGCCCTCTTCAGCCTTTTTCCGCATTCGGCACAGCCTTATAAGATGGGCGTGGAGCTCGTGGCCCTTCTCTTCTTGATCGTCATGAATCTGCGCGGGGTCAAAGAGTCGGTGCTGGCTGTGGCACCGGTGTTCTTTGTCTTTGTCCTCAGCCATCTAGCTCTCATCTTCGCCAGCTTCAGCCTGCATTGGGACGCGGTGCCCCAGGTGGCAGAGCAGACCCGCAGCGGGCTCGCGCAGGGCCTGCAGACCTTGGGTTGGTTCGGGGTCCTGGCCCTCTTTTTCCGGGCCTATTCCATGGGCGCGGGCACCTACACGGGCATCGAAGCCGTGTCCAACGGGCTGGGAATATTGCGCGAGCCACAGGTGCAGACCGGCAAGCGCACCATGCTCTACATGGCCTTGTCGCTAGCGATCGCCGCCGGCGGGCTCTTCCTCGCTTATCTCGTCACAGGCTCCCGGCCCTTGCCGGGCCAAACGATGAACGCGGTGCTGGCGGGCAATGTCTTTGGCGGTGGCGCCTTTGGGGACGGCTGGCTCAAGCACGCGCTGATCGGGGCCACCCTGGTCTCAGAGGCGGGCCTGCTCATCATCGCGGCTCAGACCGGCTTTGTGGACGGGCCCCGGGTCATGGCCAACATGGCGGTGGATTCCTGGTTCCCCAAGCGCTTCGCCTCTTTGTCTGAGCGCTTCACCATGCAGAACGGGGTGCTGCTCTTTGGGGCCGCCGCCATTGCCGCCCTCTTTTACACCCACGGACGGGTGGACACGCTGGTGGTGATGTACAGCATCAACGTCTTCGTCACTTTCACCCTGACCGAGCTCTCGATGTCGCGCTTCTACGTGAGCCAGCGCAGATCCATGCGGGATTGGCTCAGCAAGGCTTCCATACATCTCATCGGGCTGGCCATGTGCGCCTCGATCCTGCTCATCATGGTCGAGCAGAAGTTCACCGCGGGCGGCTGGGTCACCCTGCTGTTGACCTCGGCCCTGGTGGCCTGCTGCGCCCTCATCAAGCGCTATTATCTCAAGGTGGGCAGCAGCACCCGTAAGCTGGATGCCCAGCTGCTGGGCCTGATCCTGGACAGCCCGCCGACGGCGCAGGCCCTGGACCCGGCCAAGCCCACGGCGGTGCTGCTGGTGGACGGCTACAGCAGCGTGGGCGTGCATTCTCTCTTTAGCGCCACCCAGGTCTTTTTCCCAGGACATTTCCATAACGTGGTCTTTGTGTCCGTGGGTGCGGTCAACTCGGGCAACTTCAAAGGCACCGAGGACCTGCAGGCCCTGCGCAGCCAGTTGCAGCAGGGCATGGAGCGCTACTGCGACCTGGCCCGGCGCATGGGCCTGCCGGCGGCCTACGAGATGGACCTTTCGACGGACGTGGTCGTGGCAGCGGCCAAGCTCTGCACCCAGGTGGCCGAGCGCTATCCGCACTGCGTGGTCTTTGGGGGCAAGCTCATCTTTCAAAAGGAGCGCTGGTATCAGCGCTTCATGCACAACCAGAGCGTCAGCCTCATCCAGAGCCGCTTGCAATGGGAGGGCATCCCCATGACCGTGCTACCGGTGCGGGTCTTTGAATAGTAGGATGAGATATGGTGACTAAAACGCGTCGCGGCTCCTCGCCGCTGCAATATTGGTACAGCCTCTGGGTCGTGGGAGCCCTGGCGCTCGCGGGCGTGCCGGTGCATGCCCTGCTGGGCTACCATGCCGTCGGCTTCCTGCTCTTGGCGGGCCTGCTCTCGCTGGGCCTGCTCTATCCCTTCGGCCCGGTCTTCTTTGCCGCCCTGCTCAGCGCCCTCGTCTGGGATTACGGCTTCATCCCCCCGCGCTTCACCTTCACGGTCGGCTCGGGCGAGGATGCCCTGATGATCGTGGCCTTCGTGCTGGCTTCGGCCAGCACGGGCTTCCTCACCCGCCAAATACGACGCAAGCAGGCCGAGCTAGAGGCTCGTGAGCGGGGCACCCGCCTGCTCTACGAGTTGGGCAACGCCTTTTCGGGTGGGCCGCGCGAGCGCAGCCTGGCCGAGGCCGAAGCCGCGCTGAGCCAGGCTTTCGGCGCCAGCTTCTGCATCCTGGTGGCCGGTGAGCAGGGCGCCTTGGACCCCTTGCCACGCCAGACCTATCCCTTCAGGGTCTGGGGTCAGGAGCTAGAGCGGGCCCAGCTAGCCTTGCGCACGAAGAGGCCTGCGGGCTTGGGCGGGGCGCCCGGCGAGAAAGCGGGCGGTTTTTTCGTTCCGCTCTTGGGTACGCGTGACGCCCAGGGGGTGCTGGTCGCCCGCTTGTCCCAAGGAGAGTCTCCGCCCATGGGTAAAGAGCGTGAGCTGCTCGAGAGCGCGGCTCGGCGCCTGGGGCTGGCACTGGAGCGCGAGGCTCTAGAGCAGCGCTCGCGTGAGGCGGACCGCCTGCGCGAATCTGAGCAGCTGCACCAAGCGCTCTTGAACTCGGTGTCCCACGAGCTGCGCACGCCTTTGACTGCCTTGCTGGGCTCGGCCGCAGGCTTGCGCGACGAGGCCGCGCTACAAGACCCGGTTCGGCGACAGGGTCTGCTGGATGAGCTGAGCGACGCGGGTGAGCGCTTGAACCGCGTGATCGACAACCTGCTGGACATGGCTCGCCTCAGCTCGGGCGTGCTGGCCCCCAAAAGAGACTGGCAGGACCCAGCCGAGCTGCTGCGCCAAGCGGTGGACAGCCTGCAGGCCCCTCTGCGCGCGCATCGCGTGCGCGTCGTGCCCGTGGCCGGGCTCCCCCTGATCCATGTGGACCAGCGCCTGATCGAGCACGCCTTGGCCAACCTGCTCTTGAACGCCGCGGCCTACGCGCCCGCTGGCAGCGAGATCCTGGTCGAAGCCCGCTTGGGCGAGGGCTGTGTCGAGCTCAGCATCGCCGACCAGGGCCCCGGCATCTCGCCGCAGAGCCTGCCCCATGTCTTTGAGCGCTTCTACCGAGCGCCCGGCGCGCCTACGGGTGGCACGGGTCTAGGGCTCTACATCGCCCAGAGCTTGTTGCGCGCCCACGGCGGGGAAGCCAGGGCTCTGAACCGACCCGCGGGCGGGGCGGAATTCATCCTGAGCCTGCCCTTGCAGGCCCAGCCGCAAGGCCCTGAGGAGCCGTCATGAAGCCGGGCAAGCGCATCTTGGTGGTCGATGACGAGCAGGCCATGCGCCGCCTACTGCGGGCCAGCCTGGAGCCGGAGGGCTATCAGGTGCTGGAAGCCGCCAGCGCTGAAGCGGGCATCCGCGAGGCCGCATCCCAGCGCCCCGAGCTTGTGGTTTTGGACTTGGGGCTGCCCGATGGCGGGGGCGAGGCCGTGCTCAAGCGCATCCGTGAGTGGAGCCAGGTGCCTGTTCTCATACTCACGGTGCAGGACGCAGATGAGGACAAGGTGCGGCTGCTGGACCTGGGCGCGGATGATTACCTGACGAAGCCCTTCAGCGTGCCCGAGCTGTTGGCCCGCTTGCGGGTGTTGGAGCGCCATGCCAACGCGGGGGCCGCTGAGCCCTTATTGCGCTGCGGGGACCTAGAGATAGACCTGGCCGCCCATCAGGTCAAGCGCTTGGGCCAAGAGATCAAGCTGACGTCCACAGAGTATGATTTTTTGAAAGTCCTGGCCCGGCACGCGGGAAAAGTGGTGACCCAAAGGCAGATCTTAAAAGAGGTCTGGGGGCCCAATTCTGTCGAGCATACCCATTACCTGCGCATCTATGCGGCCCAATTGAGGAAGAAGCTGGAAGCCGACCCTTCTAACCCTAAGCACATCCTGACCGAGCCCGGGGTGGGCTATCGGCTGCGGGGCTAGCCCCTAGCACTGCTGGGCCAAAGCCCGCAAAGACCTTATCTTAAAGACATTCTTCGTATGACTTGTGTCATAAGCATCGCGAGCCCCCGAGAGTAGAGTGGTCTCATCTCAACTGGAGGCACGTTATGAGACCCTTGTCTACGAAAACCCTGCTGAGCCTTGCGGCCCTCTTGGGTGGTATTGCGCTCGGCACACAGGCCCAGGCCACTGAATACAAGGCCTTGAGCGAGGACGAGATCGCCAAGTTGCCACGCGTCGAGCAGACGCTGGTGGCGCCGCCAGGATTGCCTGAGCACGATCAGATCGCCAAAGGCGGCTTTAAAGTGGTATCAGTACGCCTCACGATGGAAGAGAAGCAGATCGTCGTTGATGACAAAGGCACTAAGATCTGGGCCTTTACCTTTGGGGGCTCGGTCCCCGGTCCCATCATCGTCGCGCACGAAGGTGACTATGTTGAGGCCGTCATGGTCAACAAAGCCAGCAACACGCTTGAGCATAACATCGACTTTCACAGCGCGACTGGCGCGTTAGGCGGCGCTGGCTTGACCAAAGTGCAGCCGGGCGAGCAAGTGACCTTGCGGTTTAGGGCCACGCGCGCGGGCGTCTTTGTTTACCATTGCGCGCCTGGTGGCGTGATGATCCCCTGGCATGTCACGCATGGCATGAACGGCGCGATCATGATCCTGCCCCGCAATGGCCTCAAAGACGGCAACGGCAACAGCGTTCGCTATGACAAAGCCTTTTATATCGGCGAGCAAGACTACTACATCAAGAAAGTCGGCGGCAAGTACAAGAGCTACAAGAACGCTACCGATAGCATGGGCGATGATTTAGCGGTGATGGAGACCCTCATTCCCTCGCACGTGGTTTTCAATGGTAAAGCTGGCGTGCTGACAGGCGCTGGTGCCATGAAAGCCAACGTGGGCGATACCGTGTTGATCATCCACGAGACTGCCGTACGCGACACCCGTCCACACTTGATCGGCGGGCACGGTGATCTAGTCTGGGAACGGGGCAAGTTCCATGACAAGCCATTGGTTGACCAAGAGACCTGGTTCATCGCGGGCGGGAGCGCGGGAGCGGCGATCTACAAGTTCTTGCAACCTGGTGTTTACGCGTATCTGAACCACAATCTGATCGAAGCCGTCATGAAAGGCGCCGCGGCGCATTTTGTGGTTGAAGGCAAGTGGAATGACGACCTGATGAAACAGACAGGCAAGCCGGTAGCAAGCCCCAAGAAGTAAGCGCACGCAGCACCCTTAGAGCCAGAAGGAGGATCGTCATGAACCGTCGATTTCTCTTTCTGGCTCTTTTATTTTTAAGTACCACCGCTGCAAGCGCTCCGCGTTATGTGACGGTGCCTATTCCTCCGGGACAGATGCTGCTAGAGATACCTCTCAATAATTTCCTACAAACTGATTTTTTAAGCGTGACGGTGACCATTGGCGCGGGTTTGCGCATGGGGCATTACGAAGTCAGCAATCGTGACTGGGATCTTTGCGTTCGAGCGGGTGGCTGCGCCAAGAAGGCCGAGCGCCGCGACGATGAGGGCCCTGATTTTCCGGTCGCCCGA
Organism: candidate division FCPU426 bacterium; assembly: GCA_031365225.1. Lineage (GTDB taxonomy): Bacteria > Oederibacteriota > JAJYGY01 > JAJYGY01 > DAIDJD01 > JANLXT01. The sequence goes on from JANLXT010000026.1 coordinate 6,314, forward strand.
GTCAACTGGCACGAGGCTGAGCAGTACGCGCGTTGGCTATCGCGCGCGACGGGAAAACGCTATCGCCTGCCCACCGAGCACGAGTGGTATTACGTGTTCAGCCTGGGCAAAGGATACAAGATCGTCAGCCGCGAGTACGATTACAGCGACATCGAAGCGGTGCGGAAGATACCTAAGAAAACATGGAAGCGCGGAAAATTTGGACAGAACGCCTGGGGCGTGGCGGACATGCTGGGCAACGTCTGGGAATGGACCCTGAGCTGCTACACACTTTCGGAATCACGCCTGCTGGCCAAGCCAGATCTTGAGGCTTTGCGCCAATCCGATGAGTGCAGTACCCGAATCGTGGGCGGGCAGAATCGGGCCCATGTGCCGGATTTTATCAGTGATACCTACAATGGTGGCTGTGCCACGGTCGAGCCCGCGGCCAACCTTGGTTTTAGATTGGTGGAGGACGAATGAGATCCAGAACCATTTTTTTCGTGTTTGCCCTGGCTTTGAGCGCTTTGCTGCGGGCGACCGATCCCACGCCGCTCATACGCGGGCGTTTTGACTTGCTTGATGCCAAGTCAGGCCAGCCCGCCACGCAGGATACTTATCAAGGTAAGTACCGCTTGGTGTTTTTTGGTTTTACCCATTGTCCGCTGACTTGCCCGCTTGGCCTTAATACCCTTGATAAGATCCTCGTTAATCTTGGCAAGGATGCTAGCAAGGTTCAGGCGCTTTTTATCACCGTGGACCCGGCGCGTGACAACGCCAAAGTCATGACCGCTTACTTAGAGAATCACGATCCGCGCGTGCTTGGTTTGGTGGGCTCGCCGAAGGCCATCGCCGTGGCGATGCATGATTTTCGTTTAGAAGCCGAGCGCATGGGCAAGGGCGACGACTATTTGTTAGAACACCCCGCGATCATCTACGTGATGGGCAAGCAGGGCCAGTATTTGCGGACAGTGCCTAGCAGTGGGGACCTAGGGAAGATCGTTAAAGATGTGCGGGCAGCGATGAAAAACTAGCCACTTCCTAGGTATGAACCGCAGGGTGGAACAGACCATTATTTTTTCTTCTAGTTTCAAATTAAAGGCGCTAACGTAGCTGTGGTCCACTTTGGGCATAACTCACCGAGGTCCGCATGCGTCTTATTATTTCTTTGTTCTTATTCACGTCCGCCGTCCACGCCCTACCCCTTGATACCTTTCAATACAAAGACGCCGCGGCACTAGAACAGGCGTGGATACCACAAGACGAGTCTAAGCCGGGGGTGATGAGCATGGATGGCAACATGGTCCAGGCCGCGCGCTTGCCTTTGACGTTCGCGAGTCTCAAAGGGTGGCGGGTGTATTGGGACCGAAAAATTCAGGCGGATCTGAGTGACCAAGAACAGGTGTTGGTGACTATCAAAGCGGCGGATCCTTCGGCCATCGCGCAGGTGATTGTGTATCTGCAGTCCGGCGATGGTTGGTACGTGTTCCCACCCTTTAATGTCGCCAGCAATTTTGAAGTCAAGAGCCTGATCAAGACCCAAGCGGACGTTGAGGGTTCGCCCACGGGTTGGCACGCTATCGATCGCATTCGCATCGCCTTTTTACCCGCTAAAAAAATAGACACCACCGCTGATCTGGCGGCGATCATCACGCGCGCGGGTTGGCCCTTGTCCTATGCGGGCACCATGGGTGGCTTTAGTGATCTGGCTTCGGCCACCGCGGCTTTCAAAGCTTTGGCTAAGGGGCGGCCCTGCGCCAAGGATGTCGCCGACCAAATGGCAAAGGCAAAAAAGATCTTAGACAAGGCCGCGACCGAAAAAGACAAAGCCCAACAACAAGCGCTGATTCTTAACGCGCGTAGTGAGGTATCCAAAGCGTACGCCTTGGTCCAAGAAGCGCCTAAAGCCGCCGAAGAGCGCGCCCTGTGGGCGCATCACGGGGATGGGGTGCGGGGCAGCGACGGCAAAAAAGCCATGTCTTGGAAAGAAGCCTTGCCAGAGATCCGCGCGCGGGGCTTCAACACCATCGTGCCCAATGTGCTTTGGAGCGGCCTGGCGTACTACCCTAGCAAGCTCGTCAACACCAAGCTGCAGTACGCGCCGCAAGCGGACTATCTGCGCGAATTGCTGGACGCCGCCAAGCCGCTGGGTATGAAAGTTATCGCGTGGAAAGTGATGTGGCAGTTTCCCATCGATTGGTTGACGACGGCCGATACCATGGAACCTTTCAAAAAAGCGGGGCGCTTGCAGGTCGATCTTAAAGGCGAGACAAAAAACTGGCTCTGTCCCAGCTTGAAGATCAATCGTGACTTTGAGGTCGCCGCCATTCAAGAGTTGGTGACTGACTACGAGGTCGATGGCATGCATCTCGACTACATCCGCTATGGCGGATCGGATGTATGTTTTTGCGACCATTGCCGGGTGGCGTTTGAGAAGCGCAGCAAGAAAAAAGTCGTGGCCTGGCCCGCGGACGCCGCGCCAGGTGGCAGCCGTGCTACGGAGTATGATGACTTTAAGCGCGACAATATCACATCGATCGTGCGAGAGATTCGCGCCGCGGTCAAAAAAGCGCGCCCAGCGTGCGAGCTTTCCGCGGCGGTTTTCCCAAGCCCAGGCATGGCCCGCACGGCGGTCTATCAAGATTGGCCGCGCTGGGTCAACGAAGGCTTGCTCGACATGGTCGCAACCATGACTTACACCGAAGACGCCGAGAGCTTTAAATCACAGGTCACTCAGCAGAGGGCGATCACCCAAGGCAAGGTTCGTCTACTGCCGGGGATACGCTTGACCTACGATAAAGAAAAGTCGCTGGACTTGCAAAGCACGGTGGATCAGATCAAGGCCGTGCGCGAGCTGGGCCTGCCAGGGTTTGTTGGCTTTGAGTATCGCGATCCCTTGCAAGATTCGCTCTTGCCGTGGTTGTCCGCTGGTCTGCTAGGTGAAGGCGCGTATCAACTGCGCTTTAGACCGGCCCCGGCCAGTCCGAAAGAAACGCCGTGAGGCTCTATATCATCGGCGCGGGCGCCATTGCCAGGCAGCATGGGCGCGCGGTGGCCGCCAGCGCTGAGCCCTTCAGTGAGCTGCATGTTTGCGATCCAGCGCCTAGCGCGCTGACCGCGTTTAAAGAGAGCAACACAGCTTTCAAGATTTGGGACAGCGCCGAGGCCATGCTTAAGGCTGCACCGCAAGCGGATGACCTGGTCATTGTCGCCACACCGCCATCCAGCCATGTCGATTTGGGGGTGAGCATCATGCTTGGTGGGCGCAATGCCCTGATCGAAAAGCCGTTGGCCTTGTCTCAAGCCGACCTGCGCCGTTTACTCGATGCCGCGGCCAGCAGTGGCAAGCGTTTCGCGGATTGTTCCGCTCGTTTTTTACATAGCCCCGCCGCGGACTTAGCCGCCACGCTCTTGACCACCGATCAACTGGGTCGCGTGGGACATATCCGTTGGTTTCATCGCAATCGCCGCTCACGGCCCGGGATCGAGTATCAGCCACAAAGCCCCTGGTTCTTGGACAAGAGTCTGGCGGGAGGCGGCATTCTTTTGGATTGGGCTCCCTATGACCTGGGGCTGCTCTTTCAGCTATTTAAGCCAGTGGCCTTTGAAGTACGACACGCCTTCACCAGCCAATTTATCAATGGGCACGAGCCAGCCAACAAAGTGAATGATGTTGAGACCCAGATCACAGCGGCTTGCGTGTTGGTGCTCAAAGACGGCGCCAAGATCCAGCTAAGTTATGAGCGTGCTTCGGCAGTGTATGGCCGTGAAGAATCGCTGGCCGAGATCGAGGGCGCACGTGGGGCTTTTCGCATGGACTGGTTGGGATGGATCGACGCGGGACGGGCTTTTTTAAGCACCGACGACGAGGGCAAACCCAAAGATGTGGATCTTGGGGTGGGGCCCGGGGATTTGGATCTACAGTTTAAGCCGCTTGCCTATTTTTCGGCGGCTTTGCGAGGCCAGGCTAATTTAGGGTTTGAAGGGGCTGAGGCGTGTTATCTGCAAGCCTGCGTGTTGGCGCTGGCAAGCGCCGCCGAAAGAGGCCATGCGCAAATTGTGCAGCGCAGCGATTGGGTGAAAGCATGACTTGGGTCGCGTGCCAAGAGTGGCCGTGGGTATGTTTTTGGCGCACGCAGGGAAAAGCCTTCGACCAAGAGCGCTTAGCATCGATGCGCGCCAGCAAAGACGCTGGCTTTGATGGATGGGAAGGCAGTCTGCCCACGGATCAAGCGGGGCTCGACGCCTTGAGCCAGGATCTGAGCGCTAGCGGTCTGAGCATCCGCTCGCTCTACGCCAACGCTCCCTTGCATAACGCCGAGTGCGCCGGGCAAGTCGCGGACTTGGTCGCGCGTTGTCAGCGCGCCAAAACATTGGGCCTAAAAATCTTAGTCTTAAACCCCGAACCCATCGATTGGTCTCAACCGTTAGAAAAAGATGACGCTCAATTGGCGCGGCAGCGTGAGGCGCTGGGCCAGCTAGACAAATTGTTGAGCGCCGCGGGTGTCACCTTGGCCTATCACATTCACGATTCTGAATTGCGCTCGAACGCGCGCGAGATGCTGGCCATGACAGAAGGGTTGCCCCAGCTAAAGCTATGCATGGAAGCAGAGTGGCTGGCGCGGGGTGGCTGGTCCGACGCGCAGATCCAAGTGTTCATGCGCGCGCACGCCCATCGCATCGTCACCACCCATTTACGTCAAAATAACGCTGGCCAGCCAGATCTAGAACTAGGCCCTGGTGTCATCGATCACGCCGCGCTTGCCGCAACGCTCAAGCAAGCTGATTTTGATGGGCCGCTGGTCTTTGAGGGTTATCAAACTGAAAGATTAGAGCTAAGTGAGATGGTTGAAGTCTTGAAGCGTAGTGTGCGGTGGGTCCGAGGGGTGTTTTGATGATTTAGTACAAGCATGTCATTTTTAGGCTGTCACCAATTCAGTTGTCCTAGAAAGTGCTTTGTGACTAACCAGTGACCTTTCGGTCAGTTCTTCATAGAGCTTGCCAATAGCTTTGGGATCATTCTTTAGCTTTGACTGAATAAAAAGCCGCAGGTCCTTTTCTGTGGACCATTGCATGCTAGTGGCCTGGCTGCCCCGCCGCTCCCATTTGTGGACTGCCACATGCGTGACACTAAACTTGCTGGCAAAGGCGGTCTGGGTCATGGCAAAGTGCTGGCGAATAAATCGAACTTCGTGGCCGGTGAGTGGGCGGTATAGATGACTAAGCACCTGCAATACCTTGAGAGCGATGCGGGGATAGTCCAGCTTGGGTGCCCATTCGTTTCGGATCTTGACCAGCGTGACGTTGCTTAGACGTACAGGGAATCCAAAACTTTTGTCAGTGAAGTATTTTATCTTTTTAGTTTTCATGGTTTCCTCGGGACTCTAAATCGATGACGGTGATGATCAGCAGGATAGGATCGAAACCTACTGCCACCCGTAGCTCACGTTTATCCACGGTTTTACCTCGGATCGCATAATTCCATGCTTGAAAGCGCTCCACAAATTCGTCTTTGGCCTTCTCGTGCCGGCCACTGGCTAGTACCTGCAAGAGCTCTGGCAGGGTGATTTTGCGTTGCGCCAGACGCTTGCGGGCATGCTTCGTTAGCACGTAGTCCCCACGCTGGGCAGCCTGTCGTACGGCGGCAAGCAGGTCGGAACGCTTCGGTGATCGAGACATGGTTAAATTTAACTCAGTTAAAATAGGGATTCAAGCAAATTTTAAGGGTGAACCATGCAAGGGTGGCTTAAACCAGCTTCCACGGCAAGGGTCTTTCGCGGTTAGGCGCCGCGTCCCGTGGTATCTCGGCCAGCTTGGCTCCACCAGCGCGTATGCAGACCCAGCGCATAGGGCCCGGGCTCGTGGGACTGGCCCGCCACGTGCGCATCACGCCTTGGCCCACCCGTACGGCTGTGCCCGGTTTGAGAGGGATGATCTCGTCATCCAAAGCCAGCTCGCCCTCGCCCTCGATGACCAGGTAGAGCTCTTCGAGGATGCTGTGGGCATGCCAATAATCCGCCCCGCTGCCGGGCTCGCGTGAGTTGATCGAGATGCCAAAAAAATCCAAAGGCAGGTCCTTCTCGACAAAATGCCGCCCTGGCGCCTGGGTCTGTGGGCTCAGGCCACCGACATAAGCGCCCCAGCTGCTGGGCGCGCCTAGCTCGTGCACTTGATAGGCTTTAGACATGGGTGGACTCCGAAGTGGCTTTCAAAAGGTGGCAGCGAGCAGGGACTGAGCTAAACTGTATTAAGGAGAAAAATATGAATCGAACCGTCCAGATCAAGTTGCCGCCGAAACTTTCCAAGCAAGTCGGCATTGCTGCGAAGCGCCAAAGGATAACCTCGAGCCAGTTTGTTAGAGCTTCGTTGCAAACCAGCCTTTTTCGCGAAGAACTTGAGCGTGCACGTCAGGTCTTGGTTCCGGCAGCCAGGCGTGTTGGATTGAATTCCGATAAAGCGATCTTTAAGGCTTTTTCGTAAAAAAGCTTTACGGCCAAACTCAGTTCAGCAGCTCAGCCAGCTTACGCACCGTATTGATGTTGCGCGCCGTCATATGCTTATAAAGCCTGGTCCCGATGAAATTATTCATGCCGCTCTTATTGTAATGTTTCCTATCGATGTTCCAGGCGATGGCCCCGGCCGCGTATCGAAGAGTGTCGACCTTGGGGTCTATCTCCAGCAGCTTCAAGCTGGCCTTGCTGTCAAAGCCCGTCCATAAGAACAAGATGTCCGTCTTCTGCACCCCGTCATTCTGCCACTTGTCCGGCAGCTGCTTGCAGAGCGCCTGTATCTTGGCCGCGCTGCGGATGACGGTCTTGATCTCAAAGCCAAAGAGCCGCTCCAGCTCTTTCTCTATCCCCGCCCCGCCCGTTTTCTCGCTGAACTTATCCGCCGAAAAGAGCACGTTGCCAGAATTGATATAAGTGGATACGTCCGCAAAGCCCATGGCCTCAAAAGCCTTCTTGAGCTTGACCATAGGCACGGTGTGCTTGCCGCCGACATTGATGCCGCGCAGCAGGGCGACGTAGCGGGGTTTGGGGGGCATGGGGGCTCCTGTGGGTTGACCAAGCAAAGTCTCATACGCAGGCCCAGGAATAAAGAGGGATTTCTATACGCCCGCTGCAGGCTTTGGCTTAAAATCCTCTCAGACTCAACACTCCCTTAAGGAGCGTGCATGGCCCTCACCCGATCCCAATCCCAGAAAAAGATCGCCGGCGTCGCTGGCGGCATCGCCAAGAAATACGGCTGGGACGCAACCTTGGTCCGCCTTGGCTTCGTCCTGCTCTTCCTCTGCGGAGGCTCTGGCCTCCTGATCTACCTGATACTCTGGCTGATCATGCCCAAGGGCAAGTGAGCCCTAATCATCCTTAAATTAAGAGCCAAGCCCTGCAGGGCTTGGCTCTTTTTTTAGCCGCAGCAATCAAAAAGCCTCGACCATCACTGGCCGGGGCTTTTTGTTTCCCCTTTATCATTTCAGTCTAGGCTTTACTTTGAACTATGAGAAAAACCAAAGCAGATATACCTAGAACTACCAGAACATCATTCACTTGAGTGCTCGTGCTCCGTTGCTCAGTGACTTCCATTGCAGTATGTTCGCAATTGTGATTAATGAGATCATACTTTTGAGGGTTTCGGGTCTTGGTCCGGAGCGCAATCCAAACTTTAGACATGTCTTGAATGTCGCATCGCTTTTCCAGAAAAACCTGGCGGGCTTCTCGGAAATTTTCAAAAGGAACGATATGCTCGTCTTTTTCAGGCAGATTGTGAAGAACCCAACCGTCACCCGTATAAACGCCATAATGTTTGACAATACCTGACCAACAATAAATCCGGTCACCAAAAATTAATTGAACAATGGATTTTTTTTCCACGGTAACTCTCCTCAGTTTACTTTATCCGCCCTTTTTTGGCCGCAATACCTAGGATCAAAGCGAGTGCTGCTATGAGTCCCAGTCCGACGAGTAAGTGTTTTAAGCTATCATCTTTATCGGCCGCTTCTTTGAAACCTCGCATTAATTTTACTTGGTGGGTATTAGGCTCCCATTGGCCATTTTCCCAACGGCTTACAGTTGCCTGTTCGCTCCCCAAGAGCTCCCCAAATTGGGTCTGGGTCATCCCAATTTTTTTCGGAGATTCATTATTTCAATTGGTTTCATGTTGATTGACATAATATGTTATTTGATATAAATGTCAAGAGCTTAAATATAGTTTTAAACCACGGACTTGTAACTTACTCTATCCGGCTGAATCCATTTCAGCCACGACCCCGGGTTACCTTCGCACCGTGCGCTTTTTTCGCTTCGGAAGTGCGAATCCCCTGCTGAGAATCCATTGCTTGGTGGTCGCTGGATGAATTCCAAGAGTGGTATGCAAGGCTTCGGGACTACCAAAGAGTCGCTTGGCTCCGTCTATAACGTTTCGGGCCACTTCGACCTCTTCCGCGGTCAGCGAGCTAGGAAGAAGTCCCTTTCGATGAAGATACACTACCTGCGGCGGTATCAACTGGAAGCGGGACCATAGGTCCGTATAAAAAGCCTGAACACTTTCTTTCGTCCAGCGGCGTTGCCTATTGACTGCAAGGTCAAGGAGTTTGTTCGCTTTGGCTGTGCCGCCGATCAATTTATAAACGGCACTACATATATTGGTAGCGGTTCTGTACTCGCTTACACTCAACGAAGAATCCCCTGTTTTGTGCTTAGCTCTTGCCTGTTCAGCGGTGAATTCATAGCGTTCAAACCAATCTTTGTAGGCCGCAATTGCCGTTTCTCTTGTCCAAACCTTTGTGCTCTTGTCGGCCTGACCCAAGATTTCACGGAGCTTTCGAATTCCTCCAAGCCATGTCTTTATGTATACGGACGCAGTGTTATAGGGTTCCCCGGGCCGATTCTTGAAGCGCCCTCGTTTTCGGAGCCAGCCTTCAGAAGGGAACACGCCATCAGATTGCTCTGAGGCAAGCCTACGGCAAAAGCCGATAAGTTCATCTGAGTTTGACCAGTGTGTTGAGGGTATAACGTTGTCAGTTGTCTTCTTGAAGATAAACGGCTTCACTGTGCCAATATAAGGAGCGAGGTGCCGAGTTAGTTTTTCTTCGGAGAAGCAGTCTCGAAAGTTGATGCCGAGGAACAGCTTGTTGGAGCGATTGAAGTTCTCCTTTTCGGCTCGCTTCTGTGCGTAACCCTGCTCATCATGCCCGAGAGGTTTTTCTCCCCATATCTCGACATCGACCCACTGTCGGGCTGAGCTTTGGAAGTGAAGGTCGAAATAGCCATAGCTCTGATGCGATTGCCTGGCGTATTCGTCAGGATATTTTTCGCCCCGTTTGTGTTCAATGCCGCGGGCGTATAAGAAATTCGAGAAGGACGCCTCTGGATGGCTTCGCCAACGAATCCCATTTCTCGATTCAACGAAAGCGCTTGTTTTGAAATCGCCCAACTCGTCTCTTAAAACCTCCCAATTCTTGCCAAGATTATAGACGGCTTGAACGAGGCCACCTTTTCCATTCGCCTTAAACCAATCCGCGGTCGGCAAAAAGCCTTCGTGCTCCTGAATCGCTTTGGCCTGGGCTATAATTTTCGGCCAAGTCCATAAACCTACCGTGCCGTTCTTGTGCTTGCGAGTCCAAGTGGATTCGCGATAGCTTTTATATTCTGCCTCTAGACCCAGTTTTTTGATAATAACCTTTTGTGACATACCGAGATCGTATAGAGCAAAATATAACCCCCTCTTTTTCTTGAGAGAAGGATAGGACAGAGAGCTCACACCTTCTATTCGGACCATTTCGCGGCATGTGTCCAGAAGCTGGCTCGCCGACATTCGTTTGAAGGTAGGAGAAAGTGTCAAAGCCACATTGGGAGGAAGATCGAGTTCTCCGAAATGCTTCTCTAAAGCTAACAACGTTTTCTTGCGGGGTTTTCGATTGGATCTTTCAAGTTCGCGAACTACTGCAGGTGCAACACCAATCAGATTTCCAAAAGAATTTGGACTTAGCCCTAAACTCTCTCTTTTTTGTTTGAGCCATTTGCCAAATGTCATGGTATCACTCCGGTAGATTCATAATTTTAGGTTTCGCAACTTGGGATCCGTGATGTCCTTAATGATATCGTCCTTAGGGAAGTCTTGAATCAAATGTTTTAAGATATGCGCCATGGACCAAAGAGCATCTTCAAGAGTCAATTTTAGATGATCTTTGTGGGTTCGCAGACCTTCCAGCAATTCCCGACAGTAACTTTGGACAGCAGGGTAAACCGGATTTTGTTTTTTGGCTTCAATATTGGCGAGCATGTGGATATAGTTTTTTGAGAAATAATTTTTGAAAGACGTCTAATTTCGACAAGACTCCGCAGCAAGTCTCTGGAGTTTGAAAAAACATCAGCCTGTTCTTTTGCGGTCGAATCTAGAATTGGAGTATCGAAAATATTTTGGCCCCCTTTATGTGGATCAATGAGATCATCATAGATTTTTCTAAGTTCGATGACGAGCAACTCAATTAAACGAAGGCTATTGGCTCGCTCCACTGCCATGCTTTTTTTCTTTTCTTGCCACATTGCAAGGTAAAAGCCAAAAGCTGCTCCAATTAAAGAGCCCACGAGATTTGCTGAAACATTTGAAAGCCATTCAACCATTTTTGCCTCTTGATTTCCACGGTGCTTCCACGGACTTGTAACTCTATTGAAGGAATATTGACTTATTAACATCAATCTGCACTTTTTGTTTTTACTCATTTTAGGACGTGGAAACTTCAAAATATCACTTTGGATTTAAAAAAGCCCAGCCAAACGGCTGGGCTTTTTATAAATGGTGGGCTGGGAGGGATTCGAACCCCCGACTTCCTCCCTGTGAAGAAGGCACTCTAACCAGCTGAGTTACCAGCCCCCAATTTTTTCAACCTGCCGTTCGGATCACTTCCATGTCTGCCTTTAAAAGTCGATTCACGATGGTCGAGACATCCGTTTTTTTCTTTTTAGCGATTCCGGCGACGAATGCCTGAGTCGCTTTTTCTAAATAGATGGGGGTGCTAGCAACAGTGCCGGCCCGGTAAAACTTTCCACGGACGCCATTTGAAAAATCAACTTCTTTTTTCATGCTTCCTCCTTAGGTACCGTTCTCGTTCTCGGGCGGTGGGCTTTCGCGCTTAGATCACGCGGATGACAGCGCTGTCGGTGTCGAGCCGATAGGTGTGGCTGAGCACCAAGACGTTGGCGGCATGGTCACTGCCGATGGTGAACCAACGATCTTCTTTGTCGCTGTGCCACTTGTCAAAGACGGTCAGCGCTAGGGGATCGCTGAAGACTTGAATCGCTTTCAAAAAACCGACACCGTGCTTTCGCTCATTATACGTTGCCTTGCTTGGATCCCATTCAAACTTGTTCTGTTCCAATTTGGGCCACCCATTCAACCTTGGTAAACCAAGCCCCCACGAGGGCAGATTATGCCTTGAAGCTTAGTTAGATTCAAGGTCACAAATCTGCCCAATCTACAGTAGCTTTTCGTCAACAAACACTAATTTTATCGTGTCGCTCCCAGAGGCAGAGGGCTCAACTTTTTTGACGGGTCAGGCAACAGGACATCAAGGGGCAGGGTCTCGGATTCACCGCCGGGCTTTTTCCAGATGAGGCGAATCGCTTGAGTCACAATTGGGTTCCATGTGAAATTTATCTGCTCGACATCGAGACGATGCGGGCCAGCTTTCAAAAAGACCGGCTCGCCTAGACTTCCATCCATGCTTGCTAACAGAACTTGGGGATTTTCGGGACCGCAGAGCCTAAAGACCTTTTTACCATCCACGTAAAGGCTGGTATAGAGGGTCGCGGCGGCACCTAGGCTATAGAGGCCATCTTGCGGAATGTTTAAGATCCAGTTTGCCGTGAGACGCATAGGAGCCTTGGACAAGTAATTGACTGTGGTCCAAAAAAATACATCGGGCAGAGTAAACTGCTGTTTGGCGGTGGCGCGCCATCGTTTTGGATGGGCTTCGTAGTCGCGCAGCGCCGCGAGCATTTCGGGGCTGTTGTAGTACTTTGCGGCGAGCGCTTCGCGGGTGCCAAAGGCCGCTGGCGGGATCAACTCTTCGGTGGTGTAGGTATAACCCCAGCGTTCTTTGAGCGCGGCGAGCTTCGAGCGATCGTAGTTTTTAATGCGGATCATGCGGTGTGCCGCGCCCTTGTGAGGGGCAAAGCCAAAGTCTGCCCACGATGTCCCGGTTGAAGATTCGGCGGGCATGATCTCTTGAACTCTTTCTCCACCCAGCGCCAGTAAAAATGGCTCTAAATAAAAATGGAAAGGCGTGAGTACTATCAATGGATCACGTTTTTTCTTGTCAGGAAATTCGAGCGGCATATTCTCAAGCGCGCCAAAAAGGCCACCTTTAGAAAAGTAGCCTCCTTCAAGCTGACACATGGTCTGGGGGACCATGTCTAAGAAGGCGTTGTGGTGCTTATGCACGATGAAAAAATCTGGTACCAACCAATTATCGGCATTTGGCTTTCTAAAATTGATCAGGTAGACCGGCGACTTCGCGTCTTCCTCTTTAGTCGCGCGAATTCCATTTACAAAATTCGCTTGAGTCCAAGCTAAGTAGGTGATGTCCTTGTTGAGGACCTCAAAATACGTATGCCAACTGGTCATGGCGTACCAGGCAAAGAAAGAAAGCGAGACGAGCAACAGCAGGCGGTTGTTGAGGGTCGCTTTGAGTTCTGCCGCGAAAAGCTCAAACAGGGTCAAAAAACCAACCGAAGCCATAAACATCGTTGCGGGCATGTTTATCATGATCCGTCGTGACGAGGGCCAGTATTGCGTCGTCGCCATGAGCGCTGGCATAAACGAGAGAAACCACCAGCAAAGGATCAAGGCATAGGGTGGCTTGCGGAAGCGGGCAACGCAAGTCGCCATGCCGGGTAGCAGCAAGAAGAGCAAGGCTTTGTCGATGAAGGTTTGGTTGCTTAGAAAATAGCAATAGCTAGGACCATCGCCAATGGTCGTGAACATGACGATCACACGGTTAAAATTAGGGAGAATGCGACCGACCAGGATATTTAGACGCGCAAAGGTGCCTTGGACAGCCACGACATCGGGGCCAGCGATCCAGTCGTCATTCAGTTTTCCAAAATAGGCATTATGCGCCCCCGTGGGATCGTGCCACGCCCACAAGATCAATGGCGCAATAGCGATGATCACGCCACTGGCAAAAGGAACCCAAGCCCAAGCCAAAGGACGCCGCCAATCTTTCTGATGGAACCAGATCATGCAGACCAAGAGCGGGATAATGAGCGGCAGGATCTTAGCGCCGTTGTAGACGCTCAAGCTAGCGCCAAAACTTAGACCCGCAAAGGCCAACGCCAAGGGGCTACCCAGACGCAGGCCCAAGAGCACGAGCCAAACACACGCCAGTACGGGTAAATAGGACGACGAGACTAGATATTCGGCTCTAGAAAAAGTGACAGGCCACAAGGACATGCTGGTGAAGGCGCCAGCGATGAGCGCAACGCGTGAGCCGACCAGCTCTTTACCCAAAAGGCAAATAAATCCAACAACCGCAAAACCCGAAAGGATGGACGACATTCTAAAACCAAAAATGCTGTCGCCAAAAAGGCTCAAAGTGGCTGCGTCTGCCCAATAGGGAAACTGCCCGTCGTTGCCTTTAAAGTTGAAGATCTGACGACTGCCAAGAACGACTTCGCGGGCGATGCTATAGACCAAGCTTTCGTCATAGTGGATCAAGCCAATCGGGACGCTTCCCGCTTTATAAAGGCGAAACAGCGCGGCAACAGCCAGAATAAGCAAGGTCAGGCTAGCAATCCATTTGGCCGGCACTTTGGTCGCGTTAAGCTTCAGCAAAGGCCGCCAACACAGCGCGGTGGCAAAGATAAGAGCCAAGGCGGTTAGAGGTGAGTTGGTGTGCAGGGCACTGTAGGCAAAAGTCAGAAGCACCAGACCCAGCGCGATAAAAACAAGCCTTCCCCGAGAAGGCAATGACGACGTTTCGATAGCAGGCTGGGGCTGAGGTGGATTTGGAAGTGGCCATGGCCAATCAGGATCGGGCTGCTGAGCCTTGGCAATCGCCCAAGTGCTGAGCAACGAGACGATTAGCAAGCCGAACAAAGAAAATTGCTTAAACCAGACCCAGTCAATCAATCCAAAAGTCACCAATAAAATAAGTAACGCCGAGATATTCTTAGTTAATCGGTTGCTCATGAATTTTCCTGTTTTGCAAAGTGAGTGGCAAACAATAAGCTGCCAATGCAAAGCATCCCTAAACCGATAAAGGCGTGCTTGGGATAGAGAAACAAGCCCCCCATGGCGGTCGCTACCGCGATAACAAGCCCTTCGACTTTGGTGGTGGCGATACGTAGCGCGCGAGCCCCATCCAAGCCCAGCAAGCGATCTAGTTTTATAACCGGCAACGGGCCCTCGACGAGCGGTAGCGTGATCAGGTTTGCCTGCTGTGCGCGGACTTTGTTAAGTAAGCGCAATCCAAAGAATATCTCGTGTAAATCATAACGTCCGGCCGCTACGAGAAAAGCTTCTTGGCGTGTCAAAAGTGGAGAACCTAAGCCTTTGCTGCTGCTGCCTAAGAACTCTAGCAAGATCGAGAGCCAAATTGGTTCTGTGGCTTGGACGGCACTCACCCAGACGTGATCACGACTGGCTTCTTGTAACTTACCAAAACCGCGACCGTCGAGGCTTGAGGCGATAGGCAACAGAAGCAGACGACCAGGGGCGGCAACGCGGGCACCCACCACAAAAGAGGGCCACTCACCAAGGTCGGCGCCTGTCGCAACGAGGGTAACGCCTAGGCGCTTGAGCAAGGCAGCCCCTTCAAGCGCGCTTGTGGGACAAGCGTCGCAGACGATAATCCATCGAGCGTCACGTTCTTTTGACACAGCCTTGCGGGCGATTTCAACGCGTTGAAGCAGCGCCTGGGGGTCCTTGCCGTCAAAGACGATGACGATGGATAGGATGTCCTTAGGTGGTTTTGGCATCAGGGGAGTCCTCGAGAGAGTTCATCAAACTAAAAATGATTCTAGTGCGTTCTGTCAAAAAAGTCAGGAGACATTCAGTCCCTTTCTGCCTCGCTTAAAGCGAGCGATAGCAGCTTATGGATCAATTGGGGATAGCTGATGCCGGCTTTTTTGGCGGACATGGCGATCTCGTCATCGGGGGACAGATTGGGGTTGGGGTTCACTTCGAGGACAAAGATCTGGCCTTTTTCGGTGACGCGCATGTCTAGGCGGCCACAGCCGCGTAGGCCTAGGGTGCGGTAGACCGTGCGGCTTAGCTGTTCGATCTCGCGGGCCAGGGGGTCGGGTAAGTCCTTGGCGAAGACGTTCTTGATGGCCCATTTTTCACGAAAGGCCTCGTCCCACTTGGCTTTGTAGGTGGCAAATCTGGGTTGGCCGGGGGGGAATTTTTCGAAGACGATCTCGCGTAAGGGCAACACGCTCAGGCGGGTGTTGCCGATGACGCCGGCGTAGATCTCGCGGCCCTCGATGTATTCCTCAACATAGGCGTCCACGCCCAGGCTCTCGTGCAAAAAGCGCACGCGCTCGAGACATTTTTCCTCAGATTCGGTCACGCTGTTCTGGCTGATGCCCTCACTGCCTTCTTCACTGAGCGGCTTGACGATGACGGGAAAACGCAAACTGTTGAGGGGGCGTTGGATCACGCCCACCGGAAAGACCAACGCGTGGGGCAGATCAATGCCTAAGGGGAACAAGATACGTTTGGCAAAAGACTTGGTATGGCACAGGCTTAAGGCCAGCGAGGGGCAGCCGGTGAAGGGAACGCCGCTTAGCTCAAGCACCCCAGCGATGGCGGCCTCAAAATGCCGATCGTTTTTGAAGCTGTCGGCCATATTAAAAACCACATCCGGCGGATTTTTCTTTAAGCGCTCTACCAGCGGCTGAATGTCGTCGTAGATGGGAAAAGGTTCGGGAAGATGCCCCAACTCTTTGAGCGCCTCGATCACCGAGCGCATGGGCATCCAGTCATCCGCCTTGAGCGCCGCGCCAAAATCACCGTCGGCAGGAGGCGTGTCCGGAAAATCAAAAAGGACCAGCACATCCATATGCTTTTTCATGGGCGCCTCTTAAAGTGCGAGGTAAAGACGTAATTAGAGATGAGCGAGGCGAGATACGCGGTGAAGGCCAGCTTGATGCCGTCGGCGTCTTTATCTTTTGGTAGCCCCAGGCCTAAGATGCTGGCGCGGGTGGCCAAGCGTCCCCGCAAACGCCGTACGGTAAAGCGTGGTTCGTGGGTCCACTGGGACACCGCTTTGTCCAAGACCCGACCCGAGCGGCGTATCCACGCCGCGGCGCGCAAGCCCTTGGGCTGCGCGGGAAAAATGGTCTTTAGATCCGCGTCGTAATAGTCCTCGCCTTCTTCGGCGTAAAAACGACGACGCTGCTGATAGTGCGTGACCAAGCGGCGCTTAAGGCTGCTGATGTGGTAGGTCAGATCCGCGCGCTTGGGCGGTTTGACATGCTCTTTTAGCTCGGGCATCAGCGCGTCGATGTACTCTAGTTTTTTTATCGCTGGCCAGTCGGCGTAGCGACGTTTCCAATCAGACTCTGGGTCCAGCCACACAGCAAAGGTCTCGGCAAAATCCTCTTCGGGATCGGATTGGGCGTACCAGCCCTTGAGGTGTCGGACATACGATTTGCTGTAGGGCCGAAAATGATAAAAGTCACGACCTTCGTCATTGGGTGAGCCAAACAGCTTGATCCAGGCGGCGCGCCGGGTCAGATGAAACGCGTGAATCACGCTATGGCCGCATTCGTGGCGTAGCAAGCGCAGGCACTCATCGGGCACACCACCTTCGGCATCGAGCATCATCTTTTTTTCGAGCGCGAGCAGGCGGGGATGAAACAAGTAAAATGGCAACGCGATGGCTGACACACCTACGGGCGTGAACCATTCATCCCCAATGTAACAGGTGGGCTTGAGTCGCAAGCCGTGTTTTTCTAGCTCGGCATAAAGCGTGTGCACACGTTCTTCGACCCAAGACCCTTTGATCTCGATATTCAGATCGCAGAGACGCGCCTGCAACAGCGCGTCGTCTGAGAGGGTGTCGAGGTCTAAACTTTTGTCAGGACGTGGCAAGCGATTACCTCGGGTCTTCGAGAGCTAGATCTACGTGGCCCACCAAATTTTGGCTCAGCCTGCCCTGGATCTTGCCAGGGCTTGTTTCTATCAAAAAAACAGACTGGATCTTTAGCTTGGTGATCAAACGCCGCGCCTTTTTTTCGCCCAACACAAAGCACGCTGTCGAAAGACCATCCGCCAGCGCCGCCGAGAGCGCGCCGGGCGTGGAATCAAGTGAGACGATGACGCTGGCCGAAGCCATGCCGTTGCGCGTTGGGGCTCCGCTGAGCGGATCCAAGATGTGGTGATAACGCCTTTTTTTGATCAGATGAAATTGTTCGTAGTCGCCAGATGTCGAGAGGCACTGATCTTCGAGCTCGAGGCGGGCGGCCAAGCGCTCTGAAGCCGAGCGGGGATGCGCGATCCCGACCACCCAGCGCTGACCATTGGGCTTGCGACCGCGCGCATAGACCTGGCCACCCGCGTTGAGCAGATAGGCGTGGATGCCTTGAGCTTCGAGCGTTGCCGCCACGATGTCTTGCGCGTAACCTTTGGCGATGCCGCCTAAATCTAGGACCATGCCCGCGGGCAGATCCACCGTGTTGGCGACACTGTCAAACTTGATCTTGCGCCAATCGACAGACTTTTTTAGTTCTTTGATCTGTGAGGCGCTGAGCACTTTACCCTGTTCAAGCGCCGCATGCCACGCTTTGACCAAGGGCCCCACCGTCACATCAAAAGCACCTTGACTGAGCTTGGCCACCCGCAGGGCCACCCCTAAGACCTTGGCCAGATCCGGGCTGATCTTTTGCGGACCTTTGCCTGCGGACTTATTGATCGCTGCCAGTTCGCTATCGGGGCGCCACATGGCCAGTTCTTTATCCATGCGTTCGATTGCCGCGGTGGCCGCGCGAATGGCTTTTTGGGCGTGGGCGGTCGAGTCGCTCACCACGTTGATATCCCAACGGGTGTGCATGAGTTCGTGGCTGGCCGAATAGACTTCGGCGCCTTGGACTGAGCCACTAAAAATGATCCCAAGGAAAAAAGCCCACAAAATACGCATCGTTCGGCACCTTTCGCATTGCACCTAATCCAGACTTTAGATTATACGGGCATGGACAGCCCCCTGCGTCCATATATATACTATTGCTTGTCTCGACTAGGTATTTTGCGTCAGCGCTGGCGTGAACTGGTCGTGTTTCTGGGGGCCCTTTGGTCCTGATCGTGTGGAGGTAAGTACATGAAGAAGATCCTTTCCGTTCTGTTCTTGGGCCTGTTCATGGGCATTTCGGCGCCTATCGTCGCTGAAGAAGCTCCTGCCGCCGCTGGCGCAACTGTCGCGCCTGCCGAAGCCGCCAAGCCAATGAAGAAGAAGGCCAAGAAGCGCCGCGCCAAGAAGGCCAAAGCCGCCGCTGCCGCTGCCGCTACTACGCCCGAAGTCGCTCCTGCGACCAAGTAAATTTTTACAAGACTAAGCTAGACTTAAAGCCGCCCTGGAAACAGGGCGGCTTTTCTTTTGCCGTGAGCACGCGTGGGGGCTTAGAATTGAGTCCACGCAAAGTCAGCCTCACGCCCACTTGTCCCAATGTCGCAGGAGCCTGCACGATGAAAGCCTATCTAGAGATGCTACGCCATGTCTTAGAGCATGGCGAAGAGCGGCAGGATCGCACGGGCACCGGCACCTTGAGCGTGTTTGGTTGGCAGAATCGCTATGACTTGAGCGTGGGCTTTCCGCTGTTGACGACCAAGAAGGTGCACTTTAAGAGCGTTGCGCATGAGCTGTTGTGGTTGCTGAAAGGTGACACCAACATCAAATATCTTAAGGACAACGGTGTCAGCATTTGGGATGAATGGGCCGATGCCCATGGCGACCTCGGACCTGTGTACGGACATCAATGGAGAAACTTTGGCGGAACGCCAACCCTGAGCCCTGCCCTGAGCGATAGCGACGGGGAGGGCGGGGGTTCTGCCGACCGAGTCGAAGGGCGAGTCGAAGGATTTGATCAAATCCAAGATATCCTCACCCAAATCAAATCAAAGCCTCGCTCGCGCCGCATCTTGGTCAGCGCTTGGAATCCAGCTGAAGTCACTCAAATGGCCCTACCACCCTGCCACACGCTCTTTCAATTTTATGTGCATGTTGACGGCCGTCTCGACTGCCAGCTTTATCAGCGCAGCGCGGACATCTTTTTAGGCGTGCCCTTCAACATCGCCAGCTACGCCTTGTTGACCTGTTTGGTGGCGCAAGCCACGGGCCTCAAACCCGGAACCTTTGTACACACGTTTGGAGATTTGCATCTTTATCTAAATCATGTTGAACAGGCCAAACTACAATTGACCCGCGAGCCCAAGCCCTTGCCACGCTTGATACTTAACCCGGCGGTGACGGATTTATTTGCGTTCAAGTACGAAGACATCACCTTAGAGGCTTACGACCCGCATCCTGCTATCAAGGCGCAGGTGGCGGTTTGACCCTCACCCTCATCGCCGCACTTACCTGGCCCGAGCGCGTGATCGGTGCCCAAGGCAAGTTACCCTTCAAGCTGAGCGCGGATCTCAAGCGCTTTAAAGCTTTGACGCTGGGGCATCCGGTGCTGATGGGCCGCAAGACTTGGGATAGTCTGCCTTTTCCTTTGCCCGGGCGTAGCAACGTGGTGATCAGCCGCAGTCTGCCCGCGGGGCCACTCTTGCACCCCAGTGGCGAGCTGATCATGGTCGCGCCTAATCTTGACGCAGGGCTGGACATGGCCGAAGCCTGTCCGGGCGGACAAGAGATCTTTGTGATCGGCGGTGGCGAGATCTACGCGCTGGCCTTGCCGCGCGCCACACGCTTGCGATTGACTCTGGTGCATCACGCGTTCGCGGGGGACGCGCATTTTCCAGCGATCGAGCTAGGCGCTTGGCGTGAGACAGGGCGTGAGCGCCAGACCAGCGACGCGGGTTGGGACTATGAGTTTATCGATCTGACAAAGGAGCCAGCATGAAACGAGCTATCAACACGATCCGTCCATCCGGATCGGCCGAAAAAGAGATGCTGCGGCATGAGGCTGAGCGGGTCGCCATGCACAGTGAGAGCTGGCGGGTCATGCGCATTCAGGCCGAAGTCGTCGATGGTTTTGAGAGCCTGCGTGAACTGGGGCCGGCGGTCAGCATCTTTGGTTCGGCGCGCACCGAGCGCGATGCCAAAGACTACAAGTGCGCGCTCAAGACAGGAGAATTGCTCTCCAAGGCAGGTTTTTCGGTCATCACAGGCGGGGGCCCTGGCATCATGGAAGCCGCCAATCGCGGTGCCAAGCCCTGGCGGGGGGCCAGCGTCGGCCTGAACATAGAATTGCCCTTTGAGCAGAGCGCCAACGACTATCTGGACATCAGTTTAGAGAACCGCTACTTTTTTGTGCGTAAGCTCAATTTTGTGAAGTATTCTTTTGCCTTCATCTATTTTCCGGGCGGGTTCGGGACCTTTGACGAGCTCTTTGAGGTCGCGACCTTGGTGCAGACTGGCAAGATCGGGACCTTTCCCTTGATCTTGGTTGGTAGCAAGTTTTGGAAACCAGTGATTGAATGGATGGACAAGACCTTGATCCATCAGGGGCTGATCTCACCGAGCGACCCGCGCCTATTTCGGGTGGTCGATACGCCAGAACAAGTCCTAAAGTTAGTCAAAGAACACGCGCGCAAAGCGGGGATCAAAACATCTAAAAAATGGAAGAGCGCTTAAGACCCTAAATACAAATGGAGGAACGACGTGAAAAAAGCTCTAAAGATCGCCGCTGGCGTGCTGAGTCTTTTGATCGTGCTGGTGCTGGGCCTGGTGACTTACATGAATCTTGCGTTTCCTAAAGTCGGACCCGCGGACCCAGCTTTAAAGATCGAGCTGACAGCGGCGCGCGTCAAGCGTGGCGAGTATTTAGCCAAAAATGTGGCGGGTTGTATCTCGTGCCACAGCCCCCGCCAACTGGATGTGTATGGTTTTATGCCTGTCAAAGGCCAGGAGTTTTCGGGTGGTTTTGAG
>JANLXT010000279.1:0-14247 GCA_031365225.1 candidate division FCPU426 bacterium
GGGGGGGGGGACTAGGGGTCCCCCCTCTTTTGACTTTTCCGCCCTCTTTTTCGCCTTTTTCCCCTTTTTTGCCCGTTTTTGACCATTACTTTTAGTAACTTTGCGAATTTGAGCGAATTGATTGGTTCTACGTGTTACGTCCCTTCCGTGTTACCCCCACCACTTTGGCCCAATGTTTACAGGGGTCATAACGCTGTTAACCTCCGTGTTACCCCATTTTTTCTTAGGGGTAGCACAAATGTTACTATTCGCCGTTTGGGATCCGCACAATTTCATGTGGGGGCGGAGGGCTGAGCGTGCGGGCGGGCGAAGGGGGAGGATTGTGCGTAACGGTAGGGCTTTACCCTGTAACGCCCCGGTTACTCGGCAAAAAATGCCGGGTGGGGAGGTAAAAGAAAGGTAAAATCCCTAAACCGGTAAAATTTGCCTAGTGAAATTAAGTCAAAAAATAAATCAAAAAATTGCCACTATATAATAGCGGATTTATATCCGTAAATCGTTGTATAGTGTAGACTGATAAGTTAACTTTATCTAACTTTAGTTAAGGAGCACAAAAAATGAAGTTGCAAATAAATATCTTAGTCCCTTCCACCGAATTTCCAGGAGTAGACATTGCCGATACTCTACGCCTACTTGCGGACAGTTTAGAAGGGATGGAATATTCCGACATCCAGGAAATAACCAAACAAAAAATCCATGCCGGACCATGTATAAAAACATTGCAGGTGATAAAATGAATTTTTGGAAAGTAACTTTTCACTTCAAAAATTTTACTCTGAAATCAACTTATCAAGCTAAAACGCCTGGGGAGGTATTAACCAAGGCATATGTAGATTTTTTAATAACACGATCCGATTCAGAACGCGCAGAAAAAGACATTTTATCAATTACCATAAAAAAGGAAATCTAAACCATGGAAAAAATGGAAACCCCAATCAAAACTTTTATCGACAAAAATTTTAAACTCGAAATTTTACAGGATAACGATTCAGGAAGCCCGGAGCGCTGGGATAACTTTGGCAAACTTATAAACCTGCGAGGATGCGGGCTCTTAGAAGATTTTTCCGGTCGTGACATTATTACTGCATTCGGGAATATTTGCTACTCCCAAATTCCGACCAATGACCAGGAACGTTATTATTATATCGTCAAAAAAAGTGAAGGTCGAAAAGAGTTTGAAACAAAGCAAACCATCCAAAAATATTGTGATTACATGGCTGAAATCTTTGGTCAATATTTTGAGGGCGATGTATATGGTTATATAGTATCAGTAAACACTGCGACTAAAAACAACCCGGAAGAAAATTGGAGCGAGTTAGATTCCCGTTGGGGATTTTATGGTTTGGAACTTGCCATAAGCGAAGGAAAAAGCGTTTTAGAATCCTATATCGCTAAGGAAATAGAAGCTGAAAAATTTGAGCGTGAAATCTGTAAAGCTATAATAAAAGATAGCCTAGAAATATTACAATCAAAAATTGATCATTGTAAAGCCTGGATTAAAGAAAATTAAGATCCTGAATGCAAAAGTTATCAGGCCCTTATGGTGTCTAAAGTTATCTGGGATGTGCATATACAGACCCTGCACATTTTAGAAAAAATTATAAAGGAGAGAAACGTATGAAATATCATATCAAGCACGCTACAAAACCCAATGTTCTATTGGCTATTTATAGCACTCAAGAAAGCGCCCAAAAATGGATTGAAAATTTTAATCCTAATATGTGGATGGATAAAACCATGACCAAAAAAGATTTAATTGTCATACCAGTCGAATAATCCAAAAGCCAAAAAAGGAAACCCAAATCGTGTACAAATTCATTAACAATCCCGATGCCATGGCCTTACTTCTTTGTAATTGTCGGTTACTTCAAAATCTAGGTCTCGATGCCTTGTCCGGGTCCGCGCAAACTTTTGGGGAGGATGCAAATTACCCAGACGTGATCCATTTCTATAAATCCAGTAACCCCCATGTGTCGGACCCTTACCGTCTTTTCATTATCGAGAAATTTTATTTTAAATATAAGGAAGCTACATAAATGCCTAGACTTAAGAAACCAACAAAAGACTTGGAAACCTCGTTTTGGCTTGCAAAAATTCACCCCAATGTCATGGCGCAAGTCGATGAACGGCGCAAACATTTAGGACATAATAAGAAAGTTACGGTAACTTGCATGGCACTGGCCTATTTGAACGCGACCGATAAAGAGCTAATCTCCCATGCCTCGATCTAGTGTAAGGTGCCGATACTGCGATATTAAAATCATGGTCCCGGAATGCAAGCCAGAAATCCGAATTCGTTATACGGCTCAGTACTTGCACGATCATAAATGGATTTATTACGGATCAAAAAAAGGCTGCTGTCCCGATTGTAACCTATTCACACCGCTTGAAAATATCGGGAAATGTTACGGCTATGTTTAATCTACGTCAACTAATCACTTACATCTTAAAGGCCATTATGAAAACCCTATTTGAAATCGTGTACACTGTCGCTATTCTCGCATCCATTGCACCCATTTTCTTATTTACCGGCTTTTTAGTCCTACTCCGCACCTTCCTACACTACACTATCATGGTCCTGACCGACTTTTGTGAAGTTCTCTTGGACCTAATTCCTTTAAAATCCGTAAAGGAAAACAGGAAATGAAAAACTTTTTACGTCTTTTTATTGATAGTCTTGTATTCCTGACCTTTTTGTTTTTCGTTTTCGCCGTATATAAACGGTTTTGGATTCCAGCTTCTTTTTTTATCCCGTCTGAAACAAGGTATCAAAACCATGTTACGGAATAATAAAGGCCTACTCGATTACCAAATTCCGCATACGTCCAATCTCGTTTCCGTGCTAGGAAAAAATCGCTATGCCCTGGACATGTCCGATCCGGGCACGGGGAAAACCTATACCGCCGTTGCCGCGTGTCGTGAGCTACGCCTGACCCCGGCCATAGTATGCCCCAAGTCCGTCGTCCCTGCCTGGGAGCGCGTTCTAAAAGACTTCGGCATTAAACCCTACTTTGTAACCAATTGGGAAGGCGCTAAGTCTGAGGGTTTTAAACACGGCTTTTACAACTATCGTACCGGGGTTTATACCTGGAACTTAGGCCGTACCCAAATCCTTTTGATACTAGACGAGGTCCATAAAGCGAAAGGGGTCGATAGCCAGAATTCCGCCATGCTTATAGCGGCAAAGGCGCAAGACTTGATCACCCTATGCCTATCTGCGACGGCGGCAGACAATCCCCGTGACATGCGCGGCTTGGGATACCGACTTGACTTGCATGACCTGATCAATTTTAAGATGTGGTCCGAGGAAATGGGGTGCTACCAGGACACGCAAGGGAGGGACGAGCGCGTCGTCTGGCGGTGCCAGGACGCGGACGCGGCCATGTTAACCGTCCATCGACAAATCTACCCGTCCAAGGCCGCACGTATGCGGATAGCGGACCTGGGGGACCGCTTTCCTGAAACGCAAATCACGGCGGCCCTGTACGAAATTAAGGGTTGGAAAAAGCAAAATGACGCATACGACACGCTGCTTAAGGAAATAAAACAGCTTCAAAAAGATGCCAAGGAGGGATGGCCGAGCGCGGCCCTTACCTTGAATATGCGATACCGCCAATTAACCGAGTTTCTTAAAATTGATACGCTTGTCGCCCTGACAAATGACTATTTAGAGAACAATAAATCCGTGGCAATCTTTGTGAATTATACCGAAACCTTGATGTTACTCGTACAAAGGTTGCCGAAAGCGTCCCTTATCTATGGCGATCAAACCAAAAAAGGGGAACGAGAAAGAGAAATTCAAGATTTCCAGGATGATAAGGCCAGGGTGATCATTTGCAACATTAAAGCCGGTGGCGTTGGCGTGTCCCTGCATGATTTGCATGGCAAGTATGGGCGCGTGGCGCTTATTTGCCCGACTTATTCGGCGCAAGACCTGATTCAAGCTACGGGCCGGGTCCATAGGGCCGGTGGTAAGTCTAAATCATTGCAGCGCATTATCTATGCCAAAGGCACTGTCGAAGAAGAAATGTGCCGGAAGGTGGCGACGCGGGTTGCTTCCATCCAGGCGCTTAACGACGGGGACTTGAGAGAGACGGACATTATGGGATTTAAATCACCTGTACCCTTTGAGGAAACGGAAATATGAATTGCACGAAAAAAGAAGATGACCAAGCCTTGCGCGAGGAAAATCTTTTTGCAAAGGCATTTACCTTAAGTCTTATTTTATTGTGTCAAAATGAAGACGATAATTCAACCGCGCAATGCGATATGGAATTGCGATGCCTGGATGTGCTTAAAAATGTGGGCTATGATTGGGACGCTTTAAGCAGGCTTGATTTCGACCCGGACGATCTTGCTACTCTTGCAATAATTTTTGAAGACTCCCACACGATTAGAAAAACCATGTTAAAAAAAGGAACCCGAGTATGAATCCCCTGCTTTTATTCGCCCTGCTTTGCCCGGACACGGCGTACTACCAGGAACCAATCACGGCGCATATAGTGCAGACGGAACCGGCCCCGCCCGGACAAATTCTCCCAGACGCTTGGGAAGCCCGTGGCGGGAACGCGGGCATCGTCGATGGCGGTAAACTTTCAGTGCGCACGGATAGTATTATTGCGCGGATTCCTGGCCCTGCGCTTTATCTAACCTCCGGAACGCCAATAAGCATTTCTATTGGAACCTTTGACCCTAAGTTTGGAAATGTTAATGCCCTGCCCGGCGTTTCGTGCATGATTATTATGAAGGTGAAACCTAATCCTACTCAGGTTCAAAATAAATTCAAGATTCAGAAGACGGTAAAATCTAATGGGTCGCCGGGTTTCCCAGGCGCGCGGCTCGATGGAAGGCGATTAAAATGAGCTTCAAAATTCACGACAAATTAAATCGAATCACACGCGTGGCCGCGACTTTACAAGAGAGCGGCAAGCGTATAGAGGAATTGTCCAAAAAATTAAGCGAGACCCAAAAGGATCTTGACCTTTTAACCGTGTATTATATGCAAGTCGAAATGGAATACGGGGAACTGATCGGGGAAGACATTGAACACTTGGCCGCGATTGAAGTCTTGCTTAAAAAATACGACATGGATAAGAAACCGCTTGGCGGCAAACCTAACAAGCAAAACTTTTACGTCATAAGGCGCTTTGACGGTAAATATTGGGGTGGGCCTCATTGTGGATGGACAAGAGATAAGAGTAATTCGATCGGGTTCCCGGATGAAAAAATGGCGAATGAATTTACTGATATTAATTTTAAGGACCGCGATCCGAATTATCAATGCCGCTATTGCGCTGAACCCTATTTTGTAAATCCGACTTACGACCCCGTTATTAAAAAATCGCTTGATAAATAAGATTCCATTGGGTATGTCGTGCAGCGTTCGGATGCCATGTTTTGGAGCGATAAGTCGTCGCCTTGGACGTACTTGGGAATGCACGCAAAACTATTCCCAACCGAAGTCGAAGCCTATATATTCCAAGCGGATTATTTTAATGGGGAAAAAAGCATTCATTCCGATAGCTATAAATTTCGCCTAAAAGTTCTTACCTTAGAAGAAGCCGCGAAATGTGAAGGTGTGCCGTTTTAAATTTTCACACTAAAAAAGGAAACCCATAATGACCGAATTAAAATTCAAACCCCGAGACCCCACACACTACACCACGTTTTTCTACGGGACGTGCAGCGAGGATAAGCTAACCGAAATGGTTAAAGAGGCCGAGGCAGATGGTTGCGAGCTTATCCAAGTTATCGCCGGAATGATTGCGGCGCCCCAATCAGCCGTGGCCCTTCCAGGCACAAGACAGGCTCCGATTCCCGTCTTTAGGCTTCTGGTACGTATCCCGGACGATGCCTACGAAGCCCTTGTAAAAAATAAAGGTGGAAGCGCCTTAAATAAGTTGGTGCACTAATGTGATGCCCGCCATTGGACCAATCCCAAACCTAATGCATTAATCGAAAAAAAGGCCTTGGCGATTACTCGCCTTGGCCCCGCCCCCTCCCGGAAAAGAAACCCACTTCCAAAACCGGGGCGGGAGCATTTACTTTAGAACGAGATAAGCCCCAAGGCAAAAAAGTGACGTCAATCCGGATAGGAAACTAATCACGTTCCATCCTTCCACTGTATCAATCCTGCTTAAGATTTTGCGGGCCATCTTCGTCTTCCTGTTTTGAATCGCTTTCGCGTTTCTTGGTGTCTGCCTTTATCTTTGAATAAAGAGTAGCTAATGCAGCGATCACGGCGGCAAGGCCGATAAAATCAATCTTGATGCCGTGATAGTCCATTACTCTAGCAACCCTTCTTCATCCTGTCCCACGCACGCTCCGGGCACCACATCAGACGGTTTGGCGTTCCGTCCATCGTCCAAGGGCGGCTCATTCTCAGGGGTGCCGTCCGTCCTGTAACCCTTGGACGGGAACCGCCTGTAGTTCTCCGCGAATTCGGGCGGGCGAACAACCCCGGCGACGGCCAGAATGTCATCCACGTTCTGCGCACCGTAGATTTCATCGAGCTTCGGCACGGCCATGGCGAGCATTTCCGCGTCATTGGCCATGGCCTTGACGTCGGGCATGTTCCGGGCCATTTTGACCATGGGATTCGTGTCCATCTGCGCCCTGGGCATGGTTGCCAGGGCCAGGACTTGCGGCACGACCGGGGCCAGCTTGTCGATAAGGCGTTCGACCAGGGATTCTTTTTCTTCCGGCTGGATTGATTCTTTAAAGTCCATCATTTGCTTCATGGTTCCCATTAAAAAAGGTACGAACTGTTTCATAACGTCATTCTCCTGCGGCTTTTGGGTCAAGACGTGCTGCAATAGCAAGTTCGTCGTGGATTTATCCTCCGGTTCTTTTTTGCGGGATATGTACGCCACGGCAAGCGGGCTTACGACGGCACCAATCGCCGTTATTGCGGGCGCAAGGTCGATAAGCCTATCGGCAAAGGACTTTTTTTCCTTTTCCTTCGGTTCCGGCTTTACTTGCCCGCCAATCGGCACGCCGAGTTCCTTGGCCATAACCAGAAACTTTTTCATGGTGTCGAACTCGGACACGGGGGCGGCTTGGGGAACGGCACCCGGTCCTAAGATACGGTTTTTAATCGCGTCATTCTTAAGGGTCTTTTCAAGGACCGCTTGCCGCTTCTGGCTTCGCTCCATTAAGTATTGGTCGTGCTCGTCGGCCCATGCCCGTTCGGGCAAATCAATTTTGAATTCTTTCGTGAGCGTTTCTTTTTTGCCGCTCTTGCCTTCGCCACGCCAGGAAAAGATAAGCGAGTACGAACCCGGTCCCCATTCCTTGCCAAGCGTATTGACGTTCGGATAGTAGTTTGAGAACGAGCGCAAGGTCTGAGCGGGTCCGCCGCCTTCCGGCCTTTGCTTGAGCATGACGACATACTTGTCGGCAACGTCATTACTGCGAACGAAATCGGTTATTTCATCGGGGGTATCTTCTGTGATACCCTCGATGGGGGTTTCATCGTCTTGCAAGGTGGGTTCCTTTTTTAAATGTGAAAAATTACACAGACCGCATGATATAGTAACTCCCAAGCCCGATTGCGGCAACGGTCAGGAGGGTTAAGGGTGATTTGACTTTCGCGATCATTTCTTTTGTCCGTGCGCGGGATTGTACCAAGGCAACGTAATCGCCCACGGTCTGAATGCCGGGATTCTGCGCTTGCACGGTAGCGTCGAATGGCGCATCAAGCGAGGCGTTGCGATAGGCCGGATACAAGACCGTCATATAGACGGACTGCTCGGTCGGATAGTCGTGATACCGCTTGAAGTATTTCAGGACCGGCCCTTCAAGCTGTGAAACAATGGATGGATACTTGGCCAGGAATTCCGTTCGGACTTCCTGCTTGATATTTTCCGGGACCGGTGTTTTCCCTGCGGGAATTTTAGCGGCCAGTTGCGCGGACAAAAGCCCGTAATCTTTCAAGGTCTTCGGCATGAATTGGATAAGGCCTACGGCGCCGCTTTTGTTATACGCGGAAGGGGACCAAGCCGATTCAAGCATAATGACGTTGTAAAGCCAAGCAGGATTCATTTTGAGCGCGGCGGCAACGGCATTTAAAGTGGGTTCGTATTCTTTGTTATACATTTTTAACCCCGGTATTTTTCACGCCCGTACTTTGTACGACATTAGCAAGGTCCGATTTTATGGAGCGGTATTTATTCCAATGGTAAACAATGGACATGACTCCGGCCACGAATAGAGTACGCTTCGTCCAACGTCCAAGGGGTGCTTTACGGGTCGCGGCATAAAGTAGGAACGGCCCCAAGGCATAGACGTCGAATAGCCGCACCTTTTGTGACGCGGCCAGGGTATCGACTTCGGTCAAGGCGGAATCAAAAGCTGACATCGAAATCTCCAAACGACCGCAAGCGGTGTTTAACGGGGTAATCGAAATCGCACAAAATCGGAATCCCGGCCATGAGTAGCTTGTGTGAAAAAATCACATCTTCGCCAAGGGGAAAGGATTCATCCCCAATCGTCGTAACACTATGGTGGAACCACGGATACTTGATCATGGGAAAGACTTCGGCGGCGACAAGCAGAAAGCCCCCGCCCGTGAACGTCACATGCTTCACGCCCCGGTCATGCCTTCCGTATCGCGACTGAATAAGGGAGTTAGGTCCGAGTTCGCCTACTTGATAGAGACCGTCGCCTTCATGCCGGAGATAGGGCAAGGTGACGACCGGGGCCGCGTGCCTTAATGCAATATGAAGGTGCGACGGCGTGAAGCTAATGTCCGAGTCGATAAACAGGAAATGGCTATAGCCTTCAACCGGACCCTGGAACGTGGCAAAGCTACGCCCCGAATTGACTCCCATGTTCCGGTTCTCATGGACATACGCGCCCTGTACCGGTTGCACGTCAAAATCAATATTCCAATTCCGTAGCGCCCGAAGACCCGGTTTAACTGCTTCAAACTCGGAATAGAACGGAATAACGATTTTGATTTTATGCGTCATGATTTATCGGCGGCGTGCCACCCGAACCAAATCGACGCACTCGCACAAATGCCGAGGCCGACAATGTGCACGGTAGGATTGGCGGACGCGGTCAAAGCGATTCCTACGGAACCGAGAATGCCGCCCAAAGTTGTTTTCCAATTTTTCATGACCGTTCTCCATTTAAAGTAATCGAAAGCACGAAACAATTATACGTATAAAAGCGTCTCAAAGTTCACTCTAATTCGGGTTCGTCATCGCTTTGTCCTTCAAATGCCGGGATTGACTTGGCCGCGATAACGCTTATAAACCACTTTGAAACCATGCACAATTTCGCATACTGAATACACATTTCAAGGTCGGCACCGTTTCCATTTCCCGACGCAAGTATGGACCGAATGCCTTCGCCCAAAGTCCGTTTATCGGTTTCGGACAATTCCATGGAACGGGTTTCGGTTTTATCCCAATCATCTTCACCCGGAGCGGGCTTAAGGATTTCAGGCCAAAGGGTCGCGATTCTCGTTTGAATGCCTTTCCGACAATTCAAATACTCTTCCGATCCCTTCATTTGGAAAATGACGGTGTAAAGCTGTACTGCTTGTTCGCGGGTCAAGACTGTTTTTGAAATCATGGAATTGGGTTTCCTTTTTAAACGGTGTGACTTGAATTTAGAATCGAATGGTTATAGCGTCATGTGCCTATGCCTCCGTAGTAATCCTTAGGTCTGGTTATTGCGTGGAATAGGTGAAATCAAGCGATCCGACGCCCTTGGTTCCAACCGCCGTAAAAGTATTGGTTTGGGTTGAAATTGTAGAATAGTAATAAGGGCTCCATACCCCGACTGTCGATATGGAGATTAGCCCAATCTGACTAAGGGTATTGTTTCTCACATCTTCAATAACCGGGTTGGATCCAGTTACAGGCCAAAGATGGGACGGCATTCCCGTGATAGTGCAAGTGGTGGTGTTACTTGTCGCAACAAGCGTACTCATTCGAACAGATACCGTTTTTCCATTTCTTACATAAGACACCGTCGCCGTCGGGCTAGTGGTGCAACCCGTGAGCGTAGCGGTGTAAGCCCCCTCCTCATATAATTCTTTAATCTGCCAGTTCGCCCCGTCGCTAATAATAATCAACCGGGAGTTTGAAGTATTTCCCCCTAAGACAACGGTTAAGGCCCCGCCTATCGTTTCGCTTCCAGACCCGTCAATCGTGACGGTATTGGTTGACGCGTCCATTTTATAAATGGCATAGGTAAGCCCGGCAGCGGTCGCGGCCGTGGGCAAGGTAATGGTAAAACTACCACTCGTCGCGTTTGCGAATACGGAGCTATTACTAACCGTCAGGGTCGTATTCCCTGTAATGGCATTTGTCTTATCAACGAACCCTGCCCCAAGGATTAATCCACCACTTAAAGTGGTCGCTCCTGTTACGACAAGCGATAGCAGGGAAAGGGCACTCCCCGGTATAACGGCGTCAACGCTCGGACCTTTGGCCATTCCTGGGCGCATACTATGTTAACGATCCGCTCATCACGAAGGAGTGTTCAATTTCGGCCATGACGCCGAACGATAGACGCTTGCCTGCAAAGGACGGGCTAATCGAAATGGTATAGGCAAAAATTCCAAAAGGAATTAACGCCTGTAACCGTAAAGCGTTATCGAGATCGACGAACGACACGTTCGTGCCCGTGTACCCGGCTGGAATATTGGCGGTAACCTGTAAAAGAGTATCGGAGTTGACAGTCGCGACCCTGGCAGTACGACGAAAGCCCAAATCGTCAACCCAACCGATAATATACCCAAGTCCGGCATTTCCATTTTGGACAATGTCCGTTAAAAACTTGGTGCCCACGCCCGTAACCGCTGTGCTACCAGCTGTCAAAGTTATTTTTCCGCGAGGCGTGTAAATCAGGCTCGCACGGGCGGCGAAAAAAGCGAACGGGTACATATTATTCATTTGCAGGAACGGAATCGAAATCGCGTCACCGGCATATCCGTCCTGACCCACAAGTATATACCCTTTTTTATAACTCGTTCCAGCAATGAACATGCCCGCGGAAAGGGTATTGGCGTTTAGAGTTAAAGTGTTGTCGTCGGTAATCGTAAGGATCGTACCGTCGCGTTGGACCTGTTGATCGTCAATCCAAACAAGCGTGGCCCCGACCACAAGTTCTTGCGTGAACTTAGCCGCACCCCCGCCCGTGATCGTCGCGGTGCCCACGACATTGTTTATGGTGCCTGATAAGGCCGCGCTTACGCGGTGCGGGCGAAGTACGCATTGCCAAGAAATAGATCCTCCATAGTGCGCGCTCGAAGCATCGACCAATCCGTCGGCCAAATTCGACGTCAAGGCAAGACCGCGGATATAGGGATTGT
The DNA here is from genome assembly GCA_031365225.1 of candidate division FCPU426 bacterium. Lineage (GTDB taxonomy): Bacteria > Oederibacteriota > JAJYGY01 > JAJYGY01 > DAIDJD01 > JANLXT01. The sequence continues at coordinate 11,330 of JANLXT010000279.1, forward strand.
CATTCGGATTAAAATCAACAACGCGAGAAGTTGTCGAATTCCTAAAACTCAAGTACGTGTTCGCGAACGCAACCGTCGTAAGATTCAAATCAGTGGGCGGGGTAACGGGCATTGCCAAATTGTACATGTCCGGGGCCGCGAACGAATCGACAAGCGATCCATATTTATTGGAATTATTCATTGCCAGATTCCCCCGGAAATACGTGACTTGGCCGAAGTATTTTTGGCGGTGATGCTCGCCTCAGACCGGTCCACGAAATCCTTAATGAAATTTTTATCCGTAATTTCTTGCGCACTGAATACCACGGTCGCGGTGATACTCGTTTTCCCAAGTAGGACCGGCGTTTGCGTCAACGTGCCGCTTATATCGCCCATCAGCCGGTTGAAGGTATACCCCTGCGCCGGGGACACTGCTGAACTATTTTGATAGGCTTCGCCTAATAGCTCGGTTCCCAAAATATTCAGGATATAAGGAATCGTATTATAGTACTTGACCAAAGGAATCGGTTCCCGGAGCGCGGGGGAACCGGCGTCCGATTGCAAGTACATGGAAAAAGTCATGACCGATGAAATAGCGGATTGGTAATCGGCCTGGTCGATGTCGCATGCGAAGTCCATGCAGTTGAACAGGTACAGACTATTGGCATTAATAGGCCTAGACGGCGTGAACACCGCTTTTTGGCCCACGGGCCAGTTATACGCACCGGCATCAAGCGAAGCCAATTCCGAATAAACGAATAGGATAGGCGGCGAGGTCCGATAAGGAATATCCCCAAGCCGCCCCTCGATAATATTGTCTTGCATGGCGTCCCTTAAAGGTGTGATTCTTAGATAGTAATCTTATAACCAAAGCAATGGCCATAAACGCGAAGTGGATAGGCGCTTCGGGATTTGACCCGGATTAAAATCGTTGCCGACTTCGTTAACTGGAACGGCGTTTTGAGCATTCCAATTCCATCCTGAGACCCTTGCAAGTTCAAAATAGGGATCGGCGCCTCAAGCGTGGCCCCGCCAATCGGTTCGCGCTGGAACCCGCCATAAATGTCCCTAGACGCGCTTGAAGTCATATACAAGCTAACATCGAGTTCCGTCCAATAAGGAATGCGTGCATTACGCTGTACGTCGGGTACAAGCGCGACTCCGTTAACGCCGGGGTTCGTGGTCGCGTAAGGAAAAATCGTATACTCACGACTTCCGAACTGCCCGCCAAGCCGACGAAATACCGCCGACCCGTCCGTAGTAAGTGGGATAGCCGCACCGCCCGCCGTGAGGGAGATTTGAAACGTCGAAGCACCGGCGCTAATTACAAAGTACGTGGTTCCGACAATGGGGCCGGTCGTTGACATCAAGGTGTCAATGACAAGGGTCATACCGTTTATCAAAGGGTCCGTGGCCGGTTGCGCGAACGTGTCCCCGGCATCGGTTGTTACGACCGTAAACTGACTCACGCGGAACGCGCCGAACTTAGTATACAGAAGATGGAAATTGGCGTCATGGTCCATGACGATAGGGATGTCCAGAATTCCGCCCGAGGGCAGCGTCAAGCCATCAGGACCTTCCGCATTATCCGCCGTAACACGGTAGATACCCGTAACCTGATTAGCTCCAAAGGAATCGTCCGGCGTACCTATTTGGTAGGGGTAACGGATGAAGTTGTAGAAAAACGGAAACGCTTCCACATTCTGGTCCCGCTTTTTTTCTCCGAGCTGCACCGCGTAGTCATGCGGGACTTGGGGTTCGCGACGAGTCAGGTTATTGCGCTCAACTTTCATAGCGGTGTCCGATGAAGGCCATGGATACGCGAGTATAAAGCGGTGGGGCCGCTTCCGCTATTCCAAAAGCCCGGTTTTGAAGGGTTATTTTTAACCGCTCATTTCGCATGAGCGCGTAATCGAACTTGATGGGTTTGCCCCAAGAGTTCCCGTAACCAGGCGAGAACACGCTTTCAAAAGGGATAAGCGTATTGTTGTAAGGAACTAGGTATTGGGCCGCACGGGTCACGGCGTCCAGGTTGGGAAGACCCATTTGCAAGGGTCGGTTGACTTTCGGATTCTCAAATTTAAACCAAATACCACGTTCACCCCGGTTGGGGCTTCCCGCGAGCGGGAACAAAAGGCCAAGGGCGCTGCCACCCGTGGTAATATACCGCTTGCCGATTGAATCGGTCGGGTCCGTCACGCTCCCGGTCATGTGAGTAATGTGGAAATCCGCGTCTTCCATAATCTGGAGAATCGGTTCCACATTCTGCACTAGGCCTGGCTGTGTCGCATTCAAAAGCTGTAGTGATATACTGTACACATGCGTGTACTTGGTTATTTGTTGCCGACGGAAAAAGAGAACTTCTTCCCCGACGTCCCTAAAAGTTTGCACGGTCGCTCCTTTGGTGTGCGGACGGCCTTGGGTATTGCAACGCAATACCCCAAGGTTAAGCCCTTGGCTTAACCCGTGTACTTGGTTCCGTTCAAGACAATGGACGTGAAGTGAAAATAGGTCGCGGTCGTGTCCCGGTTACGCAAGTCGAACTGAATCTTCGAGTTTTTGCGAATCAGGTACTTGAACGGGTACGGGGTATCGAGAGAGAGACCGTATCCCGGAGTCAGAATGGTTTCAAGTGGAACCCAACCGTTCGTGAGCACGCGGCCCGATCCCGTGTCCGTGATTTTCGTCATAAGGCCACGGTCGGCAAAACCGACGGACGTTCCAGCCAGAGGGAAAATGGTTGCGATCGTCGATTGACGGGCACCGTTGACGTCGGTAGGACCATAGGCCGAACCCGTAATACTATGTACCAGGAAGTCCGCGTCTTCTTCAATGGTCAAGAGTGCTGGGAGTGTGGTATTGTTGCCGACCGCTACGTTGAGCGCGTACATAAACGCGTACTTGTCCACTTGGACACGGCGGAAGTTTTCGATTTCGAC
>JANLXT010000053.1:0-11265 GCA_031365225.1 candidate division FCPU426 bacterium
GCCAAGGTAGCGATGGTCTGCGCGATCTCAAGCGCACCTTGCCCCGCCGCGGTGGTCTCTTCGGCCTTGCGTCGATTGAGCGCTGCCGAATCACTGACCCCTTGCATGATCGTGTTTAACTCGCTGGTGCGGGCGCTCTGCTCTTCGGTGCCTTTAGCTACTTGCTGGATCGTGGTGGCGACCTCACCCGACATCCTCGAGACTTCACCCGCGGTCAGCGAGACGCGCTGCGACGAGCTCGACACCAGATCCGCCCCTTTGCGAACGCTTCCCATCATGGTCGTGACACGGTCCATGACACCGTTGAACGTCTGGCTCAAGTCGGCGGTCGTGCGGCCTGAATCCACTACCAAACGATGATCCATACCCACGGTGCCATCCAGATACTGGGATAGGCTTCCTTCCAAGTCTTCCATCTCACGACCGCCCCGGGCGTTCATCCAAGCCACCACCAGCCCCAGCAAGGGCGCCAGCACCAAGGTCAAGATCCAAGCCTGCCGTTGCTGATCTTGAGCGATCTGGCGCACCCCACTCAACGAGACTCTTGTCAGCGCCAAGCCCACGGGGCGCTGGGCGCTGTCAAAAATAGGTGCGGCCGCGATAAGCTCTTGGCCTTGCATCTCAAAGAGCGCTTGGCGTTGCTCCCACACACGCCGTCCCAAGGGTGGCAAGGCCGCGGGACGCAAGCGCGCGGACTCTTCGGCCAAGACCACCACAAACCCTTCGCCACCCTGGCGCAGGGTTTGCAGACTATGGATGCTCAGGCCAACTTGAGACGCGGCCAGCCCACGCAGCTGATCGGATGCGACCCGCATGCCACTCTCGCTGGCGCTCGAAAAATTGCTGTGCGCGACGGGATCCACCGCCAGCGCCGCAGCGCTCACCAGGCTTAGCGCCCGTTCGCTCAAAACATCGAGCGTGGCATTCTCGCCATTGCGCGCAAGGCGCTGAAGGCTAAAGCCAAGCGCGCCCGCGCACAAAATTGTGAAGGCCAAACCTGTGAGTAAACTTTTTTTCTTAAGAGCGCTCAATGCCACGCGACGATCCCTATTTTTCTGGTTTGGTGTAAAGCGTTCCCATCTGGGTGTGCACATTCTTGCTGGCAAACATGTAGGTGTTTTTTATCTCGGCTTGGCTCATGGGCCAGGTCTTGAGCTCGGCGACCAATTGCGCGGGAAAGTCCACGCCCAGTTCTGCCAACGCTCGCCCAACGCTAAAGCGCACCGCGGGACGCGTGTCCGCTTTCATCGCGCCTAAAAACGCAAACGCGATGTCGGGATGCGCCTTAAAGTATTCTTTTTGACCCCAGGCGCGTGGCGCCTCAACAACCGCCTTGCGGCAATTTTCGTTGGGGTCGCGCGCCCACGCTTGCATCACCGCCGCGGCGCGATCATACCCACGGTTAAGCAGATAATGATCCAATGCGCGCGCCAAACAATCTTGCACACGCGAGTCCTCATGGATCGCGGATTTTTCTTTTAAAAAAAGCAGCGCCTGTGGCAAAAGATACGACACATGTCCCGCCAACAAGGTCGCCGCCATCGCGCCAAACGGATCGGGATTGGGATACAGGCTCTGAGCAAGCGCGAACGCTTGAACAGGTTCCATCGTGCGGCTCGCGTCAAAGCAAACTGACCGCATGGCTCGAATGCTCTTGCCACTGCAGAGGTCTAATATTTGTTGAGCATTAAGCGCCACGTTGTCTCCGAAGGTCTTTCAAAAACGCTTGCTATTTAAGCATTTTTATTACAGGCGTCTTATGCCGAGATGAAGGCCACTATTATAGAGTCCGCTTTGAATGGCTGTCAAACAGCGAAATCACCCAAAAACTAAGGACTCACAAGCATAAACGAAAATCACACGGACCCGAACACGCCTCAAGCCAGACGGCTGATCCTCACGCGAGGGCATTGCGCTTGAACCACACCTTTGGCGTAGAAAACTGCGCCGGGTGTTTGCAAATTGGCCCACGCCGAAGCGGTGCCCCAACGCAAGCATGTCGCCAGATCTTCGCCTTTATGCAACGCCCAGGTCAGCCCGCCCAAAAATGCGTCGCCACAGCCGACGGGTGAATGAAAACCGCGCGTGAGTGGCAAGGGGTGGGCAAAAAGACTCTCGCGTTGAGTGCACGCGATGGCGCCGCGCGCGCCAAGCGTCACCACAACACAGCGGGGTCCCTTGCGCAAAAGTTTGCGAGCGGCGTCCAAAATCTGGTCACGCGTGTTGACACGCCACGCAAAGGTCTGTCCCAGCTCTTCGACGTTGGGCTTGACCAAAAAGGGGGCTGCCTCCACCCCTTCTTTAAGCCCCGGTCCGTAGCTGTCCAACAACGCAACGGCACCGCGCGCCTGGACGCGCGCGATTATTTTTTTGAAAGTATCTGGTTTAAGGCCCTCGGGCAAGCCGCCACTCAATGTCACCAGGTCACCCGGCTTGATCGCGCGCAGCAGTCCTAGCACCAGGCTCTCGAGTGCGCCCGGACCTAACTTTAGCCGAGAGGGACTGTTGATCACCGTCTCTTCGTCTTTGTCAGCGTTCATCAAGACCAAGCAAGGACGATCGGTGCCTGGCACGACTTGCAAACGCGGTGCCACCCCTTGCTTTTTAAAGAATGCGCTGGCCTTGGACCGCTCCGAGGCGCCGATAAAGGCGTGCAGCGACGGCTTGTGTCCCAACAAAGCGACCGCACGCGCGCAGTTGTTGCCTTTGCCGCCCGGGTATTGCAACAACGCGGCGGCACGATTCACCTGGCCCAGGCGCAGGCCCGGTAGCAAAAATAAAAGATCCTGGGTGGCGTTGAGGTTGACGCAATGGATCACGGCTTGCCTCCTTGAGCGATGCAGATTGCTTTGAGCGCGGTGGCGGCGGCGCTAAGCGCAGCTCCGCTACGCCAGGCCAACGCTAAACTGCGCGTCGGTTGAACTGGCGCGATCCGAGCATAAGCCAGGCCAGAACGCTTGACCATGCGTGGCACCAAACTGATGCCCATGCCCGCGGCGATCAGCGCCTGCACGGTGGCGATCTCGTCGCTTTCAAAGACGACCTTGGGAACCATCCCCAAATCTGCGAACAATCGATTCACGATAACACGAAAACCATGCCCTGGCTTCATCAGCACCCAGGCTTCTGCCGCCAGCTCGCCAAACCGCACACTGGAACGTTTGGCTAAACGATGTTTGCTAGGCAGGGCCAACAACAGTGGTTCTACCAACAATGGTGCGGACCCTATCCCCACACCCAAACCCGCCTCGTCCACAATTGCCAAATCCACTTCGCCATCCAAAAGCGCCTGCCGCAGTCCCGGCGAGCTGTCCTCCCGCAACACCACCTGCACGCCCGGATACGCCTGCCGATACGCTTTTAGCAACGGTGGCAACACAAAGGCGCCTGTCGTGGGCAGACAGCCTAAACCCACTCGACCCGCTTTAAGTCCATCTAGATCGCCCAGCTCTTGCCGCGCCAGCTCAAGTTGGCTGAGGACCTCGCTGGCTCGCGGTTTAAAGCGCTCGCCCCGTTGAGTCAGGCGCGCGCCTTTGCGCCCACGCTCTAAAAGCGCTCCGCCCAGCTCGGCCTCGAGCTTGGCCAGCTGGATCGACAGCGACGGCTGGCTCACATGGCAAAATTTAGCGGCCCGAGTAAAGCTGGCGGTCTCGGCCACCGCCAAAAAATAGCGCAATTGATGTATTTCCAAAATGCCCCCCCTTGCCCACAAAAGCAATTCATAGCTAATATCTATGCTATCTATTTATAACATATCTTTTTCAAATAGCTAGTCCTGCGCTAGAGTCAACACCTGACGCTCAGGAGGCTGGCATGGCAAAGAACACGCTCTACAACAAAGTTTGGGGCGCGCACGCGGTGGCGCAGTTGCCCACGGGCCAAACCCAATTGTTTATCGGCTTGCACCTGATCCACGAGGTCACCAGCCCGCAGGCCTTTGACATGCTGCGCGAAAAGGGCTTGCAGGTCGCCTATCCCCAACGCACCTTCGCCACCATGGACCACATTGTCCCGACCCTTGATCAAGCCAGGCCTTTTGCTGACGCCCAGGCCGAGCAGATGATGCAGGCCATCGAACGCAATGCCAAAGAGTTTGGCATTAATTTTTATGACTTTGCCACCGGTCGCCAGGGGGTCGTGCATATCATCGGACCCGAACTGGGCTTGACCCAGCCTGGCATGACCATCGCCTGCGGTGACAGCCACACCAGCACCCACGGCGCTTTTGGGACCTTGGCCTTTGGCATTGGCACCAGTCAGGTGCGCGATGTCTTGGCCAGCCAATGCCTGGCCATGGACCCCATGAAAGTGCGGCGCATCGAGGTGAACGGCAGCCTCAAGCCCAGCGTCACGGCCAAGGACGTGATCTTGGCGATCATCAACAAGTTAGGCGTCAAGGGCGGCATCGGCTACGCCTACGAATACGCCGGCAGTGTCTTTGACACGATGAGCATGGAAGGCCGCATGACGGTCTGCAACATGTCTATCGAGGGCGGCGCACGGGCGGGCTACGTGAACCCCGACGAGACCACCTTCGCTTACTTGAAGGGTCGCGAGCATTCACCCAAAGGCGCGGCCTGGGACAAGGCCGTCACCACCTGGCGCGGACTGGCCTCAGACAAAGACGCGACTTACGACGACATCATTCAGATCGACGCGGCGAACATCGAGCCCATGGTCACCTGGGGCGTCACGCCCGCGCAGAGCGTGGCGGTGGGTGACAGCTTGCCCGATCCCGCACAGGTCGCCGACGCAGGAGAACGTGGCAGCCTCGAGACCGCGTACAAATACATGAAACTAAAAGTCGGCCAAAAAATGACCGAGGTGGCGATTGACGTGGCCTTTATCGGAAGCTGCACCAATGGGCGCATCGAAGACCTGCGCGCCGCCGCCGCCGTGGTCAAGGGACATCAAGCCAGCAAGAGCGTGAAGGCTTTTGTGGTTCCGGGATCCATGCAAGTAAAAGCTCAAGCTGAGAAAGAAGGGCTGCACGAGATATTTAAAGCGGCGGGCTTTGAATGGCGTGAAGCCGGTTGCAGCATGTGCTTAGCCATGAATCCCGATCAATTGATCGGTGACCAGGTATCGGCCAGTAGCAGCAACCGCAATTTTATAGGCCGCCAAGGTAGCCCTACGGGGCGCACCCTGTTGATGTCACCCGCCATGGTGGCGGCGGCGGCGATCACGGGCCACGTCACTGACGTGCGCATACTTTAAGAGGAGCAGACCATGTCTAAAGTGAGCAAAGTGCAAGGTCGCGCCGTGCCAGTCCTTGGCGACGACATCGATACCGATCGCATCATCCCCGCGCGTTACTTAAAAGAGATCACGTTCACCAAGATGGGCGACTACCCCTTCTTTGACGAACGCTTCAACGCCGATGGCAGCCAAAAACCGCACCCTTTTAACGAGGCTCGCTTTCAAGGCGCCAGCGTGCTGATCGGCAACGTGAACTTTGGTTGCGGTAGCAGCCGCGAACACGCTCCTCAAGCGTTGATGCGCTGGGGCCATCCCACGCAGCCTGGCATCAAGGCTGTCATCGCGGAAAGTTTCGCGGAGATCTTCGCTGGAAATTGCGTGATGCTTGGTATCCCCGCGGTGATCGCGAGCAAGGCCGACGTGGCGGCGCTACAAAAAATTGCCAACGACGATCCCCAGACCGTGTTCACTGTCGACACCAGCAGCATGACCGTCAACGCCGGGCCCTTAAGCATCAAGGTCAGTATGCCTGAGTCACGGCGCCAAGCATTGGTTGAGGGTACGTGGGATAGCACGGGTTTGTTGATGGCGAATGCCGACAAGGTGAAGGCCACGGCGGCCAAGCTGGGGTATATGTCTGGATTTACAAACTAAGAACAAATAATCTTTAATAAAAAAGGCGCCCTGGGAGGGCGCTTTTTTTATGGCTCAGAGATCACTGAGATCCCCAATCTATTCGCCAAATTCCGGTTGTAGAGCGCCACGCTGGGCTTGCGCCACCAGCCATCCGCGATCCAGACATAGGTCCACGTGAGCAAACCAGCGGGCAGGATCATGACCCACCAAGCGCCTTTGGCGGGTGCGCCTGGATCCGAGTTGACGCTGATGGCCAGACCCGTCAAGAGCAACGCCCCGCCCATGCTCCAACCCGACGTATCGACAAAATTAGCGGACCGGGCCCAGCTGGCTGCCATCGTTGAACCCTGCGAATCATAAAAACTGGGCAAGGCGCGCTTGCCATAAACCTGCCCCAACGCTCGATAGCCACCATCCACCGGGACCACACGTTGCTCGTAATAACGCGCCAAAGCATCCGCCGCGTCCTCGGGTCGTGGGTTCAACACGCGAGCCGGGGGCAAGGGCGCGCAAGCGGATAAAACAACAGCGACGGATAAGATTAGCCCAGCGCACTTTCTTTTTTTGAGACTCACTTTTACTAAAATTTCATCAGATCCGTGGTCTCTCTGGCTGGCTGCTTTTTGCTGAAGTCGGTCAGATGCCCGATCACGCGGCGACCGGCCATGAACAAAAACTTGATGTCGTCGAGGTTTCGTATCGAGAGCAGCTTACGCAGGACAAAACGCGGCGTTAAGAAGCTCTTATAGATGCCTTGGGTCAGCTCTAAGATGTCCTCGTACTTGACCCCATCCATCAGCGACATGACGGGCTCGCGCATGTCGTAGCGGTCATAATCTTCGGTCAAGAGCCAGCCTTTTTCACGTGCTTCCCTGTGCAAAGGGGTGCCGGGATAGGGGATGACGATGGTGGCTTGCAAGGTATCAATGTATCCCTTGTCAAACATGCCCTTGCAAAGGTCGATGGTGTTCTTGGCTTGTTCGTAGGTTTCCCAGGGATAGCCGACCATGCAGGTGACATGGGGTTCCATGCCGCCCTTTTTGGCCATGCGCATGGTGTTGGGGATCTCTTCGACCTTGCCACCTTTTAGCAGGCGATCGGTGGTGGTCTGGTTGGCGCTTTCGACACCAAAGAGCACAAAGCGGAAATTAGCCTTGCCCATCAGGTCCCACTGTTCTTGCTTGAGCACGCCAGGCTTCATATTGCAGCCATAGACGACCTTCTTGTGCAGGCCCCGCTCGATAAAACCCTCGCAAAACTTCTTAAGCCACATGCCCGCAGGGAAAGTTCCCGTGTCATCAAAGATCTCGCGCACACCGTAGCGTTTGACCAGCTGCTCAACTTCGTCCAAATGGCGCTCGGCGCTGACCGCACGGAAATTATTAAAGGTGGTGGTCCAACTGCAGAATGTGCACTTGCCCCACCAGCAGTCACGACCCGCCATCTGATAAGTACCTGGCGTGTACTTGAAGTTGCCATTCTGCACCGCGTAGAGCTCCCACTGGGTCAGATCGCGGTCAATGAACGGGTTCTCGTTAAGGTCTTTTTCTAGTTTAAAAGTACCACTGTTGATCACCAAACCGGACTTGGGATCACGCCAATAAACGCCACCCTCGAGCGCCTCGCCCTTGGTCAAATGATTGGCCAAATTGAGCAAGGCCCAGTCAAAGTCACCACCCGTGATCACATAATCGACCTTGCTATGCTCAAAAGATTCTTCGGGAAAGCCCGTCACGTGATCGCCCATCAACACCACGATCATGTTTGGACGCAGCTTCTTGAGCTCGTCCACCCAGCGCCAATATGGCTTGATGACGGGCGTCTTGGCCTCGATGGCGATGATGTCTGGCGCGTGCTTGTCGACAAAAAGTTTAAACTCGTCGACTTTCATCATCGACGCCACACCATCACCCCAGACCGCCTCGTAGCCACGCGCTTGCAACAAGGTTGCGGCGTAAGCTGGCACCACGGGGTAAATAAAAGTTGGCCGATTGAACCATTGAAACTGACGATTTTGCGAGATGAGTGGCACGCCCTTGTCGGACGGGATGGGCGGATAAGCGATCATGATCTTCACGGGGGCCTCCTGACGGCCAAGATGTTGCGGACTTTCTAAGTCTAGCAATTTAGACAGCAAAGCCTAGGATTTAATCCATAAATAAGCTGTGACAGGTATTACATGTTTATTTATATATACTTATTTATATTTATTGCTATGCTTACTTCTACCTTAAATCGGATAAAAACTATGGATCCTATCAAAAACCCCTACTCTTCTGGCCCGTCCATCCCCCCGCCCTTACTTGCGGGTCGTGAGACCGTCATCGCCTACACCACTCTTTTGCTCCAGCGCCTAAAAGTTGGCCACGCCGAGAGGGGCATTTTGATTAGCGGTCTACGCGGCAGTGGCAAAAGTTCTCTCTTGCGAGCTTTGTGCGACAGCGCCAAAGAAAATGCGTGCCAGGCCCAGATGATTTATTCGAGGCCTGGCCTGAGCGTGATTCAGGCGCTCGAGCAAGCCCTTAAAGATACAAGCAAGCCGACCCTTTTACTTATCGACGAGGTGCAAGCCCTTGTTCCTGCGGACATCGAGCAGCTGATCGAGATTCAAGAGCGCCTTTTGCAGTCCCAAGCACCGCGTGCCCTCGTACTTGCTGGTGTCCCCTTTATGGATCAGCTTGCACACGCTCCTGGCGCACTGGCTGGGCGTGTTTTTGAGAGCTTTGGCCTAGAAGCGTTGGACAGCGCCTCGGCAACCCAGGCCATTCAAGCACCCGCTCAAGCCATGGGCTGCGAAATTGAACCCCAGGCGCTTCGTGAGCTTTTACGCCTGAGCAAAGGCTATCCTGCGTTTTTACAAGCCTATGCGTATGCAGCTTGGAATGTGGCCCCAGGATCCCAAATCACTCTCGCGGACATTCGGCAGGCTATCCCCGCGGCGACCCGACGCCTTGACCAAAGTTTTTACAGTCCCGGCTACGAGCGCCTAAGTCCGCGCGAACGCGCCTATCTGCGCAGCATGGCCCACCTAGGCCCCGGCCCCCACCGCAGTGGCGACATCGCCGATAGCATGGACGCCAAGATCACCAGCCTAGGGCCCTTGCGCGCCAAGCTGTTGGCAAAAGGGCTGATCTATAGCCCCAGCCACGGCTATGTCGGTTTCACTGCGCCTGCTTATGACGAATTTATGCGAAGGGTGATGCCGGGGTTCAGGTAGGAATGCAAATCCCAATAACCGCTTACTTCTCGACGATGGCCTTTATGTTGTTCAGGCCTGCCTCAAAATCCTTGCCGATCAGCTTGTCCATGCTCGCGAAGACGCAGATGACCTTCGAGAAGAAGTTCATGGGGCCTTCCATGGCCCAGCTGAGCTCGGTGCCGCCGTCCTTGGGGGTGAAGCTGTAGATGGCCGTGTTGTGGGCCTCGAAGGGCATCAAGAAGGTGAGCTTGACGACGATCTTATCCGCGCTGGTCTCCAGGATCTCCATGCGACCCGAGCCGACCTGCTTGTTGCCTTCCCAGGCATAGGCCGCGCCCTTGCCCTTGAGGGGGCCGCTGTGGATGCGCTTCATGGCCGGGTCCAGCTTCTCCCAGGGCGACCAGGCGCCCCAGTTGTGGAAGTCGTTGAGCTGGGCGTGCACCTTGGCCGGGCTGGCCTTCATCTGCAGCTTGCGCTCCACGCGGAACGTGTCGGGCTGGATGGCGGCCAAGCCTAAGATGGCGGCGATGACGACGATCAGGGCGATGGCAATTTTCTTCAACATGGATGGGCTCCTAGGTGATTGGGAAGGTTTTCATTTTCGCATAGAAATCTACCTGGGCCAAACGAATCTAAGCCCGCCTCCTTTAGGAGGGCGTAGATAGCCCAATTGACACCCTCAATCGCCCCTGCTAGCCTCGTTCTTATGCAACTACTGGGTAAAAGAGCTTTGGTCACAGGCGCCGCTAAACGATTGGGCAAAGCCATCGCGCTCAAGCTAGCGAGCGAAGGTTGCGACATCGCTTTGCATTACGGCAAATCGAGAGTCGAGGCGGCAAGGACAGCGCTTGAGATCCGAGCGCTAGGCGTACGTTGCGATCTGTATCAGGCCGATCTAGCCAAAGCTAGCGCCGTACTCGCGCTTGGCAAAAAGGTGCTTCGAGCCAAGGGCGCTTGCCAGATATTGGTCAACTCGGCTTCTATCTTTAATCGCGTACCGCTCGAAAAAGCCAAACCTAGCGACTTTGATATCAGCTATGCCGTCAATGTGCGCGCGCCCGCGCTCTTGACTCAGGTGCTCGGTTTGGCTTGGAAAAAAAATAAGCAGCCCGGGCGCATCATAAATATCGCCGATGTCGGCGGGCGCTTGGCTTGGCCAGGCTATCTTCCCTATTCTTTGTCAAAAGCTGGCCTTTTACAGCTGACCAAGACTTCGGCCGTAGCGCTGTCCCCCTTTGTTTTAGTCAACAGCATCTTGCCCGGCCCCATGCAGGCGATGGATGGCAAGGCAGGCCAGAGCCAAAAAGAGAGCCTGAAACGCACGCTTTTGGGCCGTTGGGGCGGGGCCGACGAGATCGCCCGGGCCGTGGTCTTTGTCGCGACAAGCGACTTTATGACCGGATCGGACCTGACCATTGACGGCGGCAGGTCTTTAGCAAGCTAGACCGACGGACGGAACTTGCTTCCTGACCCTCACGTCTATTATTATGAAGCAACGGGGTAGCTCCCTTGAGCGACCCCCAGAACATTCCCCAAGGAGAACAATCATGAAAAGGCAATTATTCTTAAGCTTGGGTATGCTACTCGCCTCAGGCCTCGTGGCCTACGGTGTCTCGCCCTCCCAAAACAATACGGGCGTTGCGCAGGACCAACGTGTCGCACAGCAAGGCGTGCAACCTGCCCCGCAACCCAATGTTCAGTTCGCGATGCCAGGCTCAAACCCCGGTATGCCAGCGCAACCCGGACGCCCTGGCGCGGTGCAGCCCGCGGCACCCCCGCAAGATTTTGACGCCTTCGTGCCAGATGAATGGGCCAAAGAATGGCATCATTACCATTGGGCCGAAGCCAAACCCTTGTGGGAAAACCGCAAGAGCAACGGCATTCTCTTTGTCGATGCTCGCTCAAAAGTTGAATACGACCAGGGGCATATCCCTGGTGCGATCCCCATGCCTTTGGGCGAATTTGACAAATTTTACGATCAGTACAAAACCAAGATTAAAAAAGCCAGCAAGCTCATCACCTATTGCCACGGTGCCGGCTGCAAGCTAAGCGACAAAGTCGCGCAGCGTCTTTACAAAGACAAGGGCCACAAGAACACGGGATCTTTCTTTGGCGGCTGGCCGATGTGGCAACAGCACAACATGCCTGTCGAGACAGGGCCTCAACCTAAATAATGCCAAGCTCACGCGCAACACCACGACGGCCCTCAGGGGCGACCTTCGGGTCGCCCC